>JASFIG010000134.1:0-10790 GCA_050122795.1 Desulfobacterales bacterium
GACAAATTGTCTTCCAAAAAGTCATAGGTGAATCCCCCAAATTTCTGGTCCGGAAGCTCTTTTTTGCGTTCAATCAAAAGGGGTAGAAAATCGGACCAGATTTTTTGAATCAGGGGCAAATTGTACATTATCAGATTAATCGGATTGTTGATTTCATGGGCAACCCCGGCGACCAGGGTGCCGAGCGTTTCCATTTTTTGAGCTTGCTGCAGCTGTTGCTGGCTTTCTTTGAGCTCTTTTCGGGCGCGTCGATGCTGTGACTCTAATTGCCACGCCTGCTCTCGCAGTTCCATGAGTTCCCGGATAAGCTGCTGCCTTGTTTTCTCCTGGTCCTTCATTGCCCTTCTTTTAGATCAATGGTTGCATTGCCGGCGCATCTAAATTTTGACGCACTCAAAGCGTATATTGGTTTTCAGTGTCAATTGAGCGATCTTTTTGAACTGATCGGTCACATCCGATACAAAAAGCGACAGATGATCGTTTTGACCCAGCTGCCGCTCGATGTTGCGGTGATTGTCCAGGAAATGTTTGATGCCTTCCGAGATGCAGATTGAAGAGTCGATGAGTTTAACCCGTTTTCCGATCTTTGTCTGGATAACCGTTTTCAGGAGCGGATAATGGGTGCAGCCCAGTATCAGGGTGTCGATTTGACGGGCCCTGAGCGGCTGAAGGTATTTTTTTACAATCATGGCCGTTTCACGTTTTTTCAGCCACCCTTCTTCAACCAGAGGGACCAGCAGCGGACAGGCAACCGAGTGAATGCGGGCCGCCGGCCGGCTAGCCAGAATTTTTTTTTCATAAAGGCCGCTGGCGATGGTTGCGCGGGTGCCAATGATGCCAAAATTCAGACCTGTCGAAGCTTCCAGGGCTTGGGTGACTGCGGGTGTAACCACTTCGAAGATCGGAATCGCAAATGGCTTTAAATCTCGCCCGGTGACAACACTGGATGCCGTATTGCAGGCAATTACAATCACCTTGGCGCCCTGACGCAACAGAAATTTAATATTGTTGATGGTATAACCGACCACTGTTTCAGCGCTTTTGGTGCCATACGGGGTATGAGCCGTATCACCAAAGTAAACAATGTCATATCCTGGAATTTTATCCAGAATTGCCCTGACAACAGTCAGTCCACCGACACCTGAATCAAATATACCGATCATAGGGGATCAAAGTCTTGGCAGTTTTTTCTTGGTCAGTTTTAAGCAGAATAAAGGCTCATCATCAGGCGCTTTTCAATTTTAATTCAACTTGGCGTGCTGGAATACCGGAGCACTGGATCAACGGTTGATATCTATTTCCATCACTCCATTACGCCACAATCAAAGCGCCAAATGACTTCAGGCATCCTTCCATTTTCATTTTATCATAAAGCCGTTGCCTTTCTGGATAACAGCACGTACGCAATTTTGAATCTGATCGTCACTGACGTCGACCCGCATGCCGGGGCAGGTAGCCGCCATGGCATGCCAGTTGCCGGCATCCACCAGGATACTTTCGATAAAGGGCCAGCGTCGGCACATTCGGGGTTTAACCGGATGAATCGTGCATTGCTGGTCCCATAATGTGCAGTATCCATTTTCAGCCTGTGCTATCAGGGGTTTGTCCCCGGACATCTGACAGACATCCCGCATAAACCGCACACGCGTCATTCCCAGATAGCGACAAATGCGCTCAATATCTGATTCCGTAAGATAGGTTCCGCCATAGCCTTTGCAGCAGTCCCCACAGCGCTGGCAGGAAAACAGTTCATCCGGTGTGCGCAATTCAGATATCATGGCGCCTCTCCATGGCCTTTTTCAACGTCAGCTGATCCACGTATTTTAAATCACCGCCGATCGGCACACCGGATGCAATCCGGGTTATTTTGAGCGGGTAGTTATCCAGGCGTTCTTTGATGTAGGCAGCTGTCGCCTCACCTTCCACCGTTGTACTGGTGGCCAGTATAACCTCTTTTATCCGACCGCGCTCAATCTCGGCAAACAACTCGCCCAGGCGAATATCGTCAGGCCCGATGCCGTTCATCGGAGAAAGCACTCCCGACAATATGTGATAGCGACCGTTGAAGGCACCTGATTTTTCCATAGCCACCATATCCGCCGGCTGTTCGACGACGCATAAAAGCGCATCATCTCTGGCAGGATTCGAGCAAATCTGGCAGATTTCATCATCACTGAGGCCAAAACACTTTTTGCACAGGCGGATATTTTCTCTGGCTGCGATAATGCTGTTGGAAAGCTTTTCAACTTCGGTGCGGGGTGAGCGCAGTATGTGCAAGGCCAATCGCTCCGCGGTTTTTTCGCCGATTCCCGGCAGTTTAGCAATGCGCTTGATCAGATTTAGTATCGATGGCGGGTAGTAGCTCATATGAATTTTTGTTATTTTGGTTTTGTTTGTTTTATTTGTTCAATTGGTTACAATAAAGTGATCTCTTGATTGGTTGAGGCTTACTTTCAGCGCACCATCACAAGTGGGCACAACAAATTAAACCCATTCAACCAATCAAACCAATTAAACCTATCTTACATAATACCTGGGATATTCAAGCCACCGGTCAGCTTGCTCATTTCCGCCGCAACCATTTCCTGGGATTTGGACAGCGCCTCATTTACGGCAGCCAGGACCAGGTCCTGGAGCATCTCCACATCATCTGGATCCACAACCTCTTTTTCGATCTGGATGGATACCAATTGCTGCTTGCCGTTAGCGGTGACCTTTACCATGCCGCCACCAGCGGTTGTCTCCACGGTTTTTTCGGCCATTTCTTCCTGCAGCTTCAGCATCTGCGACTGAAGCTTCTGGGCCTGTTTCATCATATTGCCCATGCCTTTCATTCCAGTACCTCCTATTCAGCCTGATATTTAAAATTCGCTGTTAGCGTAATTTGACATCAATGAGTTTGCCCTCAAAAATTTCGATGGCCTCCGCCACCAGCGGATGGCTCAACGCTTTTTGCTTGAGGTGCTGCTCATTTTGGGATTTTTTTTTTGGGCTTTCCGTATCGGGTTCGGCAGCGGTGCGGAGCACGACCGTCTTTTCAGCACCCCAGTAAGCTGTACAGACCCTGTTTAAAACAGACCTGTTTTTTTCGCGCTCAAGCATTTTCAATGTAAAGCCGTTGTCAAGCACCTCGATTTCGACGGTATCAGCTGACACCCGTGCCAGGCGACATTTTGCCAGACTCGCCCCCAGCGGAGGGTTCTCTTTACAAATAATATCATAGAGCTGCCGCCAGGTCGCAGTAAGATCAGAAGCGGGACCCGCAGCAGCAGGAGGCACTTCAGCTGCAGCCTGCTGCTGATCCGTTAGCGCATCCGGTTGTTGCACATCGGCTGCTCGCCCGCCGGTGGATACGACCGGTGCTTGGCCAGATGTTCGCGGCGGCAAGCGCTGTCCCGCCTGCTTATGAATTTCCTGCCTGAGCAGCTCTAATTTATCAATGAGCTCATCGATCGGTAAAGCGGGTTTTATCTGATCCAAGCGTATAAAAGCCATCTCGAGCGCCAGTTTGGTATCGGTGGCCAGACGGATCGACGCTTCCTCCCGAAAGAGATCGTCCAGTATCTGATTTAAAACGCCGGCAGATACGGCACTTGTTTGGGTCCTCATCTGATCGATTTCACTGGCAGGCAGATCAACCAGCTTTTCAATGTTTTGCCCCAGTTTTACGATCAGCAAATTCCGGAAATGTTCCAGTATGTCTACATATAGCTTCTTGAGATCATGGCCGCGGCTATAGCAATCATCAAGAATGTTCAGGATTGCGCCGACATCACCCTGCAGGATGGTGCCGCACAGATCAAAAACATATTTTCGATCCATGACACCCAGGATGTCCAAGACTTGCTCATGGCTGGCCTCACCTTCAGAGCACGACAGGACTTGATCCAGCAAGCTTAAAGCGTCCCGCATGCTGCCGGTGGCCTCGCGCGCAATGAGGATTAGGCTCTGTTCCGGGATCTCAAAATGTTCTTCAAGGCAGATGGTTTTCATGTGGTCAACGATCGATTTCAAACTGATACGCCTGAAATCGTGACGCTGGCAGCGGGATAAAATCGTTATCGGAATCTTGTGCGGCTCGGTGGTGGCAAAAATAAACATAACATGGGCCGGCGGTTCTTCAAGCGTTTTCAGCAGGGCGTTGAAGGCCGGCATGCTGAGCATGTGGACCTCATCAATGATGTAGATTTTATAAGCGCTGTGGGCGGGCATATATTTGATATGGTCGCGCAGCTCTCTGACCTGATCAACGCTGTTATTGGACGCCCCATCAATCTCAAACACGTCGACCGCACGGCTCGAGGTGATTTCACGACAGGAGCGGCATTGGTTGCAGGGCAGCGCCAACGGTCCTGACTTGCAATTCATTGCTTTGGCCAGTATCCGGGCGACAGTGGTCTTGCCGGTTCCCCGGGGCCCTGAAAAAAGCACGGCATGGGCCACACGATTGGACGAAATCGAATTGCCTAAAGTACGGGTCACATGACCCTGCTCGATAACCTGATCGAACGTCTGGGGCCGGTATTTGCGCGCAAGTACGAGATAGGACATCGTAAATTGCCTTTTTATGGTTCCAAGGTTCAGGGTTCCCCGTTCTGGGCTCTGAGTTGACGGGTCGCAGAAAACAGATGATCGGTTAAAAGTTAAAACGAGACGCAGGGGGCATTTTTATGAACCCTGTTCTCTGTCATCTGACCTCTGGCCTCCGTCTTCTGCGATGCAACCTCTGAACCTTCGAACGCTGAACCTTTGAACCAGTTGACTGACATCTGAAGCTAAACCATTTGAGACGATATAATGTAGAACTAGCCCCAATTGGCTTCAAGAACTAAAATGGCGGAGAGAGAGGGATTCGAACCCTCGGTGCCGCTTTTGGCAGCACACACGATTTCCAGTCGTGCTCCTTCAGCCAACTCGGACATCTCTCCGCAAAAAATTTTTCCAAAATTTTTTATATAAAATTACGCCGTAATTTTATGGCGGAAGGGGTGAGATTCGAACTCACGGAGGGCCTGAAGACCCTCAACGGCTTTCGAGGCCGCCGCCTTAAACCGCTCGGCCACCCTTCCGGCATACAGACTCATCGAATGAGAAGTAGTACTGAATAACCTCTTTAAATCACACTGTCAAGGCTCGAACATCTTTAGAATTTCCGGGGAATAATCCCCTCTGGTATCATAAACAATCAGCGGCGGATCCAGTCGGGTGCCGGGTTGCGCTCCTTTTACCCCGCTCACCAGAATGAGTCTGGCCTCGGCCGACAGCTGCCCGTGAATCGTGCGCATCGATTTGGGTTCAATCCCGTTCGCCCGCATTTGAACAAATAAATCCGTCATGCGTTCGGCGGTGTAAATCGTAACAAAACGGCCGGCTGTCCGCAACATGCGTTTGGCGGTCTGAAGCATATCCGTCAGATTGATTTTTAATTCATGCCGGGCAATGGCCCGTTGCCGGTCGGGATTTATGCGGCCGGCCGTGGATCTATGGTAAGGTGGGTTGCAAACAACCAGGTCCACCGGCCCGCCGATTGAATCCGGTTTCAATTCGCGCATATCCCGACAAAGCACCGTGATTTGATCTTGTAAATGGTTGGCATTGACGTTTGAGAGCGCCATTTGAGCCAGCTCTTTTTGAATCTCTATGCCAAATACGGCAATATCCGGGCGGCGGTAGGCGAGTATCAGCGGTATAATGCCGCAGCCGGTACCCAGGTCAAGCACGCGTTCTTTTGCACGCGGCCTGGCATGCGAAGCCACTAAAATGGCGTCGATCGAAAAACGGTAACCGGCAGGGTCCTGCTTAACAAGAAGTTTGCCGTCAAAGAACGAATCTGTTTCTTGATGATTCATGTCGGTCAAAATTCGAAAACCAGCTGTCGGGTTTCAGTGTTCAGGTGTCAGCTGCTCTATTCGTTTCTGACACCTTACACCTGAGAGATAATAGCGTTCCGCTATTTTAAGGGTCCGATTTTAAACTTTATCTCCATTAGAAGCGGTTGGCCGAGAGCAGCGTTCAGCGCGGATATAAGGTCATTTTTCAAAAATTGCAGCTGGTGGATCCAGGTGGAGTTGCTGACATGCACAATCAGAAGGTTACCTTTAAATGCTGCCGGCCGGGCATTCTGGGCGATCGTCTCTCCCACAGCCGCATCCCATAAATGCCATACATCCTTAAGTCCAGAATCAGCTTCGCTACGGTAGGATTTTAAAACATCATCAAGGATGTTTCCAATATGAACAAAATCAGATCGTTTGTTTCGGTCCTCCATTGTTCTCAGACTATATCAAAATTCTCTTTATTGTTGAACCATAAACGCGTCTGCGATAGCGCTGCTGTAAAATGTGTAATGGCCTGCCACAAAATACTCTCTACGGCGTGTCCCCTGGCTGCAAGGGGTCTTAGTGCTGCGAATGGTTTGAGACTTGTCGTCGCCTCTGTGTTGCCGCCTCGTTAGCTTTTTGCTTGACTTGATTGAGCGGGTAACTTATTTTACTAAGGAATTATTGGATTTTGCAGCTGCTTTATTGACCGGAAAAGATAAGAAGCCCCGGCAATAAGCTGCAAGAATTGAGCATGTGCGCCTGAATGTTTCAGTTTGCGCCAGTCGCTTAAAGCCACACGAAAATTCAAAGGATCAAACGCTATGAGCTGGGATTGGGAAAAACTAAAGCAGCAACAACAGGGCCGTGGTGGTGTACCGCCGCAAATGGACGAATTTGTCGAGAAAATCAAAAAAGTTAAAATTCCAGGTGGTCCGTTGTTCATTGTGATCATCATTTTGGTCGCCCTGGCGATGACGTCTGTCTATACCGTCAAGCAAAATGAAGTTGGTGTTGTGCAGTTATTCGGCCGCTATACACGCACCACACAGCCGGGCTTAAATTTTAAATTGCCGCTTGGCATTGAGAATGTCACCAAGGTCAATGTGCGTGAAATTCAAACCGAGGAATTTGGCTTTACGACTTCAGCGCCCCAGGTGAGGCCCTCCCGTTTCAGAACGGGTACTGAAAATACAGGCGAAGCGCTGATGCTGACCGGTGATCTGAACGTCGCTATCGTTCCCTGGATTGTCCAGTTTCGGATTAAAAACCCTTTCGACTTTCTTTTTAAAGTCCTGGATGTGCGTCGACTGCTGCGCGATATGTCCGAAGCCACCATGCGGCAGGTAGTCGGTGATCGCAGCATCAACGAAGTCATCAGCAAACGCGATGAAATTGCGGTGGAAGCTAAAGGTCGCTTGCAGGGCGAACTGGACCAGGCTGAAACCGGCATCCATATTGTGACCATCGAAATGAAAAAAACCAATGTTCCGCCTCCGGTACAGCCTTCATTTAACGAGGTCAACCAGGCCGTGCAGGAAAAGGAGCAGATGATTTATCAGGCCAGAGAGGATTATAATAAGGCCATACCGGCTGCCCGCGGTCAGGCCGAAAGAACGGTGAGGGCGGCTGAAGGGTATGCCTTGAACCGGGTGAACCGCGCCAAGGGTAACGCCGACCGGTTCGTGGCACTTTATAACGAGTATATCAAAGCTCAAGATATCACCAAGCGGCGACTCTATCTTGAAACTATCCAGCAAACATTTCCCAACCTGGGGCATAAATATATCGTCGATTCCGACCAGAAAAATCTGTTGCCGTTACTCAACCTGGGGCAATCGCTAAACCCTGTTCAGCAAAGTAGTGGTGAAAAATGAAAACGAAAAGTATTTTTTTGATTCCCGTGGCAATTATCGCCTTGATCGTTTACGGAGCCGCTTACTCGGTCGATGAGACCGAGCAGGTGGTCATTACGCAGTTTGGCCGTATTGTAGGCCAGCCCAAAACGGATCCGGGTTTAAAGTTTAAGATTCCATTCATCCAGAAGGCCAATTACTTTAACAAAAATTTGCTGGAATGGGATGGCGACCCCGGACAGATCCCGACTCTGGATAAAACCTTTATCTGGGTGGATACCTTTGCCCGCTGGAAAATTGTGGATCCCGTTAAATTCTTTCAAACCGTCAACAACCGTTTTAGCGCAATCGGCAAGTTGAATGACATTATCGACCCGGCGGTTCGAAATTTCATTACCTCTCACCATCTGATCGAAGCGGTGCGCAGTTCCAACCGTGAACTGGATACAGAGGAGGTCGGCCTTGAGAGCGCAACACGCAGAACACGAGTCTACTTTCAAATCGATGTGGGCCGCCAGAAAATTACCCAGGGCATCTTAGAGCAGGCCCAGCCGAAACTAACGCCTTTCGGCATCGAGCTGGTCGATGTCAAGATTAAGCGCATCAACTACGTGGAAGAGGTCAGAAAATCCGTCTACGGCCGCATGATTGCCGAGCGAAATCAGATTGCGGAAAAATTTCGCTCCGAGGGCAAGGGGGAGGCCCAGAAAATATTGGGCGAAAAAGAAAGAGATTTACAGGAGATAGAATCCGAAGCGTTCAAGCGGGCCCAGATAATTAAAGGTAATGCCGACGCTGAGGCAACCATTATTTATGCGGAAGCATACGGTAAGGATCCTGAATTTTACTCCTTTGTTCAGACGCTGGAGATTTATCGCGAGACACTGGGGCAGAATAGTTCGCTGGTGCTTTCGACCGATTCAGAATTTTTAAAATATTTGAAAGGTTTTTAGTCTGCCGGGCATAAAAAAGCACCGCCCAGCAGCACGGTGCTTTCAAGCCATAGCTCAGAGCCGCGGATAGACTTATTTGCCCTTGCGCCTTTGATGGCGCGTTTTGGCCAGAAGTTTGCGGTGTTTGTGTTTTCTCATTTTTTTTCTACGTTTTTTGACGACACTACCCAATGGTCTACCTCCCTTTAATAAATCTCTCGGTGACGAAAGCTTAAAACCGTCATATAGCACACCATATTACTGTCTGTCTATATTTTTTTGAATTGGTAATCAAAACCGGCTTATGCTATAGTTAATATCAAGCGATATGGATAGCAGCATCATCATAACCAGCATCGGCCTCGGGGCCGGTTTATTTGTCGGCCTGATCATCTTCTGGTTCTTTCACGCTGTAATCAAACGTCGACTGGGTAAGGATCAGGTCACGGCGGCCATTAACACTGCTCAGGTAAAGGGTGGCAAGGATCAGCGCCGGCACCCAAGGATAGCGGCAACCTGGTCGGCTACAATGGAAATCGATCGGATGTCTGTCAACGTCCGCTTAAAAAATATCAGCCTCGGGGGGGCGTTCGTCGTCTGCCAGGATCCGGTGCCTTTAAACGGAAAACTTCGAATCCATATAGAGGTTCCCAATCAAGATCGCTTGGCACTGAATGCTGAAGTGGTGTGGTCAAATATGAATATGCCGGAGGCCAAGGTCATCCATCGGGGGCTCGGGGTTAAATTCGTTCAAAATACCGATGCCGCCCGAAAGCGTTTAGAAGAAGCCATCGCCCATCAGGAGTCCTCAGCCGATGTCACCCAGGCCAAGACTGCTGATCAGACCGCCGGCGGATAAAGGCTGCTGCCCACCCATTGCATCAACTGTGTTTGGATCCCCCTGAAAAATAGATGGTATCGCTTTGGCTCTGACAAACAAAATGCAAAACCGAACACCCTTTTCCTCCGCAGAGATTGCCATCGTCAACAAAGTTGTATCGATGTCTGAAGAGCTTGTCAGTAACTATTATAAGATGTCGGCCGCTGAATGGCTGCGCCCGAAATATGATGTCAAAACCCTTGTGGATCTTGCACCCGAGGAAATCGTCGATGGCCCTTTTGCCCAAATTGTTCGTTATGAGGGCCAGCGTAAGGATACGGCCCTCGGATCGGGCGTATTTGACTACTTTAAAATTTGCCTGCAGGACCACGCCATCAAATCGGTTTTAGAGAAAAGCCCCGCCATCAAGCTTTATCCTTTTTCTCTGTATATTCTTACGCATGAACTGATCCACATCGTGCGTTTCAGTAAATTTCTACAAAGATTTGATGCGTCACCAAATGAAAAACTGGATGAGGAAAAACGGGTACATGAAAACACGCACCAAATTTTGAATCAGGTGCAAGTGGCAGGATTGTCGCCTGTTTTTGAATTTTACCGCAGATGGCGCCAGCCGATAGAAGGCCTGCGCAAACACTGATCCAAGAGTCAGGCGCATTTGATGGAATATTTTTCGAACCATATCGCCACAGACCTATTGACAGGAGATGCAGGCGTTCACTATAATAATTGATGATATTGCAAATCAAAGCCACTTGGAGGTTGGGGCAGAATGCCGATTTATGAATATGAGTGCACAAAGTGTGCAAAAATTGAAGAGGTTTTTCAGAAATTTTCAGACAAGCCGTTGGTCAAGTGCCAATATTGCGGTGCAAAACTCCAAAAGCTTATTTCCCAGAGCGCTTTTCATTTAAAGGGCACCGGCTGGTATGTCACCGATTATGCAAACAAAGCAACATCGGACAGCGCCGCTGCCAAAAAAACAAATACATCAAAACCATCGCAGGCCTCAAAATCATCCCCGAAACAAAAGGCGTCCGAATCATCCAGCGACAGCTCCGCTGACTGACACACCCCACTTTAGGTCAATCTTGATCATCTTGCCTATTATCTGAAAAAACTTAAAAAATTAGCTGAATTCCTCTTTACAAACACAAAAGGGTGATTATTATGTCAAAAAATCCAGCACGATAACTGCGAATATATTAAAATAATTACCTTTCTTAAACGTTAAGAACTATTACTTAAGATGAAAAAAAGACCAGCTGGAAGGGAGGTGACGTTTCAGCCCGGAGCAGAGGAGGGGAACTGCGTTATTGATGCAAGATAACACAAATAGAAA
>JASFIG010000135.1:0-10700 GCA_050122795.1 Desulfobacterales bacterium
ATTTCGAAACCGTCGGCGGCAGGCCGCCGTCCTCGTCGCGCAGCCAGCGCTCTGTGTTTTTGCCGACCATGCCCGGAATCATCAGGGCCCGGCCCATGCAGACCGCTTTGCAATAGGGAGCCCCCAGAGCCAGGGCTTTAAAGACATGGTCTTCGGATGAAAAACCGCCTGCAAAAGCCAGATCCGGAGCGCGCTTGCCGTTTTTAACCAGCCGCTCGCAGAGCTCATAGGCCATGGAGTGCAGGTAAATAGCCGGAATGCCCCATTCGGTCATCATGCGCCAGGGGCTCATGCCGGTGCCGCCGGGTGCCCCGTCGATGGTCAGCAGATCGATGTCGGCATCACTGGACCAGCGGATGGCCATGGCCAGCTCGCGCATGGGATAGGCACCGGTCTTGAGGGTAATGCGCCTGGCGCCTAAATTGCGCAGGCGTTGCACCTCGTTCATAAACCCTTCCTGATCCACAAAGCCGAGGCGCGAGTGCCTTTCAAACTGTTTTAACGGGCCGGCCTTAAAGGCGGCCTGATGGGCCGGGTCCTCCGGATCCGGGGTAACGATGTAACCGCGCTTTTTCAATTCGATGGCGCGCTCCAGGGAATTGACCTTGATTTCTCCGCCGATGCATTTGGCGCCCTGGCCCCATTTGAGTTCGATGGTTTCCACCCCATGTTTTTCGATCACATATTCGGCCACGCCATTGCGGGTGTCTTCCACATTCATCTGAATCATGATATCGCCGTAGCCTTCATGATAGCGGCGATATTCCTGTATGCGGCGATCCATCTCGGGTGAATTTTTAATCAGTCCGTTATCGCCGATTTCCAAAGCGGGATCGATCCCGCATACATTTTCACCACACACCAGGCTGATACCGCTGATGGCCGCGCCAATGGCAAAATGATCCCAATTTTTACGCGCAATATCAGTGCTGCCCAGCGCGCCGGTAAATATGGGCACCTTCAATTTGACCTTGTCGCTGACGCCGTATTCGGTTTCGGTATCCACATTTGGAAAGGTGGCCTGGTCCGGGTCAGATTCAATTCCCTTGGCCCCCAGCGCATAACCCATGATGTTCAAATGCGAGTAGTCTATCGGGTAATCCTTGTCCGCTCCTGCAGTCACACTGCCAAACGGCTCCGGGTACAGCAGTTCCCGGCCGCGGAAGGTGGCCTTGAACATGTCGCAGTTGCCCTTGCAGCCATCCAGACAGCGGCTGCAAATTCCGGATTGGGGGGCGACGTTGCGGGATCTGTTTTTGGTCTGCAGGGCATCGTTCGCATTGGGTCGGTTCAGATTCATTTTCCATCTCCTTTTTAAAAATTAACACGTCCGTTTCATCGATAGCTATTTCTGTCGGTGCGCTGACGTGACGTGTGCAGGGATCGCTCCTTTTACATTGTTTTAGGTTTGTAAATCAAGCGCCTTTTCCAGCGATCCTCGATGCGGTCCGCTGCCTTTAAAAATATAATTATGTGCAGGATTGTAAGGAAGACGACCTTTTGATTGACGGCGGCGATGGCCCCGATGAGGTACATATGCCGGGGCATTGACTGTGATGAAATAAGGGAAACCCGTTGCTTTAAAAACATAGCAAGGTACCGGCACACAGCCCAAAAATTGCGGACAGCCCGGATGCGGAACACCCAAAATTGCCCGGCCTTCAATCCCTAATCAGCTCGCAAAAAAAATGCCCGGATCCAATTCGAGGCAGAGAGCAATCGCCATCTGTTCGGAAAGGTCGGGCATTTGAAACTGTTGCTTTGCACGCCAGCGCTGTTGCTGTCAGTACTGCTGACGATATTAATTGTGAGCATGCACAACTTCAAATATCTGCAAAATAAATATTTACAGCTATAAGGTGCCGCAGTAAAGATTTATCTACCGTGGAAGCTTTTTGCCACTATGCGTCCCGGTAAACGAATATCGCCGACAAATGATTTGATAGCCAGGTAACAATATCAACATTAATTGCTGTCATACGTTGAAAAGACAGTATCCCAATCTTTGTCACTTCTCAACTCTTTCAGGATGTTGCTTGCTTCCGCATCCTTGCCATCCATGCAGAGCTGATGGACCTCTTTGAGTTTTGTAGTCCATCTTTCTTTTGCTTCATCTGTCATTTTGTACAGCGAATTAACCTTTTGGATTCCCCGATAGTATTTGTAATCGCATTTGTAATCGGTATGATCGTCTGCATAAGCAGATACGCTTAGAAATAAGGTTGCAATAGCAAATATAATGTACTTTTTCATGTTGATCCTCCTTTTCTTTCAATCCTTAAACTGTTGACGCTTTGCTTACGGTTTAATGAGTGACCGCATAATGATATATAATTTGCCGAGTATTAAATTAATCACACTCGAAACAGGAATAAGTTAAAATTAGGCTATTTTAATCATGAAAAACATGTTGTAAAGCAGTCTTTAGGATTTTTTAACAACCCATTGATAAATGTTTTGCTTCTGCGCATGCGTCTTCTTTCTCAGCGATTTCGATAATCACTGGACTCAAATATACAGGCATTGATGTTCATCGTATCCGGTGCAAGCGACCGCAGCGCCGGGGCTCTGAAAACCGCCATGGCCTCTGGTGAAACCTTACCGTGCACCTTCAGTTTGACGATGCTGTCCGGTGAAACCTCATACAGACTGGATTGAATCCAGGATTGGATCTGGGCGGCGCTCATGTCGGCGGCGTTCAGATCCAGCTGGACCATGGGGCGGGTCGGCAACTCGTGAAACGTCCAATCCTTTAATCCCGTCATTGACTTTTTTGATGTTTCAAATTCCAGAATGAGATAGCCCTTGGGATCCCCTTTTTCAGCAAACGAGGTACGCTCGATGGAACCGGGGTAAAATACAGGGGCCTTCAGCGGTCTGCCCCTGAGATCCTTTGTTAATACCTGAAAGCGATGGATGTGCCCGGCCAAAACGGCTGCAAAACCCGGCGGAATATCGCCGCTGCGAATGACATCGTGGGCGTAGCGAAAGGTGTAACCCGCCGGGCCGACGGTGGCCCCGTCAACCGACTGGTGAACGCAAAGGACATAAACATCGGCCTCATTTTCCCGCCAGTCGGTCTGCTCAACCAATTTTAAAAAATATTTGCGAATGGCGCTGCGCACGAAGGGAAAGCCGGCCAGGGCCAGTGATCCCTCCTTGGTGTGCAAAGTGTAGGTGCGCGGGCGATCGAACAGGTGGATGCCGGGATGCTCGGCCAAATGGGCGTGGGGGATGGCCGAGCGCTCGTGATTGCCGGGTAGCAGATAAACCGGCACGCCGGTATCGGCCACCCGTTTCAGGGGCTCAAAGGCCATTTCGACCAGTCGGGACGGGACCTTGCTGCGATACAGCACGTCGCCGCCGTGGACGATGGCATCCACTTCGCGATTTAAGCCCGGTTTGAGGGCGCGTTCAAAATTGGCGAAAAACTCCGGGCCCCTGCGGCGCCGCTGGATACGCGGGCGGAAAGGCAGGTCGAATCCCAGGTGGGTGTCGGCAATCAGCAGAACACGAATTATACCCATGGCAATAATCTGGCCAGCTGGCGGCCGCTTAAAATTCCGGTCGGGCCCAGTCGAAGCTCAATTTTTCGGTCTTCGCTCACCAACCGCCGCAATTCGGTGGTGACCACCCGCAAACGCTCGTAGGTGGCGACATTGAAACTTTTCTGGCGATCCGGAATCTTTTTGATATGGCCTGCGGACAGGGGCGTTATTTCCCCGGCAGGCAAATTTTTTCGCGAGCCCACGGCCCCGTCTTCAAACAGCAGTACATTTTTGTGATGATCCCTGGCGTTGCGGGCCTCCCAGGCCAGTGATGACTCGCTCAGCAGGCACAGCCAGCGGGCGCGGCGGATGAGCAGCGCGCCGCGCATGATGACATGTTCGATACCGCGGGCCACAGCCTCCGGCGTCCAACTCGATTCTCCTTCAGGTTCCTCAACCACCTCATCCGGTGATTCTTCCTCTGCTTCTTCCGCCGCTGTCAATTTGGCTTCTGTAATGGCCTTGAGTCTTTCAGCCCAGAGTTCACGCCCCAGCCCGGCGATAACCCGGAGCGCAGACTGCATTTTTAACCGCACCCGATGGTTGTGCTCAAACAGGGTCAGGCCTTCTGCCAGGCAGCTTGCTTCCGGTGCATAAGCTTGGGGTACACCCAGCATGGCATACCCGCTCCGGACAAAATGATCGGATTCCTGGCTCCGGTCTTTGTGCCAGCCGGCAAATGCCTTCATGGCCGCGGATGTAAGCCCTTCGGGAAGCGGCCCGATGCAATAGGCGGCATCGGGCCGGGCAGCCCAATTTTCAAGATCACGGCTGCAAAATGCCAGTTTGCGCTGCCCGGTTTGCAGGGCCACGTTATAGGGTGGGCTGTGGCGTTTGATCTCATCAGATTCCAATACGGCAGCTTCCAGAGCCGAACCGGTGCGGATTACCTTCAGGTCGGCCGCCTGGCTGAGCATTTCAAGGGTGTGCTCTGCATGGGCTCCTTTTTGGCGAAAATAGCTGTTGACCCGCTGCTTGAGGGAGGTGGCTTTGCCGATATACAGCAGATCGCCGTTGGAGCGCAGCATGCGATAGATGCCGGGTTTGTCCGGCAGATCGAGACGAATTTCCGGCTGCATTGGATAATCCCGGCCGGTTCGCGTTTGCGGGGTGGTGCCTTTCAACCACTCTGCGAGTTGATCTAAAGTTTCAACACCATGATCCCGGGCCAGTTGGCGTGCAAAATGCTGCCATATCACAGCGGTGGCAATAACGTGGGCACCGCTGCGGCGCAGTCGGGGAACCGAATGGCCGAAGTAACCGGCCACGGCCCTCAGCCCTCTGCGCGGCAGCCCGGGCAGCAGACGTCTGGCAATTTCGTGGGTGCAGATGATCTGGAACGGAAACTTATCCGGCCGGTGTTCGGTTGCATGAAGGTGTTTAAGAAACGCTTTTTCAAAGCGGCAGTAATGAATGATAAGGGGGCATTTCTCAATCTGATCAAAGTCGGCGACCCGCGCGGCAGTCCGGTAGAGTTTCTGCCAGATCCGGGTTGGCGAAATGGCCCGCTCTGAGTCTGCCGGGGTGATGCCGGTAACGCGCTGCACCGCCGGAGAGATCTCTACATCCGCCGGCAGAGCCACGCGATAAGCGCTGGCGGTCAAAGCCTGCGAATTGAGGGTCGCGGCAGCACGGGTCTGCACCCAGCCGATTTCAAGCAAATGTCCTTTTTGCGGGTTGGCGCCGGTGGCCTGGCAATCAAGGGTCAGTACTTCCAGTTCAGTCAGTTTCATTTATCTTCGAATCAATTTCCATCTCAATTAATTTACATGGTATTCGCTTCGGGCTTCTGGTCGCTGGCGGCTGCGTCGAGGTCAGGCCGGGATAAACCCCGCCCGTAAAAAAGAGTTTAGCGAATTCTGGCAATAATTCAATGGTTGAATATAAGCGGTTGGTAATTATTTTTTGTCTTAATGGCTTGAATATGCTAATAATCTAATTTTAATACAAAATTTAATTAGCCGGGAGATTTGATGGAACCCGCTTTTCACAATGCCCTGTCAGACTTGAAAGACGGCATCCCGCGTCTGGCGCAGCTACTGCAATTCGGTCAGTCAGCCGAGATGGCTTCCTGGCGCCATATTGTGGAAGCCAAATTAATTCCACGGTTTTCAACCGATTATCCGATAGTAGCGGCCATTTGCGGCGGCGGCTCTTCGGGAAAATCCACGCTGTTCAACTCTCTGGCGGGCGAGGCCCTGGCGCCCGCCGGCGGCCGGGCCGGCATGAACCGCCGGGTGCTGTTCTCGGTGCCCGAATCCCTGGTAACCCAAAACCGGCTGGTATCCGATCTGGCCGAGCCGTTTAAGGCCGATCTGCAGCCCCTCAAAGACAGCGCCGAGCTTACCCGTCCCGGCAATCCGTTGTACGTGATCAATCGCACCGGATCACAGGATCTGGTGTTGTTGGACACCCCTGACTTTGACACCGGCGCACGGGGTGAATACACCAACCGGGATGTGACCCGCATGGCGCTGGAAGCGTCCGATATTTTTATTTATATTTTTACGAATTCCAATTACAACAACCGGGACAACACCGACTTTATGTCCGAAATGCTGACCGGCATCGGCACCCGCAAATGTTTTTTGATCTACCGCGTCTACCCCAATTTCAGCGATCAGGAGGTGCGTGAGCATGCCATGACCGTGGCCGACGGCATTTACGGGGCAGACCCTGCAGAACATATTTTAGGCATCTATCGCACCGACGAAGATAACCGCGTTGCGGCCGGGGACCAATTCATGCAGCTGCGATCTGTCACTGAAAATGCCGTCGAATTCGATGCCGCACTGGCCGCCATCGACGCCCCGCGATTGCGACTCGAATTGCACGGCTCCATCCTGGCGGATGCTTTTAAAAAGGCTGAAACCTTTCTGGCGGATGCGCGCTGCTCACTGAATGAACTGCAGCTCTACCTGGATGCCTTTCAAACTGTTCAGAGCCAGTACGTGCACGAAGCCCTCAAACATTTTCCCATGGATCGGGTCATGAAGCGCTTTGCCAAGATCTGGGCCAAAACCGACCCGGCCCACATCAAGTTTATGCGCAAAACCGGCAATGTGATCGAGTTTCCTCTCAAAATACTTTTCGGCGCCGCCGGGTGGGCCAAAGCACGCATTGCCCCGGGTCCCGAAGGAAAAAAGGAATCCGCAGATTTTAATAAAAGGCTCGAAGAAGACCTTGTCACCGCGGTGACCAGTTTACACGCCCAGGCCATCGGCCCTCAGATATCGGTCAGCGGCTCTTTGAATGATCCGGTAGTCGAGCGCATGGCCGAATGTGTTGAGCGTATTCGAACGGCACGCCGCATAACCGATACGCAAAACCCGCGGGCGGAAGCCGCCGATCAGGATCGCATCCTGCGGTTTTTTGTCGATACCCATCCGGCTGTTTTGCCGCAGCAGGCGCGCCTGCGGGATCGGGATTTTAAAAGCATGCTGCAGGCAATCCTGTCCGAAAAGGAAGAATTGCTGGACATTCCTGCCGACATGCTCAAGGATTTAAAAGATCTGGCCAACGCGTTTCGCAGCCAGATGGGGCTATGGTCCAAAATCAGCCAGACCTTCTGGGCGTCGCTGAATGTTCTGCCGGCCACAGCAGCTGTGACCTACGTGCTGTCCACCGGAGACCCGGTTGGCGCTGCCGGCATTAAGGTCAAATTAACCGGGCTTTTTGGGGCCAAAGACCTCTATGCCCTGGTCGCCATACCGGTGACCACCCAGATGAAAAAAGCCGATCAACAGCAGTTGCAAAACATGCTGGGTCCCATTGCCCGGGCCTGGTTCGAGCATAAACTCAAAAAAGTCCAGCAACTGTTTGAAGATACCATCACCGGTGATACAATCGGCAAGATCAGCGAAACCATCGAGCAGGCGACAGCTGATCTGGCGGCGTTGCAAACCAGTATGGATGTCTGTGCAAAGGAGCACGGGTAACACATGAATTTTGATCGTAACACGGCCATTCTAAAAGCCCTGGGTAAAATTGCCGAAAGTAAAAATGATCTGCAGCGGCTGAGCGCCGAGATCGACCGGGCCCCCCTGTGGTTGCCGGGGCGAGGACTTGAAAAACAGTGCCGTCAGGCCACCGGCATGATCGATGGTATTGCCGAGCGCTTCGAGCGCAAGCTGGTGCTGACACTTGTCGGGCCCAGCGGCTCGGGGAAATCCACCCTGCTGAATGCCCTGGCGGGGGTGGACAACCTTTCCGATATCGGCCACGAGCGGCCCACCACCGATCATTTAATCGTTTTCAGCGCCAATCCGGGCGATAGCGAGCAACTGGTCGAAGAGCTGGACAGTGAGATCGTCGAGACCCGTTCGAACCCGGGGGCCGTGCGCTTCGAGCATGTGCTGCTGGTGGACACGCCCGATACCGACAGCCGCGCGTTTCGCAGGCATATTCCGATTGTCGAAAAGACCATCGCCAGATCCGATATGCTCATTTGCGTCTTTGATGCCGAAAATCCCAAACGACGGGACCACGTCGATTTTCTGGCGCGTTTTATCCCCAATTTTAGCGGCGAATCGCTGGTGTGCGTCCTGAATAAATGTGACCGCTTGGCCGAGACTGAGCTCAAGGATCAAATCGTGCCGGATTTTCTGGAACATATCCGCCGGGGCTGGCAGATGCCGGCCGATCGAGTTTTTTGTATATCCGCCCGCGGCAATTTAAACGATCCGGGCTGGAACAGGGCCGCAGCGCCGCGGCACGGTTTTGATGAATTTAAAGACCTGCAGCAGCTGGTCGTCAATACCATCAACCAGGCCGGATATGTCATCGACCGGCGCATCGAAAACGTTCGGCGCCTGCGGGATTTTGTCTTTGATGAGGCCGGCCGCCAGGTTTTAGAGCATCAATCGGTTCTATCCGATGCGGCTGAGCGCATTGCCGCTGCTGAAAAAAAAGCGCTCGATGATGCCCTGGCCGGCATGCAGGAAAGCGGGGTGCAGCAATTGTTCGGGTTGAATGTGCTGGTGTATCAAAAACTGGCTCAGCGCTGGCTGGGACCCATGGGCTGGATGATTGCCATCTGGGCGCGGCTGTTGATTTTTGGCAGCGGCCTGATGGCCGTTTTGCGATTCGGTCGGCCGGTGCGCCAGGTGCTCAACCGGTTGTCGGCCTTAAAGCAGTCCAAGGATACCCGGGCCGCCTTTGAAGACCCGGAAAAGGACCAGCAGATGACAGCGGCTTTTAGAAACTATCGTCTGGCGGTGCTGGAAAGCTGGCCGGAAATTGCCAAATCCCTGGTACGGGGCGGCTTTGACAGCTCGATTCGCAATGTCGAAGACGCCCTGTCGGGCACTGCCGGTTTCGAACAAAAGCTGGCCGCCATCTGGGGCGGGGCCCTCGATACCCAGATCCAACGTTTAACCGCCAAACTCAGTGGCCTCTTTGTTCAAATCCTTTTTAACTTGCCCGCCATCGGTATCCTGGGCTACTGCGGCTGGCTGACGCTGGAGTCCTTTTTCACCGCTGAGTACCTTTCCGGTGATTTTTTCATGCATGCCTTCTGGGCCATCGGCCTGGTTCTGTTTTTAAGCTTCTTCATCCTGCAACTGTGCATCCGGGCCGCGGCCTCCAGCAACCGGATCACGGCCAGGGCCTTTGAGAAACTCAAGCATCAGCTGGATCATCTGGACGAGCTCAATCAAAATCCGATCAAGACCCAGCTGGAAACGGTACTGGCGCTGGCGGCGCTGGCGGAATCAGACCGTCAATAACTTCAATGCAACTTTTCTTATAGTGGCTGAGCGGATCACTACTTTTAAATGACGTTGGCCAAAGGCTTGTTCATTCTTTTTGCTAAAAGAAAAACGCTTGCAGGTAAATACCCTGCCGCTTATGACGACGAGGACGAGTAGGTTTTGTATTTTTGGCTCCAGCCGTCGAATCCTTATTTTTACTGCCTGCCCGAAACAATGCTCTAGACGAGGAAGCCAACCCTGAAACCTTGGAAAGAATAATGGCAATCTGCACCTTATGCCATCGGAACTCGCCGGAGATATCCAAAGTCTTGGGACTTTGTCTGGCATGCATTCGCCGGCGACCGAACGAGTCGCTGGAAATTGCCTCACGGGTCCACCGGCGAAGCCGGCCGGCATTCGGGCTGCCGGCGGCGCCGCCGCATGCACCCGAAGGTGTGACCTGCCGGGTGTGTATGAACCGCTGCCGCATCCCTGAAAATGAAACCGGTTACTGCGGTTTGCGCCGCAACCGGGACGGTCATCTGCTGGGGGTTACGTCGACCAGCGGCAAACTGTCCTGGTATCATGATCCGCTGCCGACCAATTGTGTGGCCGACCGGGTGTGTGCCGGCGGAACCGGTTGCGGCTTTCCCCAATATGCCAATCGCCGGGGCCCTGAAATCGGCTTTAAAAACCTGGCGGTTTTTTTCCAGGGCTGCTCGTTTAACTGCCTGTTTTGCCAGAACTGGCATTTTCGAAATGAAACACTGACAGCTCCGTATCATTCTGTGGCAGAATTGGTGGCGGACGTGGATGCGCAAACATCCTGTATTTGCTATTTCGGGGGCGATCCTTCTCCGCAGATGCCCTTTTCTCTTAAAGCTTCGAAGCAGGCCCGCCAAAACGCGACGGACCGGATTTTACGCATTTGCTGGGAGACAAACGGTTCCCTCGACCCGGACTGGCTCGATCGGATGATGGAGATCGCCCTGGAATCCGGCGGCTGTGTAAAGTTCGATCTGAAAGCCTGGGATCCGATTCTGCACAGGGTCCTCACCGGTGTCTCCAACCAAACCCCGCTGGACAATTTTAAGCGTGCCGCCGGAGAGATCTCTCGGCGCCCGGCTCCGCCGCCGCTGGTTGCCAGCACCCTGTTGGTGCCGGGATATATCGACGTGCAGGAGGTTGCCGCAATCGCCGAATTCATTGCCGGACTCAACACCGCCATTCCCTACAATTTGCTGGCCTTCCACCCGCAATTCTTAATGTCCGATATGTCTGTGACCTCAAAAACGCTGGCGGTGAACTGTCTTCAGGCCGCCCGGGATTGCGGGCTGACCCGAGTGCGGCTGGGGAATGAGCACCTGCTGCTCTAAAGCTCACAATATGTAATGCGAGAAATCTATTATATGAGCTTGAACCTGATTATCGGGTTTAATTTGCCGGTACGGGTTGCGGGTTT
>JASFIG010000136.1:0-10697 GCA_050122795.1 Desulfobacterales bacterium
ATATTGAAATGCCCCGTATCCATTATTCGAACAGGATAGAAGTTAAACAGCGCTTTCGATCTCGGTGGCAATTCGCGCAGCTGCTTCTGCGGGATCTTTTGCGTCCCGGATCGGCCGACCGATGACCAGATAATCCGCACCGGCACGGATGGCCTCGGCCGGAGTGGTTATGCGGCGTTGATCTTCTTCAGCCGTTACCGTCCAGGCCGGGCGAATTCCCGGTGTTACGGTTAAAAAGTCCCGGCCGATTGTTTCCTTGATCCGGCCCGCCTCAAGCCCCGAACAGACAACACCGGCGCAGCCGGCTGCACGGGCACCAGCTGCCCTGCGGGTGACGGTCAACAACAGATCATCATATAATTCCTGGCGATAGCCGGCTGATTTCAGATCTTCCGCCGATACACTGGTTAAGACCGTGACGCCCAGGATCCCCACCTGGCCGCCAGCCCCTTCGACCGCCGCCGCCAGCATCCGTGGGGTCTCGCCCACGTGAACCGTGGCAAAAGCAACGTCCATGTCGGCAATTCTTGCCATAGCCCGCTTGACCGTCGCCGGTATGTCATGCAGCTTTAAATCCAGAAACACCCGAGTCTGCGTACGTTCATGGATAAAGCCGATAATCTCGGGGCCGGCTTGGATAAACAGTTCCAGCCCAACCTTGAACAGACCCACGCTGCCGGCCAGCAGTTCAATATATCTTTTGGCGTCATCGGCGGTTGCAACATCCAGGGGAAATATGATTCGTTCTTTGCCTGGTTTCATCATCAGGATCTATGGTCGCTGTAAAGGTTTTTGAAAAAAATAGTGCGAATGCAGATCAGTTGCGGGTTGCGCGTTCAGCAAATTCCAGTTTTCAACTTGTAACCCGCAACGCGAAACGCGTAACATTTAATTTCTAAATACGGCAGGTTAATAATGTACAGCAGCTGACTTTGAAACTCGATAAAATTACGCACCACCATACTGCTGTTTCATCCAGCGCTGATAGTGTGCGCCGTTTTTAATCTGATCCACCCAGGCCTGATGATCCAGGTACCATTGAATGGTTTTTCGAATTCCACTTTCAAATGTCTCCTGCGGCAACCAGCCCAGTTCATCCGTCAATTTGCTGAAGTCGATGGCATATCGCAGGTCATGGCCAGGTCTGTCTTTTACAAAGGTGATCAACTCGCGTCGCGGAGATGCATTGGCGCGGGGGACCAAATCATCGAGTAAATCGCAAATGCGCTCGACCAGATCGATGTTGGCCATTTCACACCGGCCGCCGATGGTGTACATTTCGCCCCGCGTCCCTGCTTGCATGATCTTCCAGATTGCCTGGCAATGGTCGGTTACATAAAGCCAATCCCTCACATTGCGTCCTTTACCATATACAGGCAACGGCTCGCCCTGCAGAGCGTTAAGGATCATCAGTGGGATCATTTTTTCGGGAAACTGGTAGGGACCGTAATTATTCGAACAATTGGAAATCGTCACCGGTAGGCCGTAGGTCTTAAAATACGCTCTGACCAGATGATCGGAAGACGCTTTGGAAGCCGAATAGGGGCTGTTGGGGCGATACGGCGTTTGCTCGGTGAAACGACCGTTTGTGCCCAATGACCCGAAGACCTCGTCGGTACTGACATGGTGAAACAATTTCAGTTGATGTTTGTACTGGCGGGCCAATTCCAGCAGACGAAAGGTACCTTCAATATTGGTCTTGATAAAGGCATCCGGCTCTGCAATCGATCGATCGACATGGGATTCGGCCGCAAAATTACAGATCGCATCCACTGCGTATTGATCGAATATGGCTGCCAAGGCTGAAACATCACAAATATCGGCCTTTCGGAATATATAGCGCTTCGCGTATGTTTTCTCAGCTGTTACCAAATTGTCAGGATTGCCGGCATAGGTCAGTTTGTCGACGTTAATAATTCGACCCTTAAATTCGGCATTTGACAGCATATAATAAATGAAATTTGTGCCGATAAAGCCGCAGCCACCGGTAACCAGAATATTTTGCATCGTATCTCCTGTTGGGGTGTGAAACCTTTCTTGGAAATTTGGGCTCTTTAAATCGTACCGGGTTTAAAGTGGCAGTTATCCGGTTTAAAGGTTCACAGTTCATAGGTTCAGAGGTTATGTCCTCGGGCTGCTGGCTGCTGGTCCCTGGCTTCTGGCAGAAAACAGGAAAATAGTTGAGATCAGCTAAAGGCCAGTAGCCAGCAGCAAGAAGCCAGTAGCCAATGGATCCCAAAACTCTGAACCTCTGAGCACACAACCTGAAACCTTTAATTTACTCATATCGTATATGATTTGAATTATAAAGTAAATTTGCATACCCGGATATGCCATGATTAGAATTCTATTGAAACAATTGACTTTATAATGATATATGATAAATTTTTAATATTTACAGATAAATATCCAATACATGCCCACCAAACGGTGCGAAGCGAAAACCCTGATGTCTGAAAATGAGCGATACCACGTAGCAGCTGGAAGTTACCGGGTTGATACCCGGAAGCCGGTGATCTTGGAAGCCTATCTGGGGACCTGTGTCGGCGTGGCACTGTATGACCCTGTCGCCGGTGTCGGCGGTTTGATTCATTTGCTGCTGCCCGAGCCGGCGACACCGGACGACAGTTTTCAACCGGAAAAATACGCATCTACCGGATTTCCACCTTTTGTGCAGGCCCTGTACGATCAGGGGGCTACAGCCGAAAACCTGAAAGCCTGCATTGCCGGAGGAGCTCTGGTGGGACCGATAAACGATACTGATTTTGAAATGGATATCGGCGGACGGACCGCCGAACGTGTTATGCAGCTGATTCATGCAGAGCGTATACAGGTGGAGAAATTGGAAACCGGTGGCTTCTTCACCTGCCGGCTTGAATTAAACCTTAAAACAGGCAATTTCATGATCGAGCCGGCCGGATTTGATAAACTTGCAGATGATGTCGACGTGAAGGCGCCGGAACCCCGGGAAATCAGCCGCGCCATTGAAGATCTACAGCCGATACCACAAATTGCATTAAAAATTTTGCGAATCATCCATTCAGAGGATTATGAGATTAAAAACATAACCGAGGAGATCCGCAAGGATCAGGTCATCAGCGCCAGAACCCTGCAGCTGTGTAATTCAGTTATATTTGCCCGTCCCAAAAAGATTGAATCTTTGGAACATGCCCTGGTCATGCTGGGGCAGCATCTTTTTCTGAAGCTGGTCATCTCGGCTTCATTGAATAATTTTTTTAACCAGATCGGCATGGGCTATTCTCTGTGTAAAGGCGGCATATACCATCATGCACTCGGCACGGCTTTTATGGCCGAAAAGTTTGCCACCCTTACCGGACGAACGGCTCCTTCTTTGGCCTATACGGCCGGACTGCTGCACGACATTGGCAAGGTTGCCCTGGATCAATTCATCCACTCCGGTTTTCCGCTATTTTACAGGGAATGCAATCTGGGCGAAAAGAACTTTTCTGAAGTCGAAAAACAACTGCTCGGAACCGATCACACGGAAGTCGGTGAAGAACTGGCGCTCAACTGGTCTTTTCCGGGGTCACTGGTCGAGACCATTCGGCATCATCATCGGCCTGAAAATGCGACCCAACACGATGCACTGGTCCATATCGTTTACCTGGCCGACCTGCTGATGAGTCGATTTCACACCGGACTGGAAACCGAACGCTTAAGCACCGACAACCTGGCTTCACGGCTGGCTGTCATCGGTTTGTCAATTTCTGATTTTCCGAACCTGATCGATCAGGTTCCCATAAAACTGCTGGAGACTTCACCGGAACTGGCACTGATATCAACGTGAAGCCTATCGCTAAAATCCGCTCATCGTACCAGCGCCATGAAAACGGATTATTATCATGACAAATCCACGAAAGAAAAAATGGGTCCCTATTCAACCCGATCAGCAGGCGCTCCTGCGCAAGCTACCGGGTGTGGACCGCCTGCTGGATCTGGCCACCCGGCAATCCTTTGCTGACGATATCCCGCATACTGTTGTGGTCAATTCCATTCGCAAGGTGATTGAAAGCCGGCGACAGCAAATCCTTGCCAAAAACGCGGCCATCGGACATGATGACTTATCAGACGAACAGATGGTCAATGCTGTAAAACAGTCGGTTCATCAGGCCATGATGCCCAACCTGAGACGTACAATCAATGCGACCGGGATTGTGGTCCATACCAATCTGGGCCGCTCGCTGTTGGCTGCTGAGGTAATTGACCATCTGGTGACGATTGCCGGTCGCTATTCCAATCTGGAATATGATCTGGTCGCCGGGCGCAGAGGATCACGCTACAGCAGCGTAGAGGAATTGATCTGTGAAATCAGTGGAGCTGAAGCGGCTCTGGCGGTCAACAATAATGCCGGTGCGGTTCTCTTAAGTCTGGATACTCTCGCAAGGGACCAAGAGGTCATCGTCTCTCGTGGTGAGCTGGTGGAAATCGGCGGATCCTTCCGGGTGCCGGATGTGATGGCTAAAAGCGGCAGTATCCTTAAAGAGGTCGGAACTACCAACCGCACGCATCTAAGGGATTACGCCAATGCCATTGGCCCGCAAACCGGCTTACTGCTAAAAGTTCACACCAGCAACTACAGCGTGGTCGGCTTCACAGCAGAGGTGTCGTTACCGCAACTTGTGGATCTGGGCGCTGAGCATCAACTGCCGGTCATGGAGGATCTGGGCAGTGGCACCTTTATCGATTTTTCAAAGTACGGTCTGTTGAAGGAACCCACCGTTCAGGACTCGGTGAACGCAGGCACGGATGTGATCACCTTTAGCGGGGACAAGCTATTGGGGGGGCCGCAGGCCGGTATTATCGTTGGTAAAAAGAAAATTATCGACGCCATTAAAAACAATCCGATGACGCGGGCATTGCGAATCGACAAGCTCACACTGACCGCGCTGGAAGGTACCCTGCGATTGTATCGCGATGAGCAGAAAGCGACCCGCCTGATTCCCACATTGCGTATGATCATGCTGCCGCTGGCAGAGATTCAAAAACGCGCACAGGACCTCGCTGATCGTTTGAAACGAATCGGTGGCCCCCGGCTTCACATTCAACTGCTAAAGCGTTCCTCCAAAACCGGCGGCGGCGCGTTACCCCTTATGGAGCTTCCCAGCTTGTGCGTTGGCCTCCAGGTTGACGGCCTTTCACCCAACAGCCTGGAAAAAATGATGCGCAGCAACGATCCGCCTATTATCGGCCGAATCGAAGATGATTTGTTCGTAATGGACCCGCGAACAATTCAGGAAGACGAGTTTACCACTATTGAAACGGCATTTGAAAATCGGATAATGAAAGCCTGACATGCGAAGAAACCACTCTGAACTCTACCACCACCGGGAGTCTACACGGCACTTTTTGCATGCCAAAGCGGAAGCAGACGACCTGCATAAAAAGCGAATTCACATCCCCGCGAGCATCCAAAAGGCCATTCAATCCATTTATCCGGGGCTGCTGACGGGACAGGCCTTTTTGGATCATGCATTAGAGCAGCTATCTCCGGCAGTGCAGTTCGCCGGTCTGGTTTTTCAGATCGATGACGATCTTGGCAGTGATTCTCGTAAACCCCATATCGAACCAGCGGTGGCGCATCAAAGGGCTGCCAAATTATTTAATAATTTCAGTAAAAAGAATAGGGGTATCTGGGGATTGCTCAACCAGGGATTGTTCGCCGCCTTTTTTGCTCAAAAAACCGGTGATCTCTGCTTCGCGCTCGTACAACAATTTCAACAAACTTCAAAAAATAAAGCCGCCATAACCGTCAGCGCCGGCATCGCCGAATATCCGTCCCTCAATTATCAGCCGGCCGACGTAATCCCCAACGCGCTCAAAGCATTGGATCATGCCGCCTTCTTGGGGCCGAACAGTGCCGTGGTTTTTGATGCCGTGAGCTTAAACATCAGCGGGGATCAGCTGTTTGAAAAGGGTAACATCGACGGTTCCATTCAAGAATTTCGACAGGCCCTCAAAATGGATCCGACCAACATTAATGTCCACAACAGTCTGGGCGTTTGTTATGGCCTGCAGGGAGAATATGAAAAGGCGAGATTGGAATTTAATTCAGCGGTCCGATTGAACCATGCTGAAGTCATGGCCTGGTATAATATGGGTTTTATCCATATGTTAAAAGGAGACCGCCATAAAGCCCTTGATCTTTTTTTTAAAGCCAATGCCATCAATCAAGATGTATTCGAAGTCAACTTTCAAACCGGTAGATTATTGATGGAATTGAACCAGCCCGAGAGCGGCAAAAAATTTCTAAAGCGTGCTGCTGCTTTGGCACCGACTTCCGGTGCCGCATTTCGGTATCTGGGTGAATGTTATACACTCATCGGCAACGTTGACGCCGCAGTCGCCGCATATAAAAAGGCCATCAAATACAATCCCAGTGATGCCGCTTCTCTATCGGCAATGGGATGTTTGTTTGCCGAGCAGGAAGAAAATCCGGATATCGCCCTGATGTTCTGCAAGGAAAGTATTCAACTTGCCCCGGAAAATGGACTTTTCCGGTATCGATTAGGCCAGCTTTATCACAAGCAAAACCGCCTGGAAGATGCTTTAAAGGAATTCAAGGAAGCCCAACGTCTAGGTAAAGACGCCGCTGATTTGATATTGAAAATCGAAAAAAAATTACAGCCCAAAGCGTCACGCTCCGCCGGGCAAACAGGATAAAGCGATGGAAAAAATTATTTTGCAGCAACTTGAAGAAAGTGTGCAGGTCAAGCGCCAATTTATAGAAAAACACATCGATCGCATTCTTGTGGCGGTCGAAAAAATGGCCGGCTGTATCGGTGCCGGAAATAAAATCCTCATCTTCGGAAACGGCGGTAGCGCGGCAGACGCACAGCACCTGGCCGCTGAATTTGTCAACCGCTTTAAAATTGAACGCCCTCCCCTGGCGGCCATTGCCTTAACCACCGACACTTCCATTCTCACCAGCATCGGAAATGATTATCGATTTGATGATATTTTTTCGAAACAGATCGAAGCACTGGGTAAAAAAAATGATATCGCCTGGGGCATCAGTACCAGTGGAAATTCCAAAAATGTCTTACAGGCCGTTGAAACGGCCAATAAGAAAGAATTATTTTCCATCGGGTTGACCGGCCGCGGCGGAGCACTGGCCAGATGCGCGAAATTGGTGTTCACCGTGCCGTCCGACGATACGGCCCGGATTCAGGAAGCCCATATCACTTTAGGCCATATCATCTGCGACCTTGTTGAACGCCGGCTCTTTTCGCAACAATAGTAAAAGATGTCCTGTTAGCCCGTTTGCGGTTCATGCATTTAGACAACCTCGGTACAGAGATGACGTTATGTCAAAAAAAATCAAACCGTTGGATCTGGGTCAGGTAAATGCCTATTCATTGGCGCAGCGCAGCAGTAAGGTCAATACGGTCGACTTTGCCAAGATCTGGCAGAAGGATGGCACTTTTACGGATTTTGTTAACGGATTACCGGATATTTTGGCCGCCTCCGACCTGAAAACCGTTATCAGGGCACTGGCAACAGCTGCGCGCACGAAAAAGACGGTCATTTGGGGGATGGGCGCGCATGTCATCAAAGTGGGCCTGAATCCTGTGGTCATTGATTTAATGCAGCGCGGTATTATTCATTGTGTGGCCTTAAACGGCGCCGGTATTATTCACGATCTGGAACTGGCCATGACTGGGCAGACGTCAGAAGATGTTGCCGCCGCCATTGATGACGGCTCTTTTGGCATGGCTGAAGATACCGCCGTCTTCCTGGGAAGTGCTCTCGCAAACTCATCGTCGGGCTCAAACGGGTTGGGACAGGCCGTTGGACGCGCGATCGCTCAACAGAATCTACCGTTTAGCAATAACAGTATATTGGCAGCCGGTTTTCGTCTGGGAATTCCGGTCACCGTACATGTGGCCATTGGAACGGATATTGTTCACATGCACCCGCAGTTTGATCCCGCCCGTTGCGGTAAAGCCTCCCATCATGATTTCCGCCTATTTGCGGCTATGGTGGCCCGTCTCAACGAAGGCGTCTACCTGAATGCAGGATCCGCCGTCGTCTTACCGGAAGTTTTTTTAAAGGCCGTCACTCTGGCACGCAACCTGGGTTACACATTAGATGAATTCACCGCGGTCAATTTGGACTTTATTCAGCATTATCGCCCCATCACCAACGTTGTAAATCGACCCACAGCCAGAGGTGGCATGGGCATAAACCTGATCGGCCATCATGAAATCATGCTGCCATTGATCGCTGCCGGGGTAATTGAACAGCTTGACGGTTGACAGGTATCAGTATTTCATGTTTATTAACGTTTTGCGGTTGATTTCACTGCATGGATGATTATTAATCAGGTGGAAGACACGCTGTTGATAGAACCTCGGAGAGAATGTTATGCCGATTTACGAATATCACTGTAAAGACTGCGACCAGGATTTTGAATGCCTGGTTTTCGGAAACGAAAAGCCCGACTGCCCTTCCTGTAAAAGTAAAAAAGTATCCAAATTGATGTCCCCCTGCGGCTTTATCTCAAGAGGCAGCGGTGGAGAGACTGTCTCCAGCTCGGCCGGGGCATCTTCCTGCAGTGGTTGCGCAGCATCAAGTTGCGCCGGCTGCAGCCATTGAGCAAGATGAACCGTCCCGTCAAAATCGGAACCCGCGGCAGCAAACTGGCGCTCTGGCAGGCCAACTGGATCAAATCCTTTCTCGAAACCAAATTCCCGTCAACCCCCATCGAGCTGACCATTATCAAAACACGGGGGGACAAGATCCTGGACGTGCCCCTTGCCAAAGTGGGCGGTAAGGGCCTTTTTGTAAAAGAAATTGAACAGGCATTACTGGCCAGGCATATTGACGTTGCGGTTCACAGCATGAAGGACATGCCGGCTGACATTCCTGAAGGATTGTGCATTGGCGCTGTCCCCGAACGGGAAAACCCGGCAGACGTATTCATATCCCGCAGTGGCGTACCCTTCAAAAAACTGCCTGCAAGCAGCGTTATCGGCACCAGCAGCTTGAGACGCGGCGCCCAACTGCGCCATGCCCGAGCGGATATTGTTATTCAGCCCATACGCGGCAACCTCGATACGCGCCTAAAAAAACTCAAATCTGAAAATTTTGATGCCCTGGTGCTGGCAGCTGCGGGCGTAAAGCGTCTGAATCTTGAACATAAGATTACCGAGTACCTGGACGCCACCATCATGCTGCCGGCGATCGGCCAGGGGGCGCTGTGCGTTGAAATCCGAAAAGACGATCCCATTGTAGGACCCATGGTCGCAGCAATGGAGCATCCGCCCACCCGCGCAATCGTCAGCGCAGAGCGCGCGTTTCTCAGGCGGCTGGAAGGCGGCTGCCAGGTACCCATCGCCGCTCACGGCACCATCAAAAACAATTCCCTTGCCCTGACCGGACTGGTTGCCGATGTTGACGGTGCCCTGGTCATCAAAGGAGAAAAAAGCGGGCCAATCCAATTCGCAGAAACCATTGGCATCGATCTGGCTGAAGAACTACTGGACAGGGGAGCGTCTGAGATCCTGGAAAAACTGAAAGCAATGGCAATTGAAAATGATGAAAGCTAAAGTGTATCTGGTCGGTGCCGGGCCCGGCGATCCGGGTCTGATCACCGAAAAAGGCAAGGAATGTATTCAAAGGGCCAATGTCATTATCTATGACTACCTGGCCTCTCCTGCGCTGTTAAAATATGCTGCCACGTCGGCGGAGCTGATCTATGTGGGCAAAAAGGGTGGCGATCATACGCTTTCACAGGATGAGATCAACAGCTTGCTGGTGGATAAGGCCCAATCCGGAGGGGTCATCACCCGCCTTAAAGGAGGCGACCCGTTTATATTCGGCCGCGGCGGCGAAGAAGCCGAAGTGCTGGTAAAAGCCGGCATCTCGTTTGAAGTCGTACCGGGTGTCACTTCCGCGATTGCAGCTGCAGCCTATGCCGGCATCCCCCTGACCCATCGCCAATTAACATCCACCCTGGCCTTTGTAACCGGCCACGAGGATCCGACCAAGGAGGAGACCGGCATTAACTGGTCCTCTCTGGCCAGCGGCATCGGAACCCTGGTATTCTTCATGGGCGTTAAAAATCTGCCTAACATAGCCGAGCGCCTGATAGCGCATGGCAAATCACCGGACACACCGGTTGCGTTGATTCGATGGGGCACGACCTCGCGCCAGAAAACGGTTACCGGAATACTGGGCACAATCGCTGACAGGGCCCGGGCCGCCGGTCTGAAGGCGCCGGCCATTATTGTTATCGGTGATGTTGTCGATTTGCGCCAATCGCTGAAATGGTTCGAAGACCGGCCGTTGCTGGGCAAGCGCATTGTTGTGACCCGGGCGCGGCAGCAGGCCAGCGACCTGGTCAGACTGCTCACGGATCTGGGCGCTGAATGCCTTGAGTGTCCGACCATTGAAATCAAGCCGCCTAAAGACCTCCAACCCCTTAAAGATGCTGTTGCAAATGTATCCGCCTATGATTGGATTGTCTTTACCAGTGTAAATGGGGTCGGCTTCTTTTTCGAGCAGCTTTTTGCAGCCGGCAAAGACGTCCGTGTCCTGGGCCATCTGAAAACAGCCGCCATCGGCCCGGCCACCGCTGCCCGCTTGCTTGAATTTGGCATCATCAGTGATATTGTGCCCAAAACCTACCGGGCAGAATCCGTGGTGGACGCATTTAAAAAAGAAAAATTGAACGC
>JASFIG010000137.1:0-10677 GCA_050122795.1 Desulfobacterales bacterium
GCCCGCGCGGTGCAAGGCAGCGGCCGATTATTTTGGGGGACCCACCCGCTTTTCGCAACGCCTGCTGGATCGGGTTATATCGGATCTGTTTTGTAAAAACATCCAGACACAAAAGGCCTTTGACGCGCATGCCGAAAGCGTTTCTCCGATCCTGATTTCTACCGGCCAGAAACTGCTCGAATCCTCACTGGTGGTGCTAGAGGCCTATCACAGTGTGCGAAAAGAATTTGATCGCCTAAAACGGACCCATCCGGCAAATTCGGCTGTCCAAAATTTCTGTGAAGATTTAACGTCTGCCCTTGAGCGCCTGGTTCCGGATTCGTTTATCCGGCTTTACGATGTAGAGCGGCTGGCGCACATCGAACGTTATATCCAGGCCATGCAGATCAGGGCCCGGCGCGCCCTTTTGGATTTTGAAAAAGACCAGGTCAAAGACCGGCAGGTCAAAACCGTTGCCGATCGTCTGGACAAATTGCTGCAATCCCTTTCGGCCAATGCGACGGCTGAAAAAAGGAGGGCCCTGGAAGATCTTTTCTGGATGATCGAAGAATACAAAGTATCCATTTTCGCCCAGGAACTGAAAACCGTCTATCCGGTCTCCAAAAAACGGCTGGAGAAAAAGCTGGCTGAAATTAACCGGATGATCTAAACTCACCACTGGTTTCAGGTGTCAGGTTTCAGGTGTCAGGGAAGTTGAGGCCAAAATCCGAACCAGCGCAAATATGCGACCATTATCGCTATTGAGTAGCAAATTCTCGACATTGATCACCGAAGGCCTGACACCTGACACCCGACACCCGACACCTGAAAACTATTTGAGGACAGCAGCTCATTCAAATTAATGATAGTTGTAAAAAATGGCACAACATTCAAATAAACCATTGGTGAGCGTCATCATCCCGACCTACAACCGGGACTGGATCGTAACAGAAGCCATCGAGTCGGTGCTGGCTCAGGATTTTAGCGATTATGAGCTGATCGTAGTCGACGACGGGTCAACCGATCGCACACCTGAAATCCTGGCGGCTTACCAAAACCAACTGACGGTGTTGCGCCAGGCCAACTGCGGCGTCAGCGCGGCCAGAAATCGAGGCATCGCGGCAGCCGCCGGGCGTTTGATTGCCTTTCTGGATTCAGATGATCTCTGGCTGCCCCAAAAACTGACCGCCCAGGCGAATTTTTTTGCTGACAATCCGGATGCCGTCATCTGCCAGACCGAGGAACGCTGGGTGCGAAACGGTGTGCGGGTCAACCCTAAAAAGCGACATTTAAAATATTCAGGCATGATCTTTGAGCGTTCACTGGCCCTGTGCCTGGTGAGCCCCTCGGCGGTCATGATAAAACGGTCGCTTTTCGATGCTGTGGGGGTTTTTGACGAAGACCTGCCCGCCTGCGAAGATTACGATCTGTGGCTGCGCATCAGCTGCCGCTATCCGGTGGATCTGATTGAAACCCCGTTGATCATCAAGCGGGGCGGACACGCGGACCAGCTTTCCAGAGCAGCGGGATTGGATCAATATCGCATTCACGCTTTATTGAAATTACTAGAGGACAACATGCTGACAGGGCCACAAAAGCAGGCCGTCATTCGAATGTTAACACAAAAATGTGCTGTTTATGCCGGTGGTTGCCGCAAGCGCGGAAGAGAAGCACAAGCCCAATACTACGAGCAACTGGCGGATCGATACAGGCAACAGAGGTCAGAAGTCAGAGGACAGAAGTCAGAAGACCCGTCTTCGCTCTAACGAGCTTGGGGCTTCGCCCTCTGGGCTTCGACCCCACAAGTCGCCGCGGCAGGCAGAAGTCAGAGGCTGAATAGCTCATAGCTGATATCATAGGTTTGATGTAAAAAGCACCGAGGACGAGTACGAGGACGAGTACGATAGGGAGTACACGATTTCGTCCTCGTTGTCCTCTTACCCGAAAACTCAAAGCACCAAACACGAACAACCCGTAACGCACAACACGCAACGGTTACTACAGATGACAGATACCCAAAAAAAGTCGCATCCTTGTGTATGTATACGAAATTATTAAAAAGTTAAAGCAATACACAAGATAGCCTGACATACCTCTCCGTTTGCGCGTGGCTTCATCGCGTCATTCCTTTAACCCGTTGAAAATCAATTTGTTACAAACTTCTTGCATTCGCATTTTGGATTTGTTAGGTCTTCGGTTGGCAACCCGGGATTGAATTCTGTTCCCGGTCGCTTACGTCATGACCCAGATTGCTTTTCGTCGGGTACAAGGACGTCGTTGAGGAAGTTTTCATCGTATAACGTTAACGGTTAACCCATAAAGGAGGTTCTGATGAAAAAAGCACTCATTTTTAGTTTAGCCGTGGTCTTTGGTTTTGCCTTTGTGATGGGTTGTGGGCAAGAAGAACCGGCCAAAACTGAAGAAAAAGCCGCCGAAGCGCCTGCGCCGGCCAAGACGACTTTTGTCACCATTGGCACCGGCGGAATCACCGGTGTTTATTATCCTACCGGTGGTGCCATCGCCAAGATCATGAACAAGAAAAAAGACCAATACGGTATCCGTGCAACGGTAGAATCCACCGGCGGCTCGGTGTTTAACGTCAATGCCGTCATGGCCGGAGACCTGGAGTTTGGCGTGGTACAGTCCGACCGGCAATACCAAGCCATCAACGGAATGGCCGAGTGGGAAGATAAGGGCAAGCAGGAAGATCTGCGAGCGGTTTTCACTATCCATCCGGAATCCATTACCCTGGTGGCGGCTGTTGATGCCGGTATCGAGACCATCGATGATTTAAAGGGCAAACGGGTCAACATCGGTAATCCCGGCTCGGGTCAGCGCCAGAACTCGATTGACGCTTTGACGGCGGCAGGTATTAATTGGGAAACCGATATCACGGCCGAAAGTGTCAAGGCTGCCGAAGCCCCCGGCCTGTTGCAGGACGGTCGTATCGATGCCTTTTTCTACACCGTCGGTCATCCTGCCGGCAATATCAAGGAAGCAACAGCCGGTGCCAGAAAGGTACGCATTGTCCCCATCACCGGCCCCGGTATTGATGCACTCGTTGCTGAAAATCCGTATTATGCCAAAGCCACAATCCCGATATCCCTTTATCCGGGAGCCGAGAATGATGCCGATGTCGAAACCTTTGGTGTCAAGGCGACCTTTGTAACTTCCGCCAAGGTGCCGGAAGACGTCGTTTATGCCATCACCAAAGAGGTTTTTGATAATTTTGATGAGTTTAAGAAGTTGCATCCGGCTTATATCGTGCTGACCAAGTCGAATATGCTCGAAGGTCAATCGGCGCCGATTCATCCGGGTGCCGAAAAATATTACAAAGAAGCCGGATTGAAGTAAGCGATACCCATTGCCGACCTGCCAGCGGAGGCGGCGGTGGCCAACCGCCGCCTCCAAATTGCTCTCTTATCAGCAAAATGATTTTAGCGCGCTGATCGGGCGCCGCTTGTCTGTGCTGCCGTTGTGTTGAGTTTTATTATCCGAGCCCAATTCGTCGCTTGAATCTGCGTGCCCATAAAACCGTGTTAGCGATCCGAATAGCGGATTTTTTTGCCGTCAAACTTTCCTGAAAGATTGGGTGATTATTATGAGTAACCACGAAATCGAAGAAAAGGACGAGGGCATTGAAATTGCAAAGCGAATGGCCGAAGAGGAAGAGGGTATCAGGAGAAGGCCCCATGGCATTTCGAAATATGTGGTCCCCACCGTTGCCGTTACATGGTGTTTTTTTCAGCTGTCCATCGCCAGCTGGCTGATCCTCGATTCAACCTTTATCCGGGCCATTCATCTGGGTTTTGCCCTTCTGATCGTTTTTCTGAATTATCCCCTTTTCAAGAAAACACGCTTCGGCCTGAAGTATTTTTCCGCCAAAGATAGAATTCCGATCCTTGATTACGCCGTCGGCATCATCGCCGCCTTAGCGGCGGTTTACATTGTCATCGATTACGCCGGGCTGACCACGCGCTACGGAGCACCCATTACCCGGGACATCGTCGTCGGCATTACCCTGATTGTGCTTTTGCTGGAAGCCACACGGCGCGTTATCGGGCCAGCGTTGCCGGCTATTGCCTTCCTATTTTTGATTTATTCGTTTTTAGGTCCCTACATGCCCGATCTAATCGCCTTTAAAGGCGCATCGCTCAACCGGCTGATGGGGCAGATGACCATGTCAACCGAAGGTATTTACGGTATTCCGCTGGATGTGTCGGCCACCATCGTATTTCTGTTTGTCCTTTTCGGTTCCATGCTGGATAAGGCCGGTGCGGGCCAATATTTTATTAAACTGGCCTTGGCGATGTTAGGCGGGTTTAAGGGCGGACCGGCCAAGGCTGCCATCATGGGCAGCGGGTTAACCGGGCTGGTGTCCGGCTCCAGTATCGCCAATATCGTTACCACCGGGACGTTTACGATTCCGCTGATGAAAAAAGTCGGCTACCCGGGCACCAAAGCTGCTGCCGTTGAGGTGGCGGCCAGCACCGACGGCCAGCTGGCGCCGCCGATCATGGGGGCAGCCGCCTTTATCATCGCCGAATACGTGAATGTCGCTTACATCGATGTAATCAAGGCAGCGGCAATTCCGGCCTTTGCCTCTTATGCGGCATTGTTTTTCATAACCCATATTGAAGCCTCTAAATTGGGGCTCCGGGGCATGGCGCGCTCAGAGCTGCCGGCTTTTTTTAAAACATTGCTCAGCGGCGCCCATTTTCTCATACCACTTTTCCTGCTGATGTATGAATTGATCGTTGTGCGACACTCCCCGGAGCTGGCTGCCTTTCATGCGATCTGGGCCATGGCGCTGGTTATGTTTTTACAGAATCCGGTCAAAGCTTACCTGAAAAAGGAACCACTGGGTCCGGCCTTTAAAAAGAGCATTTACGACATCTTTGCAGCCCTTGCGGCCGGAGGGCGCAACATGGTATCGGTGGCTCTGGCCACGGCTGCAGCCGGAATTATTGTCGGTGTCGTAGCCCTGGGTCTGGGCCAGCTGATCACCCAGATCATCGATACGCTTTCAGGCGGCAACATTTTTCTGATGCTGGTGATTACCGCCGTGGCCAGCCTGATCATCGGGATGGGCTTGCCCACCACCGCCACCTATATTGTTATGGCGTCGCTGACCGCACCGGCGATTGTCACCATCGGCGCGATGCAGGGGTTTATCGTGCCGCTGATGGCCGCGCATCTGTTCTGCTTTTATTTCGGGATTCTGGCCGATGATACACCCCCGGTGGGTTTGGCGGCCTATGCGGCTGCGGCAATTGCCAAATCACCACCGATTCCGACCGGTCTGCAGGGATTCATGTACGATATTCGGACTGCCATCCTGCCGTTCATGTTTATTTTCAACACCGACCTGATCCTGCATAATATCAACAGCTGGCCCCAGGGGCTGCTGATCTTTGCTATGGCCTGTGTCGGCAACTTTGCTTTTGCGTCGGCAACCCAGGGATGGTTTGTGGCCAAGAATCGAATTTATGAAATTCCGCTGTTTTTATGTGTGACCCTGACGTTGATGCGCCCGGATCTAATTGCCAGCTGGATCGGACTCCCGCATGACCAGCGCTATTGGACCTATCTGATTGGTTTGGGCATTTACGGTGCGCTGTATCTGATGCAGCGGCCGCGAATACCGAAAACTGTTGCCGAACCGGTGACCGCATGAAAGGAAAAGATTATGGGTGCTGAAAAAAAGGTTATGGTGGCGGTCGGAATGAATCGTTATACCGAAGGCCTGCTGACGTACGCGACGGGCATTGCCGATACTATCGGTGCCGATCTGATCTGCACCAGCATCATCAATACGCGCGATGTCGATGCCGTGGCCACGATTGCGGACATGGGTTATGAGGTCGACGGCGAAAATTACGTGGCCGGCATCAAAGCCGAACGCCAACAGGAATTTGATAAGATTTTAAAAAAGATCGGTTATCCACCTGAAAAGATCCGCATGGTCCTTAAAGTCGGCGATCCCAGCGAGGAAATATTGAAAATTGCGCTTAAAGAGGACGTCGATTTAATTATCATGGGCATCAAGAGCCGCTCGGATCTCGAATATGCCCTGGTCGGATCTGTTGCCGAAAAAGTTTTCCGCCGCTCCCCGATTCCAATACTATCCTATCGGGATGAACGCGTTGCCGAACGTCTGAAGAAACAAATCCATTTATCGTAACTGGGCGCCGTCACCCAGGAAGGAGGGCAAGATGTTCAGGTATCTTACTACCACGCTCGTTATCCTGATCGCCGGGGTCCTGATCGGCGGGGCTCCGGTTATGGCCGAGGACCGGTTTATCGATAATGGCGACGGAACCGTTACCGACCGAAAGCAGAATTTGATGTGGTCGAAAACGGACAATCAGGGTGATATCAACTGGATACAGGCCGATAAATGGGTGCAATTTACCTTTCCCGATACTATTCCGAAGGGATACGACAACTGGCGTATGCCGACGCTGGCTGAACTGCAAAGCCTGCTGGTTGAGGATAAGAGTTCCAAAGGATATGAAGCCGATTGCGGCCAGTGGGTAAAAACGGTGCCCGAGATCAGATTAAGTTGCGGCTGGGTGTGGACTTCCGAAACAGATCCGATTGCACCGACTGCGCGGATTTTCAATTTTGACAACGTCTATCACTACACGGTTCGCAAGGCACACAAGCGCGGCTACCGAGCGCTGCCGGTCAGAAATATCAAGTAACAGAGGACAGAGGTCAGAAGTCAGAGGACAGAGGTCAGATTGAAAGCTGCTGGTTACTGGCTGCGTGCTGCTGGCTCAAATAGGTTTCAGGTGTCTGGTGTCAGGTTTCAGTAAAAGCTGACATCAAGAAAACTTTGAAATTGACAATCTGATTGGCATCGTAATCTTGGCTAACATATCGGTCCCTGACACCTTCTATTACTAACACCCGAATCATAATAACGGCGAGCAGCCAGGAGCTTTATTTTTGCGTGACGCGCAGTACTTCCTCGACCGTGGTCAGTCCTTTCAATACCTTTGCCATGCCGTCCTGTCGCAGCGTTCTCATCTTTTGCCGCACGGCTTCACTTTTAATGCGGTTGGAATCAAAGGTTTTAAGAATCAGGCTTTTTAACCGCTCGGTTAAAACCATGATCTCGAATATGCCCAGCCGCCCCCGGTAACCGGTGTTAAAGCAATTTTCACAGCCCAGCGCTTTGTATACCGTGTGCTCGCTGAAAAGCTCCGGCGAAAAACCGATGCTTTTCAAATAAATCGGGTTGGGCTCATAGATGCGGCGACAGTCTTCACACAGCACCCGCACCAGTCGCTGGGCGACCACCGCCAGGATAGAAGATGAAATTAAAAAGGGCTCGACCCCCATGTCGACCAGTCGGGTAATGGCACTGGCCGAATCGTTGGTATGCAGGGTCGAAAACACCAGGTGCCCGGTCAGAGCGGATTGAACCGCTATCTCGGCGGTTTCCTTATCGCGGACTTCGCCGACTAAAATGACGTCCGGGTCCTGGCGCACAATTGATCTGAGACCGCGGGCAAATGTCAGCTCGATTTTGGGGTTGACCTGTATCTGGCTGATGCCTTTGATCTGGTATTCAATCGGGTCCTCGATGGTAATAATATTGATGTTGGGCTCGTTAATGGATGACAAAATCGCATACAGCGTTGTGGTCTTACCGCTGCCGGTGGGGCCGGTGTTCAGAATGATGCCGTTGGGGCTCGATACCAGGCGCTGCAATAACTTCAATCGTCCCGGCTCAAGTCCCAGATCCTCAAGCTCGAGTAAGGAGCCGGATTTATTGAGCAGCCTTAAGACCAGCCGTTCACCGAAGGCGGTCGGGATGGTGGACACCCTGACATCGATATCCTGATCGCCGATCTTGACCTCAAAGCGCCCGTCCTGGGGCAATCGCTTTTCTGCGATGTTCATTTTGGCCATGACCTTTACCCGCGAGATGAGTGCCGGCTGAATCCATTTGGGCGGTGTCAGCAGATCGTACAGAATCCCGTCGACCCGATATCGAACCGTAAAACTGTTCTGGTAGGGCTCAAAATGAATATCGCTGGCCCGCGCTTTGATGGATTGCGAGATGATATGATTGACGAGTTTAATGATCGGTGCATCACTGGTGTCATCCAGCAAATCAGCGGTTTCCTCAATTTCGCTGATGATATTGCTGCCGTTTTCCTCCATGTCCTGCACCAGCTGCTCGGCGGAATCCCGGCGCAAATCATACTGTAGATTGATGGCCGCTACGATGGCGTCGCGGGTAGACAGGACGACGCGATAATCGGTGATGCCGATGGTTTTAACAAGGTCGTCCAGTGGTTGAAAATTGAGGGGATCATTGATGGCAATAAAACAGCCCGGCTGAAATTGAACGGCCTCGTTTTTCGAATCATGATGGGGTTTCAGGCCGCAATCTTTCGCCGAGATGGCCTCGGTGTATTCCAGAGGGACCAGATGATATTTTTTTAAAAACTGGATGGAGACTTTTTCGGTAAAATCCGATTCCGTGCTCTCAAAAGGCAGGCGGGACCAAAAAGGCATGCCGTATTGAATGCTGAGCGCTTCCAGCAACTGCTCTTCTGATAAATTTTTCTGGTCGATTAAAATCTGACCAAGATGTTCACCGGATTCGGTATGCAGGCGCTGGGCTTCAGCCAGGTGCTCTTCATCGAGGCCGAATTTGTCTTTGAGTATATCGGTTAAGCGGGCAATCATGGTGCTATTGAACGACTCTCCAAATAAGATTCACTTTCGTTACTGGACTTCTTCGGGCGAGGGTCTCTTTTCTTCATACAATTTTATGCCGCCTTCTTCGACGGTGCCGAACTGCTCCTTCTTATTTTTATAGATTTCCTGAGCCTCCAGCGGGCTTTTGATGACCCGCGGCGTCAGGAAAATATACAGATTGGTTTTTTCGTTGGTCTCGGTTCGTTTGCGAAACAACCAGCCCAGTACCGGAAGGTCCCCCAGGACCGGGACCTTGGTGTCGTTGCGGGTGCTCTCGTCATCGATCAAACCGCCGATGACGACCGTCTGGCTGTCTTTGACGATAACGGTGGTATCGACCGTGCGCTTCTGGGTGACCGGCAGCGTTGATGAAGTGGCCAGAGTCGAAGTCAGGTCGATGTTGGTGACCTCCAGCGAAATTTTCATGCGCACCAGGCGGCCTTCGGTGACACTGGGCGTGATTTTTAAAATTTTGCCCACATCCCGGTATTCAAAAGACTCAAATGTTCCGCCCGAAGGATCGGTGGTCGAACGCGTCTGATACGGCCGGTTTTCACCGACGGTGATGCGGGCTTCTTCATTGTCGGTGGTCAATATCTGGGGTGTGGATAAAATGCGGAATTCATCGTCGGTTTTAACCGCGTTTATGATCGCCGAAATGTTGGAGACGGTAATGCCGGCAATTTCGGTCGTGCCGTGGATCAATCCGACCGTAAAGCCGCCTGTGAACGGATTGATCGGAAGCCCGGTGCCCGGGTCGAAACCGGGCTGGATGGTGTCGCTGAAGGTGGCGCCGACGTTGGTATCCCTGACCTCTCCAAATGCCTGCCAGTCGATGCCGATATCCAGGCTGGTGTCCATGTCTACTTCCATGATCAGCGATTCGATAAAGACCATCGAGCGCGGAATATCCAGCTTTTTGATGACCTCTTCCAGAACGAGGTAATCTTCCTGGTCCGCCTGGATAATCAGGCTGTTGGTGGATTTGTCGGCCGAGATCCTGACTTTGCCGGCAACCAGCGGGACGGGCGTTTTACCTTTGCCCGGGGCCCCACCGGCCGCCTGCTGGGAGGGCACCTCCTGCAGCACTTTGGCCAGGTCTTCGGCGTTGGCATGTTCACAATAATAAACATGAATTTTGCCCTTCCCGCGGGGCGTTTCCTTGTCAATCATACCGATCAGCTGTTTGATGCGCAGGGTATCGACCTCGTTGGCCAGCAGTACGATAACGTTGGTACGCTCATCGGCCACCATGGTGACGGGCTCATCCTGAACACCTTTCGGGCGCTTGCGAGTGGGTTTAAAAACCGTGTTCAGCAGGTTGACCATTTTGGTGGCATCGGCGTACTCCACGGGAATGACCGAAATCTGCTGACCGATGCCGGGCACATCGATTTTCTTGAGGATTTTGAGCAAGCGCTGGATGTTGGACAGCACATCGGTGATAATCATCATCTGGGTCGGCTGATAGGCCAGGATAACGCTGCTTTTGGACACCATGGGGGTAAACAGCCGCTTGATTTCAACCGGGTCGGCGTATTTCAACGGTATCAATTGGGTGACCACCCGATCCTCGGGATCGGTCGCCTCTTCCCGCAGGCGGGTTTCAATGCTCTTGGAGCGGGCGTCGGGGGACGGGACAATTTTGACGACCTCTCCGGATTGGACCGTGGTAAAGCCATGAACCTCAAGGACCGACTGAAATACCTGATAGGCTTCTTTGATCGATATTTTCGAGGGCGATATAATCGTTACCCGGCCTTTGACGCGCTGATCAACGACGAAATTCGTCCCGGTCAGTTCGCTCATAAACTTGATAAACACATTGATATCCACATTGTTGAAATCGATCGAGACAAACTGCTCCGATCCCGTCGCCTCAGCTGGCTTGGCTTCCTGAGCGGCACTGCCGGCGATCCATAAAAACGGCACGATGGCAACGATTGCCAATGTCGCGATCATTCGCATTATATTGCC
>JASFIG010000138.1:0-10672 GCA_050122795.1 Desulfobacterales bacterium
GCAGTACATTTTTAAATTATTGTTAATACTGTAAAAAAATATATAGCAAATTTTATTTTGCCTACCTGAAAAGAATTTAGATGCTAATTTGTGATGAAAAGAGTTGCATAATTGCAACATTGACGCATGGTGCTTATTTAGCCTGTTTGAATTTAAATAATTGAAATCATGTAAAAAAATTATGATTCGGCTTTTTAGCGCGTATTGGCACGCTTGCTGCTCTAAGGTGGAATAGGTGCGGTCAGCGCCATCTGAGGCGCACAGACCCATACGACTTGCCGCCCCGGAAAGAATGCCATGAACGCTATCACCTTAAAACCGGATGGTGCCATTATTCTCAGCGGCCAAACCCTGGACTCTGCGCGGCTGGATCTGCTGAGCTACCAGATTGCTCTCGAGGAGGTCTACAGCCTGAGAGGCTTTTTTAGGATGCTCGATAAGTACGCGCTGTTCGCAGGGCTCAATACGTTTTTTCCCACCTACACCGAACAGGTCCAAAGCTGCCCGGCGCACGGATGCGATAGCGGTTTGTTCGATTATCTGGAGTTCGGCAAAACCGTCGAGATGATCGGGGTTCCGGATAAACGTCTGGAGATTTACAATTCGCTTTCCGGCGTCTACGCCGGCGAGACTTCTGAGATTAAGTCCATGCAGCTGGCGAGTCTGCTGGACGTGCCGCTCAAGCTCGGAAAGCTAAAGCACATTGTTTTCGGGGACCGTGTCGATATTTTCGAATTTGATACGGTCTACACGCTGTTTGAATTTATCGATGGGATTGCATGGCAACTCAGCTTCCATGCCACCCCGGAACATTGCGAGCTAAGGAGGTAATCGAAATGTTTAAAAAAATTCTTTTTGCCACAACGGCTTCCCCGGCCTGTGATAATGCCGCCAAAGTAGCCTTCGACCTTGAAATGAAATGGGACGCCAGGCTCTATGTTTTCCACGTCCTGGGCATCCCCAGTCGCGGCTACAGCCCGTTCGTCACGGATGTCAGAACCGGTGAAATCATGGAGCCGGACCCGGACTATATCGAGTGGGTTAAGGAAGAGATGAAAAATACGTATGAGACCCTGCTGGCCGACAGCCCAAACACCGTGATTGATGCAGCGGTGGGCGTGCCTTCCCGGGAAATACTCAGAAAGGCCCGCCAGGAAGACATTGATCTCATTGTCATGGGATCGCATACGCGGCAGGAAGATGTCGGCGCGACGCGCTATCGCAGCATCGTCGGCAGTACGATGCAGAAAGTGGCCAAATCCGCTCGTTGTCCGGTGGTGATCATCAGTCGGCCCTGTACCACTTGCTGGAAATTGTTTTCCAACATTGTATTCGGAACGGATTTTTCCAAGGCAGCCGACTATGCCTATAAGTGGGCTTTTGGTCTGGCGCGCGAGGTGGGTGCCAAACTGCACCTCTTTCATGCCTGCGAAATCAACACGGGCCCGGCCGGCCAAATCATGGATCAGGCCGAGATTGAAAGGCAGATTGAAGACGCCAGAAAAAAAATTGAAAAGCGCTACGTTGCCAAAATGGATGGGTATGACAACTATAGCATCGAAGTCCGCGAGGGAATTCCGTATATTGAGATCTTGAAATTTGCCCGTGAAAAGACCGGCGATTTGATCGTCATGGCCCACCATACCCGGGAAATTGATCCGGAGAAGGCCGAACTCGGCAGTACGGTTGAGGAAGTCGTTTTGCGATCCGCCTGCCCGGTAGCCAGTGTCAATCATCCGGACAAAGTTGCGCATCTGTAAACGTCGATGCCCGCAATGGCAGTTTTAGGGATGGAGTTCATATATGAAAAAGAAAACGGTTCTCATCGTAGAAGATGAATTGGATATGAGAATCTTCATATCAACCCTGCTGGAAACCAGCGGATACCAACCGGTTCTGACCAGAGATGGAACCGAGGGCATGCTCAAAGCCAAAGATGTCAGTCCGGATCTGATCATCCTTGATGTCATGATGCCCGGTGAAGGCGGCGTGCAGATGTACCGGCAGTTGAAAACCGATAAAAAATTGAGTGAAATACCGGTTATCATGCTGTCAGCGGTCGCCCAAAAAACTTTCGCACATTACCTCAATATGGTCAACGCGCGTATAAAGGATCCCATTCCGGATCCGGACGCCTACATTGAAAAACCACCGGAAGCAGAAGAATTGCTTAAGGTGACGACCGCCCTGATCGGCTGACGCCATCGGTTTCCAAAAGAGCCGCAACCAAATGACCGATTCAGCGGGATCGTCAACGCAAGCCTAACCATGCAAACGGGAGTTGCAAAAATGCTTACACGAATCGAGTGGGATTGGGAAGCTGGCAGCAGAGAAGTTGCCGATATCAGCCAGTGGCAAAATCAATACAACTGGGTAGAGGAGCCCTGCGTCAGTCCGGATGGGGAAACCATTGCCGCTATCGTTAACCTGGCAGAAGGCGAATTTAATGTCTGTGTGAACGGTGAAACCTGGGAGACGGTATTTGACAAGATCTGGTATCTGCGCTTTGCGCCCGACGGCCGCCTGGCGGCCTTTGTGTCTGAAATGGGTGAATGGACCGTGGCGGTGGGCGGCCAGCCCTGGGACCATAAATTCGGCTATGCGTGGGACATGCAATTTAGCCCTGACGGGCAAAGCATTGCGGTCGCCGTCCAGCAGGACATGACCTATGCAATGGCGCTCAATGATGTTGTCTGGCAGGAAACGTTTTCCAATATGACCAACGCCACGCTCAGTCCTGATGGTTCCCGGACTGCAGCTGTTGTGCAAGTGGGTGAATTTGGCGAAGGCGAGATTCACAAATTTCAGGAAGGTGCCTTTACCATGGCCCTGGACGGCAAACCCTGGGATACGACTTTTGTCAATGTATGGAAATCGGCCATCAGCGCTGACGGTCAGAAGGTGGCCGCCGAGGTGCGCTTAAACCTGTATGATTACACCATCGCCGTTAATGGAATCCCCTGGCCGCAAACCTTTGGTTGCGTCTGGGAGCCCATTTTTCATCCGCAAAGCAGCGCTGTTATTGCCCCGGTCAGGTCGGGCGGCAAATGGCAACTGGCACAGGATGGACAGATCATCTGGGATCAAAAATTTGTGCAGCTCTGGCACCAGATGGCCAGTCCCGACGGCAACGCCATTGCAGCCATTGTGGCCCCCAAATTCGGTCGCTGGACCGTTGCTGTCGATGGTCGTCCCTGGTCGGTGACCTTTAAAGACCTGGTTGTCGATGCCGTTTTCAGCCCGGACGGCAAACGGGTCGCGGCGGCAGCCAAAAGTGATGGGCACTGGCAGATTGTTGTTGATGGCGTCGTCTGGCAGAATGCATTTGACAGGGTCTGGCAGCCTGTCTTCAGCCCCTCGGGCGAGTGGGTTGCCGCCAAAATCGAAAGAAACGGAAAATACAGCGTTGCGGTCAATGATCGCATCTGGGATCGAGCATTTGATGCCATCTGGGAACCCGTCTTTAGTCCCGAAGGCGATAAAATAATGCTGCGAACCTTACAGGACGGTATCTACATGCGCAATGTCTTATCGGTCGAAGAGATTTTACACTAAAAGGGGGTGTGATGCACACGTTATACAATTTTGTGAGCGGTCCGTTGGCCTGGGTGGCATTTATCCTTTTTATCGGTGGCTGCCTTTACCGGCTGATCAGCCTCATGGTCCTGGTTCACCGGAAAGAACAATTTATCTACTCATACATGAGCCTGAAATACAGCCTGCGCTCCATTTTTCGCTGGAGCACGCCTTTTGCCACCGAAAATATGAGAAGACATCCGGTTTTGACGATTGTGGCCTTTGCTTTTCATATTTGCCTGATACTGACCCCCATTTTTCTGCTGGCCCATGTCACCCTTATCGAAGAATCCTGGAACCTCAGCTGGTGGACCTTACCGGAGGGATTGGCTGAAATCATGACCTTGATTGTGATTGCCGCCTGTGTGTTTTTCCTGGTGAGACGTCTGGTGAATCCGGAAGTAAAATATGTTACCTCGGCTTCGGATTACATCCTGCTGGCAATTGTGGCGGCGCCCTTTATTACCGGTTTTTTAGCCTATTACCAGTGGTTTGATTATCAAACGCTGATGGTTCTGCACATTTTTGCAGGTGAAGTCATGCTGGTCGCCATTCCGTTTACCCGTTTGAGTCACATGTTGTTTGCGCCGTTGACGCGAGCGTACATGGGGTCGGAGTTTGGGGGGGTGAGACATGCGCGTGACTGGTAAAAAAGCTGTTTTTAAAATGCATCTCACACGCGATGGCTGGGTTGCGATTCGGTTTAAAATGCTCACGTACTTCCTGTACGCTGCGCTTTTAAATCCGCATCGACGCCTTGCCCTCGAGCGTGATCTGCTATTTTAAAAACAGCTTTTACTTTTAATTATCAATTAATAGTACCAAGCATCATTGGCTTACGAAATAAAATTGGATTTTATAACAAAATGAAAAACGTCGTCGCACAGGAGAACGAAAATGGCTGAAGCAGCGGAAAAGGAAAAGGCAGAAAAGAAGGCAATCGATGAGGGCTTGGAGGTCGGTGCGCAGAACCTGAGCGAGGAGCGCATTCAAAAAGTCATCAACCGGGTTTTAAAGGGCGAATCCGGCGCCCGCCTGAAAGCCTATGTGGAGACCTGTGTCCACTGTGGCCTGTGCTCCGAAGCCTGTCACTATTACCTGTCACATGACAATGACCCCCGGTATTCGCCGGTGGGCAAGGTGAAGCAAACCCTTTGGAAAATGCTCAAGGCCAAAGGGAAAGTCAGTGCCGATTTTATTCAAAAAGCAGCCGGGATCGCATCCACCGAGTGCAATTTATGCAAGCGCTGCGCCCAGTATTGTCCGTTCGGCATCGACATTGCCTACCTGATTCTGACCGTCAGACGCATCTGTCACCTGCTGGGCGTTACCCCGCGCTATATTCAGGATACGGCCCACAGCCATTCCGTCGTGATGAATCAAATGTGGGTAAAAGATGACGAATGGATTGACACCCTGCAGTGGCAGGAAGAAGAGGCCCAGGCCGAAATACCGACCCTGCGGATTCCGCTGGAAAAAGAGGGGGCCGACATCATGTATTCGGTCATCGGGCCCGAACCCAAATTTCAGGCCCAGCTCCTCTACCAGGCGGCGGTCATCATGGATGTGGCCGGTGTCGACTGGACCATGCCGGCCACCCCCGGCTGGGATAACAGCGATATGGCCATGTTCACCGGTGATAATGAGATCATGGGTCGCGTCAAGCGGTCCCATTTTGATACCGCCCTTCGGCTGCGGGTCAACCGGATTGTCATGGGGGAATGCGGTCATGCTTTTCGTTCGGTTTATGATGTGGGCAATCGCTGGCTGGGCTGGCGCATGCCGCCCCTTCCCATTGTGCATGCCATTGATTTTTACCACGAATTGATCCAAGATAAAAAGATCACCATCAACCAGAAATTCAAGGAGCCCGTCACCCTGCATGATCCGTGTAATGTGGTTCGCGGCGGCGGGCTGGCCGAAAAGGCCCGCTTTGTTGTTGATGCGATCTGCGAAACATTTATCGAGATGCATCCCAACCGTGAGCACAATTATTGCTGTTGCGCCGGTGGCGGGGTGATCAATTGCGGACCGCCGTATAAGATGAAGCGCATAGAGGGCAATCGTATTAAAGCCGAACAGCTATTTGCGGCCAAGTCCAGAGGGGCCAAGGTCTTAATCGCGCCATGCCACAACTGTCACAGCGGCCTTGAAGATATTAATCATCACTACGGGCTGGGGCTGGAGATCAAATTCATCGGCGATATTTTATACGAGGTGATGGACAAACCGGCCTAAGGGTTCAAAGGTTCAAGGTTCAAGGTTCAGGGTTCAGAGGTTCCACAGTTCAGATTTTTAACCCTGAACCCAGAACGCAGAACCCGGAACGTGAAAATTGGAAGGAGATGGTATGATGAAAAAAGGGATATTTTTCCTGATAGCGCTCATATTCGGCGGTGCGATTTTGATGCCGGCATTTTCACAGGAGGATATGGAGGTCGTGGAGGATGTGGGGTTTTCCAGCAAGCAGCGCCCTCCGGCTGTTTTCCGACATGACGAACACAACGAAAAAGCCGAGATAGAAGACTGCAACGAATGCCACCATGTTTACGAGGACGGGGAAAAATTGGAAGACGAGTCCTCGGAAGATCAGAGTTGTTCCGACTGCCATGAGGAAAAAGACTCAGGTAACACACCCGGCTTGAGAAAGGCCTTTCATACCAATTGCAAGGGGTGCCACCTTGAAAAAAAGAAGGGCCCGATTATGTGCGGCACATGTCACGTCAGAAATTAGGAGTTATCCGTTATTTGTTACGGGTTACGGGTTTTAAAGGAATAGGGTCGATCTGTGTCTCAAGCCCTTTTGGGGAATTCCAATAACAAATAACGAATAACCAACAACTCCGGTTCGCGTGCTTGCACTCGACCGGATTGAAAGAGAGGAACCGATGCCGAAAAAAATTTTAATTATTGACGATGACCCGGTGATCGTCAACTATCTAAAGGCAGTGTTCAGTGACAACGGTTATGCCACCTGCAGCGCTTCCAGCAGCATGGAAGGGCTTGAAACGGTCAAAGCGGAAAAACCGGACCTGATCTGCCTGGATTTGCAGATGCCCGGTGAGTGGGGTCCCCGGTTTTACCGCAAGCTACGCAAAGATAAGGAGCTGAAAGACACCCCGGTGATCGTGGTTAGCGGAATTGACGGCGACCATGCGGTTAAAGATGCGGTTGCTTTTGTAAAAAAACCCTTTGACCCGGAGAAATTGGTGGGCATCGTCAAAAATACGATCGGCTAAAATCCATTCTCTGACGGCTCATTATGAATGAGAAATTATTACTGGTAGATGACGAAGAAGGCATTCGCAAAGTCCTCGGTATAGCGCTAACGGACAGCGGCTATACCGTTTATACAGCTCAAAACGGTGAAGAGGCCCTTGATATTTTCCGCCGGGAAAATCCTCCGATTGTGCTGACCGACATTAAAATGCCGGGGATGGACGGAATCGAGCTGTTACGAGCCCTCAAGCAGGAAAATCCGGACACGGAAGTCATTATGATAACCGGCCACGGGGATATGGATCTGGCCATTAAAAGCCTCAAGTACCAGGCCATTGATTTTGTCACCAAACCGATCAACGACGATGTCTTAGAAATTGCCTTAAACCGGGCTCATGAAAAGATCCGCATGCGGCAGCAGTTGCGGCAATATACTGAAAATCTAGAGTCTCTGGTGCGGGAAAAATCAGCAAAGCTGGTAGAAATCGAACGGCAGGTCGCCGTCGGGCAGGCGGTTGAAGGATTGTCTACCGCCATGCGCGACATTGCCGTGGATCTGGAAGGGGGCCTGACCTATTTTAACGAAATGCCCTGCTTTGTTTCCATTCACAGCCCCGAACTGAAGGTGATTGCGGTCAATCCATTGTACCGGGATCGCCTGGGTGATAAAGTCGGCCATGATAGCTGGGAAGTCTATGACGGAAAAACAGGCACCAAAGCAAATTGCCCGGCCGGGAGGACTTACAACAGCGGCAAAGGACTGCGCACCCGGGCAACCGTGAAAACCGCAAGCGGCGATAAAGCACCGGTCATGGTCAACACCGCACCGATTCGCAATCAGAACGGCGATGTGGAACTGGTGGTGGAGATATCGGCTGACATTGCGGAAGTCAAGCGCCTGCAGGAAGAACTGGACCGCAGCCAACAACGCTACGAGCAGCTATTTGATGAGGTGCCCTGTTACATCTCGGTGCAGGATCGCCAATTCCGGCTGGCGGCGGCCAATCGACGTTTTAAGGAAGACTTTGATACTGAATACGGTGCTTTTTGTTATCAGGTTTACAAACATCGAAGTGAACCGTGCCCCAATTGCCCGGTGATCAAAACGTTTGAAGATGGTCAATCTCATCAAACGGAGATGGTGGTCACCGCCAAATCCGGCGACCGTTACAACGTATTGATCTGGACGGCTCCTTTACGCAATAGCGCCGGGGAGATCACGCATGTCATGGAGATGTCCACCAACATCACCCAGATTCGCCAGTTGCAGGATAACCTGTCATCGCTGGGGTTAAAGATCAGCTCCATATCACACGGGATCAAAAGTCTGCTGACCGGCCTGGACGGCGGCATGTATCTGGTGGAGTCCGGCTTCGCCAGAGACAAACCCGAACGTGTTCAGGAAGGGTGGGCGGATGTAAAAACCATTGTCGGTCGGATTCGTAAACTGGTTCACAACATCCTTTTCTTTGCCAAGGAAAGAGAGCTGAAAAGCACACGCATCGATGGCTTAAATTTTGCCGAAGACGTGGCCGCAACGGTTGAAGCCAAAATAAGGGCAAACGGCATCGACTTTGTCCGTGACTTCGACGAATCAGTGGGCACGCTTCAAATCGATGCCGGCGTTCTGCGCCTGGCGCTTATCAATATTTTGGAAAATGCTCTGGATGCCTGCCTCGAAGGTCAAACTCAAAACAAGCACAAGATTGTTTTTGGGGTTCAGCAGGATGCCGGACAGGTTATCTTTGAAATCAGCGACACCGGGATTGGAATGGATCGGAGGACCTGTGAAAAATTGTTTACCCTGTTTTTTTCCACCAAGGGCGATAAGGGTACAGGGCTGGGGCTTTTTATTGCCGATAAAATTATTGATCAGCACGGCGGCCAAATAAATGTTGAATCGAAACCTGGACGCGGATCGAAATTTAAGGTGACCCTACCGAAAATAAAACCGGAATCTGAGAAGACCAAGGAGAAAATCGAATGAAACTGACTGATATCGCACCCTTAGAAGAATGGCTTGAGCTCGAACAGAAAATCAACGCGCGCTCCGGTTTGAATGCTTCGGTGTTTGACGTTGCGGGCGTGCGCATAACAGAATTCAAGCGCTGGGCCAACAAACTCTGTCCCATTATCAAGTCCGATGAAAAAGGTCAGAATTTTATTTGCGCTGTTGCGCATCAAAACATAGCTGCCCAGGCTGAGCGCACACGACAGCCGGTCATCGCAGAATGCGATGCCGGGCTGATGAAACTGGTGGTTCCCATCTTTGTCGATGGCACATTTCTGGGGGTTGCCGGTGGTTGTGGGGTTATATTGGAAAACGGCGAAGTCGATTCTTTTATGGTCAATAAAACCATCGGTATCGACGAGGGGAAGCTGAAGGATCTATCTGCCGACATTCCGGTGATGACAACGCAACAGGCGCAGGCGCATGCAGTGTTTATCCAGCATGAGGTCGATCAAATTATCAAAGCTCAAAAATAATACAATTTTTTGGTGAATATTGTTTGATAAGCGTTATTGCTTGATCGTCTTTGGCATCTGCAAGATTCGGCAAAGATCTGCTGCATATTGACTTTTACTTCCGCGTGCACATATTTTCCATATTGCAAATTTTTGATCTGTATTGCGTTTCTTGAAATTCTACCATAGCATGCAAACCAAGCAATCTTAACACCATTTCATTTCCATTTGTGAAAGGAGGATGCCATGTCAGTTGCCAAAGTAACCGAAATTTCTGCTTCGTCAAAAAAGAGCTTTGATGACGCCCTGAAAGTCGGTGTCAAACGTGCCAACAAAACATTGAAAAATGTCAAGAGCGTTTGGATTAAAGATCAGCAGGCGGACATCAAAAATGGCAAGATTTCTGAATATAAAGTTCTTTTGAAAGTGACCTTCGTGCTCGCCAATTAAGGCTGTTATACCGGTAGGGTTTTCAAATTTTGCGGCCTTTGAAATCCTTTACACCGAGCGGACTCAAACCAAAAAGGAACCGTCCTGGAACGGTTCCCTTTTGGTTTTTTTATATGATGCGATATCATATCGATCCGATAACCATTTTGCCTCAAACCGACTTACACCCCGACATTGCGAATCGCCCCATAAAAAACGGGGAGTGCGGTTATCATGATTTATGATCGCCGCCTCCCCGTTGGCTGTAAAGGTCATACTGGGGCTACCGTTTTTTTCGGGTGGTCGCCTTTTTGGCAGCCGGTTTTCTTTTCGCAGCGGTTTTCTTCCTGGCGGTGGTTTTCTTTTTGGCAGCCGGTTTGCGCGCGGTGGTTTTCTTTCTGGCGGTGGTTTTCTTTTTCGCGGCCGGTTTGCGCGCGGTGGTTTTCTTTCTGGTGGTGGTTTTCTTTTTGGCAGCCGGTTTGCGCGCGGTGGTTTTCTTTCTGGCGCTGGTTTTCTTTTTGGCAGCCGGTTTGCGCGCGGTGGTTTTCTTTCTGGTGGCGGTTTTCTTTTTGGCGGCCGGTTTGCGCGCGGTGGTTTTCTTTCTGGCGGCCGGTTTGCGCGCGGTGGTTTTCTTTCTGGCCGTGGTTTTCTTCTTAGCGGCCGGTTTGCGCGCAGCGGTTTTCTTTCTGGTTGTCGGTTTTTTTCTGGCAACGGTTTTTTTGGTGGTTGTCTTTTTCTTTGCAACTGGCATGGCAATCTCCTTCCAAAGATTGTTTTTGGGCAGGGCTGGCTGCCTCTTTGAAAATATATACGAGCTAAAACAAAGCTATCTTGTGTAAGTAAGAATTATAATATACAATATGTTGTAGGTCAACGGTTTTTTAACTGATAAATGAGGAGTGACGGCACGATCCATTAGATGGGAAGCAAGCCGGTCGGTTTGGTTTTTATTACCAAAAATTAAATATAGACAGGGCAGGCA
>JASFIG010000139.1:0-10580 GCA_050122795.1 Desulfobacterales bacterium
TGAAATTTTAAAATCTTTTATCGAGCAGGAAAAATAAGCGGCGTCAGCGCCCGGCTCGATTGACAGTCGATTTTATCATCGCTATAATGCTTTAAGGAAAAACCGCAACCCGCCCCTAAGCAGAAGCGTTCGTGCACATCACGCACCGGTTGGCGCCGACCGCTTCGAAAAGAGGTGAATCATGAGACACATAATGGTCATCAGCCTTCTGTTGGGAACCCTGCTGTGGGTTCCGGTCTCAAATGCGGATGTTTATACCTGGACCGATGAAAACGGTGTTAAGCATTTCGGCACCCAGCCGCCTGAAAGTGCCACCGACGCCCATGTCGTATTCAAGGAAGAACCGCACGATGCAGCTGCGGATCAAAAACGCACCGAAACCCAGAGCAGAGAGATCACCGAGCTTATTCGAGAACTTGAAAGAGATGAGCAACAGCAGGCAGCCGAAGCCAAACAAAAAGCGGCCGAAGCCGAAAAAAACCGGACGCCCACGCAGCAGGAGCGCGTCGCCGCTGAAAAACAACGGCTGGAAAAAAAGATCGCCGACCTGGAGGAAAAACCGCTGGACTTTTACGGCTCGCAAAAAAACAAGCGCGTCCGCATCGGGTATTATCGGTATCGTCTCGAAACCCTGATGAGCAATCCGGATAAATATTTTAACGAGCCATCGCGGTTTGAAGGTAACGTAAAAAATAATTGAGCCGGCCCCGGTTCCGTAAAATCGCATTCAAACCCATTCTGTAGTGAATTTCGTATCACCCCGCCCGCCCGCCACCGGTCCGTCCTGACAAATGCAACCTAATGTAATATCAATTCGTTAGTCTGCTAAAACCCCGGACACAAGCCGGCGTTGCGCACTGAAATACGCCTAAAGTTTATAATCATCCATGCCGATATAGGGTCTCGTAGCATTTATTGCACCCCTACAGGGTGCCTCAATTGCGCTGACCATCAATTGAGAATTTTCCGATCACTTTGGATTTAAGGAGGGCAGTTTGATGAAAACCAGAGTTTCTTTTTCCAGTGTTGTCATTTGGCTTATGTGTCTGTTTTTATTGATCCCGGCCGCCGGCGCCCAGCAGACCGACAAACTTGACGTTGTGGCGGCTGCCATCTGTGAGGGAGTCGAAGATCGTGAAGCGGTTAATGTCGGAACCCGTTTTACCAATTCAACTCCCCGGCTGTATTGCTTTACCAAAATTGTGGGTGCCGAAACGCCCACCGAAGTCGTGCATGTCTGGAGTTACGGCGATGTCGAGCGCGCACGGGTATCGCTGGCCGTAAACGCGAGCAGCTGGCGCACCTATAGTTCGAAAGCCATTCAGGCCCATGAGGTCGGAGCGTGGCGCGTGGATGTCCTGGATACATCGGGCAACCTGCTGGAAACAATCAATTTTGAAATTTCCCAGTAAGCAGCCCACAGGGGCAAAACGAGTGTTTTTTAAGCGAAAGCCACGCCCCGGTGGCGTGGCTTTCATTTATTCTGCCAATCACCGTATGTGTCTGCAATAGCCGGAAGAAATTGAATTAGCGCAAATTTTAGGGCTGCGGAAAATTGATATTGAACCTGTTTTTTGATAAGCTGATAGCAAGCATGTCAACTCCGAAAACTGCCGTCCGACAACCATGTGTGCATTTAAGCGAGCACGTTGCCCTCATCATTTGCCGAAGACAATAAGGGTGGTTGCCAAAAAACGTTACGAATTTATGGCGTTTTTTCAGCTGCTTATACCGATATTTGGACATTCAGGCCATTTTCATCCAAAGGGGTATAAACCAAAATGGAGGGTTTTATGACTTTTGCCAATATGTTGAGCATTACCAGCAGCCCGGCGCTATCCATTTTAATATGGATCGTCCTGTTTTTGCTGGCGCTGTATTTTGCACGACGGCCATTTCACCAAGCGGTCATGTCGTTTAGCAAGATTATTCGCAATGCGCTGCGTTTGACCGCCGCTTCGGTGCTCTCGGCGGAAAAGCGGCTGGTGCTGCGCAACCGGGAAGTGCTAATGGCAGCCGGCCTGGAAAATGCCGAAAGAAAAGTTGAGCGCGAATTTGATCGCATCGCCGCTGCCGTAACCCGCGATCTTGAGGGTTACCCCAATGTTCACCGTCAGTTATCGGAGGTCATCGTCAAGCTGGATGAAGACTACACCAGCAGTGCCGATGTGCCACCGTCACTGCCTAACTGGATGCCGATTATCGAGTCCATAGCCAAAATCGAGCATAGCGGTGATTCGATGGTGGCCAATATGCTGGCAGAGATCAATCGCTCGCTTACCGAACAAAACAAAAAGGCTATCGAGGACTATCGCAATTCCACAGCCGCGCGCCACGGCATTTTGAACAAGATGATGCCCTTCTGGCGCAAGGTGCAAAAATCATTGGACGGCATCGCCGGTTCCATCGACAACATCAAAAAACGCGCCAAAACGGTTGATCGCACAATGAATGAATACGAGAAAATTCGCGCCGGCTCAGACGCAGCAGCGCGCGCTCTATCGACCTCGGCGCTGACGCAGTTTGCCATTGCCGGACTGGTGCTGTTGATTGCCATCGGAGGCGCCATCATCAATTTTAACCTGATTGCCCTGCCCATGTCGGAAATGGTAGGCGGCGCCAGTTATATCGGCCCCTTTAAAACCTCTGATGTGGCCGGCCTGGTGATTATTCTGGTGGAATTGACCATGGGCCTGTTTCTGATGGAATCTTTGCGGATCACCCGGCTGTTTCCGATCATCGGCGCCATGGACGATAAAATGCGCCACCGCATGATTATCATCACCTTTACCCTGCTGGCCGTCCTGGCAGGGGTGGAATCAGCGCTGGCCTTCATGCGGGACCGCATCGCCCACGACATGGAAGTGCTGCGCCAGACCCTGGCCGGCGCAGAACAGATGGGCCTGCCGCCCAGCATCATCCCCACTGTCGGTCAGATGGTCCTGGGCTTTATCCTGCCCTTTGCGCTGGCCTTTGTGGCCATTCCGCTGGAAATGTTTGTGGCCTCTTCGCGCACCGTGCTGGGAGCGGGTGCTGCCTGGCTGCTCAGGTTATTCGCATTTTTGCTGCGGCTGCTGGGCCACATCGGCTTTTATGTAGGCAGGTTCATCGTCAATGTGTATGACCTGGCCATTTTTCCGGCCATCTGGCTGGAGGGCATCATTATGGCCACCAGAGGCAAAAAAGCAGATTTGCCCGAAGCCGAGGTTCCCGAAGAATCACAACTGGTCGAAGAAGCCGTCGACAGCTATGACGAAACGATTCAAATAAAGGAGCAGCAGGAATGAAAAAATTATTTGCAATAGCGCTCGCTGTTTGCATGCTGATGGCGGGTTGCACCGATACCAAAAGCCGCTCCACCGGAGTCTATATGCTATTGGATACCTCCGGCACCTATGCCGTGGAGCTGAAAAAGGCCCAGAAAATTCTTAACTACCTGCTGGGTGTTCTGGCACCCGGCGACACCCTGGCGGTGGCCCGCATCGACACCGGCAGCTTCAGTGAAAAGGATATTATCTCAAAAGTCACCTTTGACGAGCGGCCGTCGGTGGCCAACAATCAGAAACGGGCCTTTATGCAACAGGTGGAAAGCTTTGTGACAACGGTTAAGGGCAGCCCGTACACCGATATTTCAGGCGGTATATTGCAGGCGATTGAATACCTCAACGAAGCCGAATCCGGCCAAAAATACATTCTTATTTTTTCGGATCTAAAAGAGGAGCTGGCCAAGGGATATAAGCGCGACATTCCCTTCCAGCTGCCCGATTATAACGTCATTGCTTTGAATGTCACCAAGCTGCGCGGTGACAATATCGACCCCAAAGAGTACCTGGCACGGGTCGAAGATTGGCGCAGCAAGGTGGAAAACGGCGGCGGCGAATGGGGCATGATCAACGACCTGGAGCGTCTGGATAATATTTTTGCCAATTAAGCCTGACAATGCAATTTTATACCGCTTGTCAGGTTAATGTTCCGAAAATAAAGATGGCGTCTTAAGTGCTGTCGCAACAAAGCGTTCCGCAATCGAAACGTTTTTTAGACAACCCTTATAAAACAATCCGCAATAAACCAAATGGGGTCACTTTCAGTGACCCCATTTTTTTTGTTCTGAACCTGCCCTCATCGCCCCTGCGTTTAACATCTTGACATTCCAATCGGCCGGGAATTAATATCGAAGCTGCACAGCATTCATAAAATCACCTAAAAACAGCGTAACGGCCGCAAACAGTGAAACCAAACGCTTTTAAAAAACAGTCTGCAAACCGGCGGTTGACGGGATGTTCGCCGGGGCCAGCGGTGATTATGGCCACTATTTTGATTTTTACCGGCTGTGCCGGTGATGTGCTCACAGAGGGCGCGCCGCCCGAGGTTGTGGGAGAACCGCAACGGGCGGGTAAACTGGAAAATCCACAGCTCAAGGAAGTCAGTGGTCTGGCGGCATCCAGTCTTTACCCGGGTCTGCTGTGGGCCATCAACGATGGCGGTGACGATCCGCTGCTGTATGCCGTCGGCAACGACGGCGCCGACCTGGGCACCTTTAGGGTGGAGGGCGCCCGCAACTACGACTGGGAGGCGCTGGCCTCATTTCGGCTGCAGGATAGCGCCTATCTTTTGATAGCGGATATCGGCGACAATTGGGAACAACGCCAGACCGTCACCCTGTACGTGGTCAAAGAACCGTCCATTACCGCCACCGGATTGGACAGTGACACCGCAGTACCGATCGCCTGGCAAATTCACTTTACCTATGAAGATGGCCCGCAGGATTGCGAGGCAGCAGCCGTCGATCCGGGCACGCAAAGTGTCCTGCTGCTCACCAAACGCGGGTTGTCGCCCACGCTGTATGAAATACCGCTGCAGCCCGCTGCGGCGAGCGCACCGCTTGTGGCTCGCCGCCTGGCGAGCGTGCCGCATTTCAACTGGCCGACCGATATGGACCTGTCGCCCGATGGCCTGGCTGCGATCGTACTGACGTACAACCACGCGTATCTGTTTCGCCGCAAGCCCGGAGACGACTGGTCCGAGGCCTTTGAAAAAAGGCCCCGGCGGCTGCGCTTTGAAACGTTGATGCAGCAGGAAGCCGCCTGTTTCGGATTTTACGGGCAATCGGTCTGGGTGACGTCCGAGCGGTGGCCGGCGCCGCTGGTACGGATTGAGCTGGAAGAATAATATCTTAATCTCAGAGCAGGATAAAATAATCTTCTTACAATAATTTTCTCTAGAATAGATGATTCCACCAGCAGGTTAACCGGTTGCCCGTTTAGCCCGTTGAGCCTGTTAAAATAGGAATAATGTCTTGTTTTTATTGAAACGGATAACGGGCTAATGGGTAACGGGCTCGACCCGTGATTGCTGGCTACATGTTTGAGATAGCCATTGGCCGTTTAGATAATTCTATTGAAGACACCACCGACGACATCTCCGTTTAAGATCCGCAATGTGCGCCTGTTTATTGCCTTTCGGGTTTTTTTCAACTGCCGCTTTTATTACCCGGTCTTCACTATATTGTTTTTAGACTACGGCCTGACTTTAGAGCAGTTTGCTCTGCTCAATGCCGCCTGGGCGGCCACCATCGTCCTGCTGGAGGTGCCCTCCGGCGCTCTGGCCGATACGGTCGGTCGCCGCAATTTGCTGGTTTTTACCGGTATCTTGATGGTCATTGAAATGGTCCTGCTGTGTTTTGCACCCCGGGGCAACGCCCAGCTATTGTTTCCCATATTTCTGGTTAACCGGATTCTCAGCGGAGCGGCCGAGGCGTCAGCTTCGGGTGCGGATGAAGCCATCGCCTATGACAGCCTCCAGGCTGAAGGCGATGTCCGGGATTGGCCGAAGGTTCTCGAAAAACAGATGTGGGCGCGTTCCAGCGCCTTTATCTTTGCCATGAGCCTGGGAGCGGCCGTTTACGATCCCCAGTTGATGCAGCGCGTGATGGATGCGCTCGGCATTCATGTCCAGTTAAATCAAGGCATTACGCTGCGCATCCCTCCCCTGCTGACCTTGCTGATGGCCATTTTAACCCTGATCACCGCCTGGCAGATGCGCGAAGGCGAGGAGCGGGGCTGGCGGAATAATGCCGAGCGGGGCCCAACGATCACCGAAGCGTTTAAGCTGACCCTTGCCGCCGGCGGCTGGATTTTGCGCACGCCTTTTGCGCTGATCGTTATCCTGGCCGGATTGGCCTTTGACAACTGCATTCGCATGATCATCACGCTCAACAGCCAGTATTATCGCCTGATCGACCTGCCGGAGGCCTCCTTCGGTTTAATCGGCTCCGGGCTGGCGGTAGTGGGGCTGGTGATGCCGCGGGTGGCCCGCGGTATGGCGCAAAGGCATTCGCCCGCATTTAATTTGAGCATCATGAGCACGTTGACCCTGATCGGGCTGGTCGGCATGACGTTTTTCTGGCCGGTTTTCGGATTGCTGCCGGTCATCGTCCTGGTGGCCGTTATCTACCTGGAAAATTTCTTTCAGAGCCACTATCTGAACCGCATTACCGACTCACACCAGCGAGCCACGGTCTTGAGCTTTAAGGGGCTGTCGTTTAATCTGGCTTACGGCCTGATCGGGGTGCTGTATTCTCTGCTGCTGGCATATCTGCGTTTGGGCGTCAGCGCCGGCCGGCCGGATATCAGCGAGGTGCAACTGGAAAATCTGGTATTCATCAAATCCATCGCCTGGTTTCCGGGATATTTTCTGCTGACCATGGGCGCCGTGCTGGTGTTTGCCCGCTGGCAGCTGAGAAACACCGACGAATACAAAATCCCTGGATAAATCCAGGGATTTTGTTTATTATTTTTTTGTTGCCTTTTAACCTAAATAAAACTAATGAAACTGTAGGGGCTAAGATACACCGAATTGCTTTAACCGCTGCACAAAAAAATAGGACAAAAAAATGACACAATCCGAAGACGGCCGTGACAAGGATTTTGTATTAAACAGCAGCTATCGCGAAAGCGAATCTTTAGATCCCCGCGAAGATGGTTATTATGGATCCGGCAATACATCTGGCGGGCAGTCGCTTAAACACATCACCGTTGCCATCGCCGGATTTCTGGTGCTTATTGTCCTGACCGTGACGGTCATTGCCAGAACCTACAGTCTGGCTGAAAAATCCCAGCTGCTGGCTTTGCAATCCAGAATCGAGCAGCTGGAGAGCCGCCTGGGATCAATGGATGCCGAAGGTGGTTTAGCCCAGGCCGGTGGCTCCGGCAACCAGCTGATTTTATTGACCGAACGCCTCGACCAGCTGGAAGCCAACATGACCGCCCGCATCAGCAGCCTGGCCACCCAGCTGAATGCCACTGCCGCCAAACCGGCTGCCGGCCCCACAAAAAAGTCTGAAGCCGCCCCCAAGGCCGAACCCGCTGAAGCCAAACCGGTGGCTAAAAAGGCGGCCCCGGCGAAAATTCATACCGTCAAGCAGGGCGAAACGCTGTATCGCATCAGCCGCCGCTATAATCTTTCCGTCGACCAGTTAAGACAGTATAACCAGTTGGATTCAAAGGCGGCGATCTATCCCGGCCAAAAATTAAAGGTCTCCTCACCCAAATAGGCCCACTCCCTAAGCCGCCAAACCCTGCCAGCATGCTGCTGCTCTCAAGGGTGCAGTGTTGCTTTTCACAGGTCTGATGTCTACTCAAATAATATAGATCGCTTGTCAAATGAATGTTCCGAAAAAAGGATAGCGGCATAAGTGTTGGTGCAAAAAACCGTTGCGCAATTGGACCGTTTTTTTGACAACCACGATAAAATCACCCACTTTTTTGCTTAAGTTCACCCGCCTCTGAGCCGATAACAACCCCAGGTAAGTACATGCAAAAACACATTTTTTGGAATTCCACTGCAGCAAATTGCCGGGAGTAACCGTGACTGACCGGAAACCATCCGAAAATCGCAAAAATACAATTCTTGAAAGGCTGAGCAAGCTGATCATTGCCCCTTTTTACCGCATGGGCATCGCCCGCAAGCTGATGCTGGGATTCAGCGTCTTGCTGCTGCTGGTTGTGGGAATCTCCGTACTGGCGCTATATAATTTAGACCTTCTTAATGATCTCAACAGCAGCATTCATGAGACCGATCTGCAGGTTGTCAGAATATCGGGTGAAATGATCGATGTCATCCTGGCCCAGGAATTTTATGTTCAGCGCTACCTTATTTTAAAAAGCCCGGATGTCTTTAAGGATTTCTGGCACAAGGAAAAGGAATTTAACACGCTGATAGAGCAGTTACAGGCCTTGCCCGGCCAAAAGGATTATCCCATCCAAAAAATTGTCAGCCTGCAAACCGAATATAAATACATCCTTTCAGGAGCCATCGGTTGGATCGAGGATCCTGAATCCGATATATCAAAGGCATTTGAAAAAAATATCAAAAACCAGCAGGAAAAAATCATAAACGTTATCAAACAGATGCGGGCACAGGCGCTGCGGCAGCAAAGCGAAAAAACGGCCATTACGGCAACCATCGGCCGGGTCGCCTTTAAGGCTGCCGCTATTTTATGCGGTCTGGGCCTGCTGTTCGCTCTGACAGCAGCGTTTATCATCACGCATAATATTTCCGGGGCCATTAAAAAATTAAAGCATGCCACCGGAAAAATTGCAGAGGGCGATTTTGATCACCGGCCGCAGATTCCCAACCAGGATGAGCTCGGTGATCTGGCCGATTCATTTGGCACCATGGCCCAGCGGTTAAAACGGCTGGAGGAAATGTATCTGGATACCAGCCCGCTGACGCGGCTGCCCGGCGGCATCGCCATTGAAAACGTATTGAACAAGCGCATCGATTCCGGCACCCCCATTGCCTTTTGCCTGATGGATATCGACAATTTTAAAGCCTACAACGACCATTACGGCTACGCCAAGGGCAACGACATCATTCAGGCCACGGCCGAAATCATCAGCGAGGCAGTTGCCCGCTACGGAAGCGATGATGATTTTATCGGCCACATCGGTGGCGATGATTATGTGCTGATCACCACCCCGGATCTTTATCCCCGCATTTGTCAGTCGGTGCTTGATCATTTTGATCGCACGATTCCCAGCTTTTACGATGAGGCCGATCGCAAGCGCGGCCATATTGTCGGTGAGAACCGCCAAGGCCATGAAGTCAAATTTCCGCTGGCCACCCTGTCCATTGCGGTGGTCACCAATGTCAAACGAAAATTTAAAAATCACATCCAGTTCGGGGAGGTAGCCGCCGAAATGAAAGAGCATGCCAAAACGGTGGCCGGCAGCACTTTCATGGTGGATCAGCGCGGCGATGATTCCCGCAGGGGCAAAAAAGACCGCAAACTCATCAGCCTGCAGGATGCCAAGCGAGGCACAAAAGGATAATCAATGCAACGTATCAAGACACAAACAGCAGTCATGTTATTGATGGTACTCATATTTTGTATCGGTGGTTGCACCCATACGGCAAACTCCGGCCCGACCGTGTCAACACCACCGAAAGCGCCGGCTGCACCAAAGGTGGCCGGCGATAAATACAGCCGCGAAATGGCGAAGCTCAATCAGATCATTAAAAAGAAGTCAAAATCATCAGCAGCCAAAGAGGCCCACCTGAAGCTGGCCCATCTGTATTCGGACCACCAGAACAAAAACCGCAACTATCAAAAATCCCTTGAGCACCTGCAGGCGTTCATCCGGCTGAACAACGCCAAGGTCGACGGCGATACCCTCAACTGGCTGGCGGCGTTAAAGGAAATTGAGCGGCTTTCAAAAAAGGTGAACTCGCAAAATCGCCGCATCGGCCAGGTGAAAAAGGAGCTAGAACAATCCAAAAAAGAGGCATCAGCGCTTACCCGCACCAACCGCAAATTAAGGCGCGAGGAAATCAGCCTGCGCGACAAAACCCGCAAACTAGAAGAATCCAACTTGAAACTTCAAAAGACCCTTGAGATGCTCAAAGACCTCGACCAGCGGCTGGAAGAAAAAAGGCGCAATTTTAACAGCAAAAGATAGCGCGCACTTAAATAGTTAAGCAGTTAAATAGTCAATTAGGAAAAAGCAGGTTCCGCACAAAAGACACTTTGGTCGGCACAGCTTAACTGCAAGGTTAGTTGATACAAACGATAATCAGATTATTCCGCTGGAAGTTCAAAAAAATGATAAACATCACTATTCGTGTCATTCTATTCATAGTCTTGATTTTCAATTTTGCTGGTTGTATCTCAAGCAAAGGTGATTTGACAGAGGCAACCAAAAAGGGTGACCTTAAATTGGTACAAAAATTATTAAACAAAGGAGCAGATGTCGAAGCCAGAGATGAAAGCGGCCAATCACCTTTACACCATGCTTCTTATCTAGGTTATTTTGAAATCGTTAAGTTGCTAATAGATAGCGGAGCAGATGTTAACCTTAAAGTGCCTGGAGTAGAGCTTACGCCACTTCACGGCGCTACTATGAATGGAGATATCAATATTGTCAAATATCTCATTGAACACCATGCGCAGCTTGATTCGGAAGATATCGAAGGGGCTACGCCAATTTTTGCTGCATGTTGGATAGGGGAACTTCCCGTTGTCAAATATCTTGTTGAAAATGGTGCGAATATTGAAATGACCACAAGTTACGGCACAACTG
>JASFIG010000140.1:0-10539 GCA_050122795.1 Desulfobacterales bacterium
ATTAAACGCCGGATTTTGTCCCAAGCGGACCCAGCGGTCGAATCTAAATATACCGGCCAGTTCCCTGGCGTAAGCCGCTTCTACCCGGGTCAGGTCACTGAATTGCAGCAGGATCGTTTTGGTATTCGGGTAATGGTTCAGCAACCCGAAAGGAACAAAGCCGGCAATAAAAACAATTGCCAGAAGCGCCCAGCGAGCCGCGGATCCGGAAGGCAAACGCCTGTCAAAAAGAAAAGCCTCTTCAATAAGCAGCACCAGCGCACCGGCCGATACGATTATTGATACTTTTAATAGGATGCTTTTCAAATAAGAAAATGCCGTAAACCACGGATTAAACAAATCACCGTAGAGCAACCCACAACCCACTATGCCGCAAAGCACCAGGATCGATAGGATCAATAAGATCCACTCGGCCCGTCGGTAGGGCCCGGCGGTCACCAACCAAAACAGCGGATAAATAAACAATGCCCCCAATGAAACACAGACAAGTCCCACCGGGCTGCGGTGGTGGCCCGGCGGCAAGTAGCGCGAGATTTGCCGGTGGATTTTTGACACCAGTGCTCCGCCGGTTGCGCTCAGCAAAAAGGCCAGTGCGATAACAGCAGGCCTGAGCCCTAACGTGTCGACCTGCCATTCAATGGCAACCATCAGTGCAGTCAGCACAATAATGGTGTAAAAGCCGCACAGCAAAATAAACGGCAGAAAAAAAGAAAACCCCTTAAGGTCGGTTTTGGCGTTCAGTTTGTTTTGTAAAAAGCCGGACAAAGAAATGATGGCCAGCGTTATAATTCCAAACCATAGTCCGGTGATACCGGAAAAGGCCGCGCGAATGAGATTCTGAAGGGCAATTGCCACACTGGAATCGAAATGCATAAAATCCTTGGGCAGATGCCAGGCAGGATCCACCCGGGTGACGATGACATTTATCAGAACCAGCAGCGCCAGAAACAAAAGCACATGGGATTCCTGGTAGCGGATGTGAAGGGGCATGTTGTGGTTGCGGATCTGTTGATACCACAGAACGATGTAAGCCTGCATCAGGATTGAAGCCAGTAAAACAAATGCGGCCGCAGATGCGAAATGGCTCCAGCCTTTCCATATTGCCAGCGCTAAGAGCGCAACGCAGACAAACTGAATGCGCGCAGACGACTGGAGTGTTGCCGTATCGGCCGCCCCATCGGAACGGATCCAGGACTGCTGCAATAGGCCAACAAGAATCAAATAGCCCAAAGCCAGGATCATGAACACCGGGAGATGTTCTGCCAGAAATGCAAATCCCGGGCTTTCACCGGCGGAAATCTCTTGCCCCAGCCGGCTGTGGACGGCTGCAAAAAAATAAACGAGCACAAAAGCAAGATAGGCCCCGCCAAAATGCAGCCATGGTAAGGATTTGGATAGTTTATTTAACGGAGTGGTATTTTTGGCGATCATGAATCAGGAATATCTAAAGTAGCAAACATTTTAAATTCCAAATCACAAAACACAAATATCAAATAAATCGCAATGACCCAAATTCAAAATCCCAAACTGCGTTTTGATTATTGAAAAATTGAGATTTGAGTTTTATTTGGAATTTGCCTGCCCACCATCTTTCTGGCGGGGTGCTTGAAATCTGAGATTTGATTGTATTTTTTGCTAAAAAATATGTAAGCAGCTAATCCCCAATTTGCAATTTAAATGAGGGACCGCCCACTAATGGAACTGTGTAAAAACCAGATCACCGGTCAGTTGAAAGGCTATGCTATGGCATTGATGGCATTCGATTACCTTCTGCGGGGACAGTGACCAGGTGCCATCCGGTGTAAAACGCGCATAATTCCAGTCAACCGCAAAAAAGGGATCGGAAGCAGATGCGGATGCAGGCGCCCTTTTGGTCATAAGCTCAATTTCCACAAGTTCAGCATCGCCCGGGCGCACGGCATCACCCTTATACCCTTCCAAAATGAGCGTGGCCCCCACCGGCCACATCCGCAGCGAAGCGGGCATGCCGGCGTTCTTTATCACTTTGGTTTGTTTTAAATCCGATTGACGGTAAAAGATCCAGGCGCTCTGGTCACTCGAAAAGCGGCGCGTTTTAATGAATTTTCGGGACCACCCCTTCAGCGGCGTTCCGCTTGCGCTTCGATAGGGCGGCAGCTCAAGCTTCCGGTTTACATACCGATGGGTGGCGGGAATAACCGTTGCAGGCGCTTTGAGCGGCCTCAGGCCCGGAGGCTTCAGCAGCCAATCCGAATCTTTGGAATAACTGCCACCCCCTGCCAGCAGGATACCGATCAAGATTAAACCCACCTGAAAATAATGGCGCTTTTTATTAAACATCATTCCAGTCGGTGATGATAGAGAATATCACAATGATCCGGCATGGCTTTTACCCTGCTTTGACATCCATCTGATTTCTCACCACAAAGAGCACGAAGATAAATAAGGGACATTAAGAAAGATTTTCACTTCGTGTTTTTCGTGCGCTTCAGGGTAAGATAGGCGAATACGCTTAAGCGCGTAAGACTCAATGAGGAAAAGGCTTTGCGCCCCTCAAACATCAGCACAAAGCCCGGTTGTCAATTCCCTAAAAAACAGCTTAAAAAAAGGGCCTGCTCTTATAACGATTTCAAATAATCAATCAGGGCTTTCATTTTCGAATCATCAAGATGTTTGAACGGCGGCATTTTGCCCTGTCCGTTGACGATCGTGGCACGCACGTTTTCTTCAGTGCTCGGGCGGCCTGAAGAGGGGAGTCTGGGATTGCTAAATAGCCCCTGTAGCCCGGGTCCCACCTTGGTGTCTTTGCTATCGGCATGGTGGCAGCCTGAACAGTTGGCGCTAAACACATCTTTACCGGATTCGGTGGCCTCGGCATTCTGTAGCTTGGCAAAAACCCATTCGCCGGAGCGCTCCGGCAGCTGGAAAGTGCCCAGCAGACGAATTTGATTGTCCTCACACGCCAGTTGAAGCGCCGCTTTGCCCTTGTCGCCCTTAAAGCGAAAGTCCATGGCAACCTTCTGGTCGCTTTGCGTCATTTTGTCGATCAAAATATCACCGGCAAACTGTTTGCCGCTAAACGTGCCTGGCTTTTCCCGGGTAAATTGATAGACCTTGTCAAAGTTGGATTTCCAGATGCCGGCCACCTCACAATTTATTTTTTCAGCGTGCGCCACCGGCGGATTGAAAACGGATTGATTCAAGCCGCTGTATATCGGGCCGTTGCTGCATTGATGATCGGCCACCACAAAAAGCCAGTTGTTTAAATCCTCATTGTCAAGCGGGTGCGGAATAAACGCGGACTCATATTGCCCGCTTGGAAAGTTTGCCTTTTTATCCTCCAGGTCGCCGCTTTGCGGAACCAGCCGATAAGATCGAAACCGTTTGGTGTCAACCGCCAGCATCTGGGGCCCCAGGTTGTTGTTGGCATCTTCAACCCGCATTTTAATCTGAAAGACTTGATCGGAAATCCTGGTAAAACGAATGTCGGAAATGCGTGGATCGTCGGCCGGGTTGCCATCCACCGGCAAAATCACCGGTACATCATTGTCTTCGCCCTCTTTGATCTGCACCTGCAGCGGAAAATAGATATAGCCTTCACTGTAGACGTGCAAACCCCAGGGGCCACCGTTCGGCAACGGTATTTTGAAGGTGCCGTCGGATCCAACGGCCCCACCGGCTAAAAAGGCATCGTTGTGCAGCTCGCCTTTTTCCAGGGCCACGGCGCCACTGGCAACCACTTTCCCATCGGCGGTGATGACTTTTCCGGAAATAAACGTTTGCCCCCATGCATGAGGCAAATTCAAAAAAACCAGACAGGCCAGTGACAGAAAAATGAGCGATAGTAAATTTCCTTTTGTTGATCTGTGCTTAACCATTTCAAACCTCTTCATCACTCTGAGCATCCTCAGCCTAAATTGATTGTTAGATACATTTTTGAGATGAATTCTAAAGTGTTTTAAGATAATCCAACAACGCATTCACCTGCTCATCGGTAAGATGTCCAAACGGTGGCATTTTACCGACGGGTGTTTTTAAAATCTGCCGGAAGTTGTCGTCCGACACCGGTCGGCCGCTAACAGGAAATTTGTCCTGCTTAAAAACACCCTTCATACCGGGACCCACCTTGCTGGCGGTGCTATCTGTAAAATGACAGGCCGAGCAGTTTTGCTTGAAGAGCTGTTCGCCCGTGGCGGCCAGGCCTTTGGTTTCTACCGCGGCAGGCTCACGGGTTCCGTACACCAGTTCACCGCCAAAATATCCCAGGCCGATTACCGCCAGCAGGCAAAGGGCATAAATGGCCACATTGACTTTGGTGAAATCAGCGGCCAGAGCGCTGTAAACCACAGCGACCAGCAGCAAAAACAATAAAATTCCGGCTAACACAAGCTTCACCTTGATCTCAAACAAATAGGCACCGCCAAAGCGCTGCTGCCAGTCCATCAGACCCAGCAGTATGGTGGGAATTGCCATAATCAAGGCCAGTATAAAGCAATGCCGCGCGCTCTGGGCCACATTTTTGCGATTAAAGATCCAGGCAACCACAGCGAAACAAAAACCGCCGATAATCAGGCCGGCCGGCAGATGGGTGGCCGGCGGGTGCAGCGGGTGCGTGTAGCCAATCCTGGCCAGAAGTTGGTAAATGGATTCAATCATATTTGAGTCCCTTTCACCCTATATTTAGAAATGGGTACCCGTTTTGGAGGTTACGCAGGGTCGACAGGAATGATATGTGGCTTATGGAGGAACGCTTAATGCTTAACCCATCAGCGCGTGACGTGTCAATTGGATTTTTCAACACCCCTTGCTATCAAATGTTCATTAATGCCGCTGTCATCCAATTTATGGGCATGCAGAAAATATTGAATTTTAAAGGACACCCGATTGCAAATGCCCCATTTCGTAGTTAAAATTTCTAAGGTTTCAGTGTCCAGGTGTCGGGTTTTATCAAACAGAAGACAGAGGTCAGAGGACAGCCTGCGACGAGCTCAGCCGAGTCGAAGACAGATAAAAAACGGCAATATGGGACGGCTTCTCTGTCCTCTGTTTTCTGACTTCTGACCTCTGTATTGCGACACCTGAAACCGGTACGAAAGGGCCGGCTGAATCAGAAGCGAATTCGTAATGAATGACACCATGAAAGGAAACACAATGAACGAAAAGGCCATCCAGGACACCTATCCTGAGGAATACAGTCATTGCTATGGATGTGGTCGCTTAAACTCACATGGTTTACAAATAAAAAGTTACTGGGACGGCGATGAAACCGTGTGCCGCTTTGTGCCCAAAGGCTATCACATGGCCGTGCCCGGTTTTGTTTACGGTGGTCTGATCGCGTCTTTAATTGATTGCCATGGCACCGGCACGGCAGCCGCCGCCAAATATCGTGCTGAAAAACGAGAACCGGGATCTGACCCGCCCGTTCGCTACGTAACCGCCGCGCTGCATGTGGATTATTTAGCGCCAACACCGATTGATGCAACTCTGGAGCTGCGGGGCCGCGTAAAAGAAGTCCGGGAACGTAAAGTGATTGTGGCCGTCACCCTCACCGCTAAAGGCCGTAAGTGCGCCCGCGGAGAGGTAACAGGTGTGCTGATGCCTGAAAGTATGAAGGTGACATAGGTTCAGGGGTCAAAGATTTGGGGCTTCGATCTCACAAGCAGGGTTCATTTCTTCAGCCGCTGGCTAATGGCAAGATCCAGAGATCAATTCCTGAGGGCCGGGTGCAGGCAGTCGCAACCCAAACGCGGAACGCGCAACTCGCAACGCGAACCATTGAACCTTTAAAATAGGTGACAGTCAGTAGACTGTTGCAATGATAAATGAAATAAAAGGCTTGACCGATACCACAAAGTGGTATACGTTTAAAGAGTACACATAAATGTTAGTAAATAGCAACCCCAATAATGCGGGAGAAAAAAATGAAAGAGCAAGTTCAAAGTGCCTTGGATGACATCCGACCGGCCCTTCAGGCCGATGGGGGCGATGTCGAGCTGGTCGATGTCGTCGATGGCATCGTTAAAGTTCGCTTAACGGGCGCCTGTGGCGGGTGCCCCATGTCACAGATGACCCTCAAAGAGGGTATCGAAACCTATGTTCGAAAGAAAATACCGGAAATTGTAAGCGTCGAGTCCGTTTAAATCGAACCGTCGAACATATTTTACATGGTTGACTCGGCGAACACCGCCAAAATTGTATACCCCCTGTAAATCAGCGCCTTGTTTGTGATCCCCCTGATAGTTGTGCCAATCACCAACGGGGCGTTCGATTTTGCCCCCATGACAGCTGGAAAACAATCGAATATCAACCGTTGGGATGGCGGACATCGGTGCCATAACGGGCAAATACGATGGTCCCCACCACACCAAATGCAAAGGCGACAATCAAATTGGTTGCCGGGCTGATCTGCCATAAAAAGGCACCGCCGAAGGCCGCGATGGAAACACACACATCCCGCATAAAATAGTACAAACCGTACATTCCCGCTTTGCAAGATTCCGGCGCCAGATCCAGTATGAGCGCTTTACGGGTCGGCTCGCCGAACTCTTTCAATCCCCTGAGAACGAATGCGGGTATCAGCCACACGAATGATCGGCAGAATAACAGCATTAGCGGAAAAAAGGTAAAAAAGACAAAAGTGGCCACCACAAACGGCTTTTTGGTGGTTTTATCAGCCAGGTGGGCCACCGGGATATAGACCATCACGGCGGTAGCCATTTCAATGGCGGTCAACAGTCCGAATTGAAAAGCGCTAACGGGCCGATCGATGGTCTGCATGCACCAGACCACGACAAACGCATAGGGAATCTGTTCGCAGAAGCGGATGAGGATATCGGATACGAGCAAACGCTTCAGCGAGACATCCATCGACTGAAACAATTTCCAGGGATTTTTTTCAGGCCGGATGTCACAATCGTCAGCCGGGGTGGCGCGGGGGTCATCTTCAATTAATTTTTGCTGCAGAAGAACCGCCAGGAGGGCTAAGGCCAGTGCCACACCAAACGCAATACGAACCCCCTGCTCAACCCCCCACACACCGATACACAGCCCGCCCAGTACCGGTCCCAGGGCCATGGGAAAGCGGCGCACCAGCGAATGCATGGTGACGCCCATGGTTCTCTTGTGGGTCGGCAGCACTCTGGCGATCAGGCCCATGGTGGCCGGCAGGGAAATGGCCGACCAGGCCAGAAAAAAAACCGCACCGATCAATACCGCCTGCCAGGCCGGGATCAGAATCACCATCAAAAAGCCGGCCATGGCCATAAAATTAAATACCAGCAGCGCACGCTTGGAGCCAATGCGTTCGGAAAGATATCCCCCCGGAAAGGCATAAACGGCTGACAGTAAATTATCCAGGCCGTTTAACAGGCCGATCGATATCACCCCGCCACCTAAAGCCAGCAGGTAAATGGGCAGAAAGCGCTCGGCCATGCGCTCTCCCATGCCCACCAGCACCACCATAAACAACAGCCCCACTGTGCTTTGGGTCAATCCCAGGAAGTTCGAAACCATTTTAAGACGGGTCATCAGCCGGCCACCGTACAGGGAAAAATTTCGATAACTATATTAATTTATTCATATTTATTTATTTTTCACCGTTAACAAATAGTTGTCGGATCAAATTTAGTGCTTATGATTATCATACACTGTTAGATAAATAAAATTATCGCTTCTATTTTCTCTTCAAATAATATCGATACAATAAACGGAGGTGCAAAAATGAGCCATGCACTACCTGCGCTTCCATATGCATACAATGCGTTGGAGCCATATTTTGATGAACAAACCATGCAAATTCACCATTCAAAACACCACCAGACCTATGTCGACAAACTGAATGCCGCACTTGAAGGTCATGACAATCTAAGCAGTAAAAGCGCTGAAGAGCTGATATCGGACCTGAATACCATTCCGGAACAGATTCGAACCGCTGTCAGAAATCACGGTGGCGGGCATGCCAACCACAGCTTTTTCTGGCCCCTGTTGTGGAAAGAAGTGGACTTTAAAGGCGATGTTGCAAAGGCCATAACAGCCAAATTCGGCGATTATGATACCTTTAAAGAAAAATTTTCAAACGTTGCCGCTCTGCTCTTCGGAAGCGGTTGGACCTGGCTGGTGGTTAAAGGGGGTGAGCTTGAGATCACAACCACACCCAATCAGGACAGCCCCTTGAGCCAGGGCCACATACCGATTCTGGGCCTGGATGTCTGGGAGCACGCTTATTACTTGAAATACCAGAATCGCCGGCCGGAATATATTGCAGCATTTTTTAATGTGATCAACTGGGAAAAAGTAAACGAAAACTTTAAAAAAGCAGTGCAATAAAGCGTTGATCACGCCAAATGAAAAAACAAAATACCTTTTTGCTGCAATCTGCGAACATGCCTGCCTAAAAATTAGGAGGGCAGGATGACATTCATCCTGCCCTCTTGATTTCTGTATCGACTATACGTGAATCGTGCCGGCCTGCGGTATAAAGCAGGGTGCTTTGTGCTTCTTTCAGGCGGGGGCCTTCATTTTGCGCCAGCCTCCCTCCATCTCCGGGCTGCAATTGGGGCAGAATACTTTCGTCACCGCGGATTCCGTCAAAACCATTTTGCCGAAAAATATCTCGGCGGTTTTTTGAATTGATGATTTCGTCAAGCCATCTAAAATTGACCGGCCATTTTTCATCAACAGCGCTTGGTGATGGATTTATAAAAGGAATAAGGTAGCGCTACTTTCCTATCGGACAGGCGAACTCACACTTTCTGCAGTATTTTATGGGCGCGTATGTGCCGGTATTTTTTTTGCTTTCAGAAATATCCTTTTCCATTCGTACATTGCAAAGTTCTCTGTCATAAGTCCCATCCCTTGCAGGTAGATCCAAAGAATCCTCTATCGATTGAAACGCGAGCACCTTTTCAACCATGGCCTTTTCTGGGCAAACCCTTCTACAGTAGACTTTACAGTCTGCGCAGGGATCAAACCTGACAGGTCCGGTGGGTTCGATTTCTGCCTCGAGGAAAAGGGCTCTCAGCCGAACCCGCGGCCCGAAGTCTCTGGTCACCAGCATATTGTTTTTACCAATACATCCCAATCCGGCCAGTACAGCAGCATCCTTTAGAAAAACCCCTCCTTTTTCGACATAATAGTGAAGTTTATTGGTATTGATTTTCAGATTGTTTTCAATTTGCTGACGGGTATGTTTCATGATATCGATCAGAAGACGGTTGCCCGGAGTCCCCCCCCTACCATCCCACCAATCGAGTTTTTGTAGGCCCCGGGGGTGAGACAGACCGATCACGAGTATAGATCTTGCTGTCTCCGGCCAGTTGAACAATTGATCTGCCGTCAGAGCATCATCATCTTTTACGGTGCCAACCCCTGAATAATTTCCCAGCTGAGTGTATATCAAGTGGGAAGCAGAAGTTTTCAGTGCTTTTACATTGGCAATTCCAGCGAGAGTCGCCCCATTTTTTATAGCTGTTTCAATGATCTGTTTCCCAATTTCCATTAATGTAAACTCCTTGCATTGTGTTTGAGTTCGGCCATTCAATAACCCTTCTTGCATTATTATGAAATCGTAAAATATTCAAGTTTACAGACAGGATTGTTGAAAATTTGGAATAAATCTGAAATTGATCCTATTTGATTGCGATTGAAGATGCAGATAACACAATCCGAAATACATACTTTTTTGGACAAATATTTTTGATCGGTTTCGTGCCTGAGCAAATCTTTACAATTTGAATTATCTTGTTTCAGGTTTGATCTGTCAAGGGGTTACGGCTGTTCCTTCGCAACGCTCCCTAAATCATTCAGACAGTGCACGATTTCGCTGCTGATAATTCATTCCGCTATGATCAGGGATTGGATGGAAAAACGCCCCGACCCCTCAGATATTTATAGTGGTTGGGTGGTGAAATCCAGAGAGGAGCGATTGCTCCTCTCTGTTTTAAATCGTGGACTACTTTTCTTTCTTGATTTGAGCAATGTGTTCTTTGACGGCCTTGGCTTCTTCCTGCAAATCCGCCAGATGCGTTTCTAATGCTGCAATTCTTTGTTTTTTGGTCATAAATCGGGGCCGTGCGTACGGGGGCTCGTCGCATCCGCAATCACACGCCATTGGCGGGCCCCATCGCTGAAATCCATGATGACGGGTCATTTGACAACACATAACTTCACCTCCTTTCACCCTTTATTTTCGAATATTCGCATATGCTAATATTTTGAGGTAAAAAAAATGGCCTCAACCCCCTAAAAAATCTTCACCCAGCGTGTCCCGCAGTGCGTGTCGGTATGTCTTCAGGCCTTCCGGATCAAGCCCATAGTGCATAAAGGTACCGCGTCGGGCACCGCGAACCAAGCCCGCCTGCCTTAAAATGCGCAGATGCTGAGAAACGGCTGATTGGGAGACCCCGAGCCGATGCGCCAGCGCATTGACACATAAAGGCCCGCCCTGGCACACCCCCGGCGGGCAATCATTCAGCAACTTCACCAATCGCAGGCGCGTCGGATCAGACAGGGCTTTGAATATCTCAACCAGTTTTTCGGCGTTATCCATAACGATATATTAGT
>JASFIG010000141.1:0-10510 GCA_050122795.1 Desulfobacterales bacterium
ATGATGCCCAAAGAAACCAGTGGGTGCGCTGGATGCAGCAATTGGATCTTGACGCCCGCAAAGCTGAAATTCAGAATTTACCTGCAGCGAAGATACAAAGGTTGGCCGCAGAGTTCGGATTTGAAGCCGATCGTCATATACTGTTTGCTAAAACGAAAGAACACTCCCATAAATTGTTGGCTCATGACCGAAACCAGTCCGATTTCTATGAAGTTCTGGGCGTCGCCGTGCGGGATTCAAGTGAATACTCCACTCTGATGCGGGTTTTCGGTTTATACCCGCTGGCCGCTATTCCGGTGGCGATTGTCACCCTTCAGGTCAACGATGAGATTGCTGAATGGCACCAGATACCCGAAGATGAGCAGACGGCACTGGGACGGTTAACGACGTATGGTCCGGCTGCTGCATTGGATTTCAACAGGCAGGACGTTGGCAACATAATGGAACGCTCCAGACAAAACCCGCTGGGCATACCGCTGCCCTCGAATGACGACCGGGAAGCCTTACTGGCGATTTTCGCGCCTCTGATCGTTCAGGATTTAGCCGCAGAATACGATCGGCTCGGTGCGGTGGTTTGGACCGATGAAAAGCTCAGTGTCAACCCCGAAAAACCAACGGCGTACACATATTTTTCTCACGCTTACCTCAACAACAAACCGATATTACAAATTAATTATGTCTTCTGGTATTCAGAGCGCAGCGGGCCCAATGCGCCGCGAATTGAGCGCGGCAATATGGACGGATTAACGCTGCGGGTGAGCCTGGATGAACACGGCAACCCCTTCATGATCGATATCATGAACAATTGCGGCTGTTATCATTTTTATGTGCCGCGCAATCAAAGGGTTGAGCGAGTTCTGTCCATACCGATGGCAATCGATGCCTTCGTGCCGACTCGATTGCCGGAAAATTATCCCCGCCACAAAATTGCGATTCATGTCATTTCCGGCTGGCATCAGGTGGGCCGTATCAGTTCCCGGAGCATGCCCCCCGAGTTTCGACCCTATCAACTGGCGCCTTATGAGCAACTTGAAATGTTACCCCAAAACGGCGATTTGGGTGAAAGCATGTTCAATTCAAGAGGTATCGGAAAATATAGCGAACGGGTGGAATCGGACATTTTCATTCCGATGGGCGTTCCCCAGGTGGGTCGGATGCGTCAGCGCGGCCACCATGCCGTCAAATTCGTCGGCCGGGCTCATTTCGACGATCCCTATCTTTTTGACAAGCATTTCGATTTTAAATCCATACCCGATCCGTCGAATGCACCCTAATTCATCACTTGACGGATAGCGCCTATTTGTCATAGGGATGCATATTTGCAGGTTGGCCCTGTCGATCCGGAGACGATCTGACCTGAGACAAAAATATAGCTTTTGTTTGGCAGGAATATGAAAAATTGAGGAAAACAGACCGTGGATAAGGACACCTGTTTCGATTTCAGCTTAGCGGTGGAGCGACGAAATACCGCCAGTATGAAATGGGACAAATACAAGGGCCGGGATATTATCCCGCTGTGGGTGGCGGATATGGATTTTTGTTCTCCGCCGGCTGTGATCGAGGCCTTGCAGCAGCGGGTTGCCCACGGTGTTTTCGGCTACACGGTCGCGCCTGAAAGTCTTGAAACCATTGTGGTCGAAAAGCTTGCAGCTGATTTTAACTGGTCGATTCAACCCGAGTGGCTGGTGTGGTTGCCCGGTCTGGTAACCGGCTTTAACGTGGCCTGCCGGGCTGTCGGTGAAGACAATGGCGACGTCATGACGGCGGTGCCGGTTTATCCGCACTTTCTGACCGCACCCCAAAACTCCCGGCGCCGTTTGATCAAAGTGCCCCTGCAGGAAACGGACAATCATTGGACTTTTGATTTCGATCGTCTGGAAAAAGCGATAACCCCCGACACCCGGCTGTTTTTGCTTTGCAACCCGCATAATCCGGTCGGGCGTGTCTTTCGTCGTGATGAACTCGACACCCTGGCGGATATCTGTGAAAATCACGATGTTATAATCTGCTCCGATGAGATTCATTGCGAATTGATTCTGGACAGTGAAAAGACCCACATCCCGACGGCAACACTTGATGCGGCCGTCGCGGAGCGAACGATCACCCTGATGTCGCCCAGTAAAACGTTTAATCTGCCCGGCCTGGGGTGTGCCTTTGCGGTCATATCCGCAAGAAAACTGCGCCGGCGCTTTATCAAAGCCATGGCCGGCATTGTCCCGCATGTAAATGCGATGGGCTACGCGGCTGCCGAAGCCGCCTATCGGGACTGCGCCGACTGGCATGCCGCACTACTGGAGTACCTGCGCGGCAATCGGGATAAAGCAGCGCGTGCCATTTCTGATATACCACGACTTTCAATGGCGCCTGTCGAAGCAACCTATCTGGCCTGGATTGATGTGCGCTCTGCCGGTTTGGCGGATCCGGTCCGGTTTTTTGAAGACGCCGGGGTGGGGCTGCAGGATGGGATCGAATTTGGCGGGCCCGGATATGTGCGTCTCAATTTCGGCTGCCAGCGGCCGCTGCTGGAAGAGGCGCTGGATCGAATAAAAAAAGCCATGGACAAACACATCGCTTGAACCTAAACTCATCTCCGTGAACTCTGTTGCAAATTAAAAATAATCAGGGAAATAAAGGATGCTCGAAATCGATATCCCCGGGCGCGAAACATTACGGTTGAAACATATCGTCCTGGACTATAACGGGACGATTGCCTGCGATGGTGCGCTCATCGCCGGTGTAAATGAGAGATTAGCCGCTCTGGCTGATATGCTCCAGGTGCACGTTCTGACGGCGGATACCTTTGGCAAGGCGCAGGAAGGTCTTGAAGGCATTGCATGTCGGCTTTCAGTGTTATCACGGGATGCCCAGGATATCGGCAAGCTCAACTATGTAAAGGGATTGGGCGCCGAACATGTCATCTGTGTGGGGAACGGGCGCAATGATCGGCTGATGCTAAAGGCGGCGGCCCTGGGGATTGCGATCATATTCAAAGAGGGGGCTGCGGCCGACACAATTGCTGCGGCCGACATTGTGTGTACGGATATTGTTTCGGCGCTGGAACTGCTGCAACACCCATTGAGGCTGATTGCCACGCTGCGCACATAAAGGAAGGTTCAGGGTTTGCCTGTGGCCCCTATATTCTCATAAATTATCAAGTAAAAATATCTGAGGAGGCGCCTTTATGGGTCAGGAGATATTTCAGGTTGATGCCTTTACCGATAAACCGTTTGCCGGTAATCCGGCCGGTGTTTGCGTGCTGCCGGAACCGGCTGGCGATCGCTGGATGCAACAGGTGGCCGCTGAAATGAATCTATCTGAAACCGCGTTTCTGGTTGAACAAAATGATGGTTTTCAACTGCGCTGGTTTACACCCGCCATCGAGGTAGAATTATGCGGGCATGCCACTCTGGCCAGCGCCCATATTTTGTGGGAGCAGGGGGCTCTGGCACCCGACAGCCCGGCACGCTTTCATACCCGAAGCGGTCTGCTCAGCGCCGTGCGCAAAGAGGGCTGGATTGAGATGGATTTTCCGGCCGAGATTGAAACTCAGGCCGAATTTCCAGAAGACAGCATCAAAGCCTTTGGAGTGCCGGCCCGCTATGTGGGCAAAAATCGTTTTGATTTTATTTTAGAATTTGAATCCGCTGAAACCATTCGCAAGATGACACCTGATTTTTCCCTCTTAAGCCAGGTTTCCAGCCGCGGATTTATCGCCACCAGTGCATCTGATTCGGATCAATATGATTTTATTTCGCGTTTCTTTGCGCCGGCGGCCGGCATTAACGAGGATCCGGTCACCGGTTCGGCACACTGTTGCCTGGGCCCCTACTGGGCTGAAAAGCTCGGCAAAAGTGAGCTCGTCGGCTATCAGGCATCTAAACGAGGCGGTGTCGTCAAAGTGCGGGTCGGTGATGAACGGGTTTATCTTTCCGGTCAGGCGATCACCGTCATGCGGGCAACGCTTTACTAGATCACATCGATTTCAAATCAGGATTAAGAGGATTTAATTGAGCTTTACTTTTGCCATAATCGGAGGTGGTTTGACGGCAACCGCCATGCTGACTCAGTTTGTGGATGAAGTGCGCCGTGAAATCGATCCGAATTTGCTGGACCTCTCAACGATTCAAATTCTGATTTTTGAAAAGCAAGACACTTTCGGACCCGGCTTTCCACATTGTGATCGTAATGTCATGCCTTTTCATATCACAAATATGTGTGCAAAGGATATGGGTATCCGACCGGATCATCCTGCCGAATTTCAGGAATGGGTGATCGATCAACAGCATCATCTCAAAGAACTTTTGCCTCTATTTCATGATGCCCCTGATAAGCCGGATCGATGTAACCATTATCCCCGGGCGATAATGGGCGCATATCTGAAAGAAAAATTTCAAGAAGCATATCAAAAAGCGCAAAAAATGGGTCTGACGGTCGATCTTCATTCGCGGGCCGAGGTCATCGATCTGGAACAGAAGGTCGATCAGGTTTGCCTGACCGTCAAGCATCTTCAATCCGGATCGATTTTTTCATATTTTGCTGACCGGGTACTGCTCGCCACAGGCCATTGGTTTAAAAAAATGGAGGGAACCACATACTTTCCTTCACCCTGGCCGGCAAAAACGTTGCTCCAAAATATTCCGGAAGGTGAAAAGATCGCTGTAATTGGGACCAGCTTGAGTGCCATCGAGGTTGTCCTGACACTTACTTCAAATGGACATTTTACGCGTGATGATTCTAATGAACTGGTCTTTGCACCGCCTGCTGATCCAAGACAGTTTGTGCTGTATTCCAGAGGGGGACTGTTGCCGAAAGTCAGGGGCAGGATGGGCGCCTATCGCAACACATTTCTGACGCGTGAGAATGTGGACAGAATGATCTCTGAAAATCAGGGAAATTTAAAACTTGAGGCTGTTTTCGGGTTACTTAATCAAGACCTGGAAGCAGCGTACGGGCACCGTATTAACTGGCAAGCAGTTGTCAATCCGACCCGCACACCTGCTGATCTCTTGCAGCAATATCTGAAAGATGCGATCAATGGTGATGGGCCGGATGGTGAACTCATCTGGCAAACCGTGCTACACCAGTCTTTTGACTTGGTCAGAGAAATCTATCTGAGACTATCGTTAAAAGATAGAAAGCGTTTCGATAAATCCTACACCTCAATATTTTTTACCCATGCGGCTACCCAGCCGGCCCTCAATGCTGAGAAAATACTGGCTCTCATGAAGCTGGGACTTGTCGAGGTCGTCAAACTGGGAAGTGATTACCAATTTATTAAAAATGATACCACGGCAACTTACGAATTTGTTTACCAGGGTGCCCTGGGCGGAAAAAAAAGAGATACTTATCGATATGTTGTTGATGCCCGCGGTCAGGAAAAATCCATTAAAACAGATCCTTCCGCTTTAACTCAAAATTTATTGAAACGGGGTATTGTTCAAATAGAAGAAAGCCAGACGGTTTGTCGGCAAGATTTGCAAAACGCACTTTCATTCAAACATCAGAAATTGGACGTGCAAACTTACGAAACAGGCAGCATACAGATAGATCCTGAGACCCATTGCGTCATTAATCCGGCGCCTGATATGAAAATAAAGCAGTCAAATGTCGTGTATGCGGTTGGGGCTATGACCCGGGGTCAGATAATCGATGCGAGTATGGCCCATGGAATTGTTCAGTCAACTGCAGAAATTGCAAAAAGCTTAATTCATTATTTGAACAAATGACAATTATACCGCTTGTCATAATAATGTTCCGAAAAAAGGATGGCGGCATAAGTGTTGTAGCAAAAAAACGTTCCGCAATCGGAACGTTTTTTTGACAACCACTATAAATGGCTAGCAAATTATGAATAGTGATCTGAAAGGTGGTAGAATGATTGTGTTTGGGCGCCGGCTGTCCTTACTGATGGTTGATCGTGGCAGGAGCCAATTATGTAACCATCCGGCTGCCCGGGCAATGCGATCGTGCATCAAAAAGAGTGCCGGATTCGCTTGAAGACAGTCACACTCGTTTATGACTCAGGATGAGGGGTGAGCCCCCTCATCCTGAAATCTGCTATCCGCCAACTTCTCCCGGAGCCAGATCGCGCCAGGCGCGGTCGACACTGCTTCCGATATTGCCAAACAGATCATCGAGCTCATTCTTCATCGGCGACCAGTCAGAAGGGCACTCCGATTCGAGTTTCTCAACGCGCATTTGAGCGCTGGCAACCTCCTGCTCAATCTGTCCGATCAGGGGAAGTATTTTTTCTTTTTGCTCAGTTCCATAACTGTCTGCTACCTTTTTCATCGCCTCAAGTTTTTCTTTCCACGCAGACACTTCAGCCAGCATTGCTTTGCAGTAATCTTTAACCTCCATGTTAACGATCCTTTCCATTTGAGTGATTGACGTGTCGCTGACCCAATAATACAGATTTTCCTTCAGTACCTTACACGATAAGAATTTGTAACGTGCAGTCAAGCAAGAGCGAAATAAAATAGTCGTACAAAACTTTAATAATGTAATATTATTTATTTGCCCTTTGCAAATACCCAAATCCCAGATTCGTCGACCCTGTGTGTGCGACAAAATGAATTGAGGTCATTTTGCCATCGGGTATTCGTATCTAAGGAGTTAAAAATGCATCAGGATTTGATGATGGGTGCATGGAATTTATTCAGCTGGCTATTCGGGCGCAGCCTAAAGGAAATACAAGACGGTCTCTGTGTGTTGATGTTTGATGAAAGGTCGCTTGCTCGCTTTTACGGTATTAGGGTTCGATGGGATAATGATATTTGACACCGACGCCGAATGTGTAACGGGAGTTTGAGGTGGCCAGTTCCCGTCGCCATCGAACCTGAACACGATAGATATCCGGGCTGTCATCATACGGAGATCGCTCGATGCCGATATAGATTTCAGTGCCGGGCAGGGGTGCATAATCGGATTCGAAATACATTCCGCCGCGACTGTAATTGTACATTTTGGCTTTGTAATGGGTGCCCGCCGGCAAATTTTCGAGCAGGATGTTGGCTTTGTGCTTTACACGGGTCGCGTCACGTTGCTCGGAACCAATCATTCTTTCCCCCCTTTTTAGCCCAGGTGCCACGTTCCTGAAGGACAATATTTGGTGGTCGATATGGTGTTGGCCTCATCACCATTCAAAGGATGAATCAGGCTGTTAAATAAACCGTAACAGTTTGAATGTCAAAGAAAAAATTGCCCCTCATGCATTACGAAAAAAAACGTGTTTTCAGGATGTTAAGCCGATTATAGAAATCTTATTGTTTATAACCTATTTTTCTGAGAAATTCTTTGCGGATTTCTATCTCAGTTTCATCTTCAATGCCTTTCGATTTAAAGCCGTCAATGACTCCCAAAATTCCGCGTCCCAGCTCCGTCTCCGCCAGGATGACTTCCACCGGGTTTGCCGTTGCACAGAAGATGCGGCAGACTTCGGGAACATTTTTTATCGCATTGAGCACATTGATCGGGAAAAGGTCTTTCATAAAAATAATAAAACTGTGCCCGGCAGAAAGGTTGAGCGCATTTTGCTGGGCCAATTCTAGCAGGGTCTCATCGGTTGCAGCATGCCGGATCAGGCATTTGTCGGAAGCCTCGCAGAATGCCACGGCAAATTTAGCCATGGGGACCGTGGTTATCATTATCTCGTAGATGTCTTCAACGGTTTTGATGAAGTGCGATTGGCCCAGGATAAAATTGAGACCGTCCGGGTTTTTAATTTTTACGGTGGTGATTTCCATAAGACCCTCCATCGCAGAAATGTTGATGTTTATGACAAGGGTTAAAAATGGTCTCGTGTTAAAATAAGCCTTGACCTGTATGGTCGGTTTTGATATGTGCTCATTTTTATAAGCCTGTGATACGTTGTGGCATCCTTGTTGAGCACCACCAACCGCCACAGGCTTTTCGATTTAAGCCCGGATTGCATCCAATAGAATGTGCGCGAGTAAATGTAGCCTCCCACTGCTGCAATCCGGGCTTTTTTCATCCCCCGATGGCCCGCATCTGCCCACATACTTGGGTTAGTTTTTGGGAGACCAGGTTGTGATCAGATGGCTTACGGTTCACGGCGCTGATAAATATATCCGCCAGGTCCCGGTCGGAACCGTTTTCCCGCAGCACTTTTTTCAAATCCTCCTGTTGGTCACTCAACAAGCAGGGCCTGAGTTGACCGCTGGCGGTTAACCTCAGACGATTGCATTTATTGCAAAAGTGCTGGCTGATCGCCGGAATAAACCCGACTTCACCTTCAGCATCCGGATATCGGTATCGCTGGGCCGGGCCGTCGTGCATGTTTTCCCGAACCGGTATCAAATTTCCCAGAACGCGGAGTTGATCTTTTATTTCCGGCACCAGCAATAAAGACGCCGGTTTAAAATCGGCCTGGCCGATGGGCATGTACTCAATAAAGCGAATGTGAAAGGGAAATCGTAATGAGAGACGCGCCATTTCAACCAGTTCCGAATCATTGACGCCCCGCAACGCCACGATATTGAGCTTGATCGGATAAAACCCCGTGCGATGGGCCTCCAGAATCCCCTGCCATACCCGTTCAAATTCATCAAAGCCGGTGATGTCGCGAAATTTCTGTCGATCGAGGGTGTCCAGGCTGATATTGATTCTGGATATGCCGGCGGACTGAATTTTAGCGAGGTTATCGTGCAGCAAAACACCGTTGGTGGTCAGGGATACGTCCTTGAGGCCTTCGCTGGCCACCAGTTCCCGTAAGAATTCATAGACACCTTTGCGGACCAGCGGTTCGCCGCCGGTGACGCGCACCTTTGATATGCCCAGACGGATGGCAACCCGCACGACCCTTAAAATTTCTTCATAGGTCAGGATGTCCGAGTGTGACAGCTTGGGAATGAGTTCCTGCGGCACGCAATAGCGGCATTGCAAATTGCAGCGGTCGGTGATGGATATGCGCAGATAGTTCAAATGGCGATTGCAATTGTCGATGAGCTTTAAATCGTTTTCGGTAGTCATTTCTAATCTTTGTCTGCAGTCATGCTTCCTGATATTTTGGTGCCTTTGGTCGGTCAATTTTAAACTTTTCGCGGTAATCGGGAATTTCGATTATCGGAGGCCGCTCGTGGCCTTCGATTTTGAGAATGTCGGGCTCATATTGGTCGTTAACAAGATTGTATTGAATCATTTCATCGTATAGATCGTCTCTTAAGTCGATTAATCCCAGGCGTATTTTACGGTTGATAAAGGTTTTCAGTATCACAAACGACATCCGGCCCAGTGCTTTCGTATCCTGATTCCGATGGATGCGGCGATCTAGATCCACCTGCGCCATGACCTTCAGGCCCCACTTTTCGTAAATATCCATATTCATGCTGGTTTCGACACCATAGCCGATCGGAAACGGTATGCGTTCAAATACTTCGCGAAAGCCGGCGTATTCCCCGGAAAGCGGCTGAATCAATTGGGTTAGCTCCGGGAAAAACAGCGAAAACAGGGGGCGGATGACAAGCTCCGTGACTCGGCCGCCCCCGGTCGGGCGCATCTTTTTTCTGCCGATTGAAATCGGTCGGTCATAAAAGGCCTTAACGAATTTGATATTATCATACAGCAGTAATGGGCCCAGCAGGCCATAGGCGAAGCGATGGTGAATGTTTTTGATGTCGGCATCCAGGTAGATGATGATATCGCCTTTGGTAATGTAGAGCGCTTTCCAGAGATTTTCGCCTTTGCCTTTAAATGGCTCCAGCTGGGGTAAAATATCGGTAGCCTGATAAACATCGGCACCGTAAGACCGTGCGATCTCCCGGGTCTGATCGCTTGAACCGGAATCGACAACCACGATTTCATCCAATAGCGGATAGCGGGTCATCAATTCCGATTTCATAATGATGATTTCTTTGGCAATTGTCTTTTCTTCATTGAGGGTCGGTAGGCACAGTGATATTTTGAGGCCCTTTTTTTCCTTTTCTTCGACCAACCGGTTCAGATCCTTAAAATCTGAATGGTGAAATGTATTTTGATCAAGCCAATTATTGCTCATCGCACACCCCACTGTCGATTGCTTTCAGCACGCCAATGATCTGCGCGATCCCTAAATACATCGGCTCAATTTCCATAGTGGCATTTTCTTGATAGCGGTTTTCTCCACGAGTAACGCCCAAGGTAACTGCCGGAATCCTTCGGGAAAGAAATATCGATAGCGCCGACTCCGTCGGCTTGGTGACCGGTTTTATCCCCAGCGCATTTAAGACAGCCGCAGTCTGTTTGACCAGCGGGTGATTGTGTTTGAGGCGCGCAGCCTTTAAGTTACTGATGGTTTTTAAATTGATATCCGCTTCGTATCGGTGACCGATGCCTTCAACGATATCTCTGATTTCAGCGAAAAGGTTTTTGACGACCTTATAGGAATCACTGCGTATTTCGAATCCCAGGTTCGCCTCAGGGGCCAAGCGGCCATGATTGGCACCACCATTGATGCGGCCAATCACGATTCGCGACCGGGGCCGCTGGGAAAGCTTCAGATTCAGTATTTCAT
>JASFIG010000142.1:0-10436 GCA_050122795.1 Desulfobacterales bacterium
TATAAGATTTTTATTACGCGCTGGGTCGACAGTACCGTTGACAGTGCCTGGATGGTCATCGTTTATACCCTGCCGGTCCTCATCTCATATGGTATCGTCTATCAAACCGGTCTTTTTTACTACCTGAACACCATGATTGCAATGTTGTGTCTGGCGGTAATTGCATCGGCCATCAGCACTGTGCTGGTGATGACAGCAGTCATCTTTATCCCCGCCACACGCATGAAAAGCGTCTTTATTCTGATGGGGATTCTTTCTTTTGTGGTCATATATCTGGCCATCCGTCTGTCACAGCCGGAACTGCTGGTTGATCCTGAAGTTTTTGACACCGTAATGATCTATATATCCTCGCTGCAAACCCCGTCATCACCGTTTTTGCCGAGTAGCTGGGTATATGACAGCATCCGATCCGCTCTTGCCGGTGCGATCGGCAACAGTCTATTTTTCACAGCGCTGGCGTTGAGTTTTACCGGTGTGATCGTGTTTGCCCTGATCTTACTTGCAGACGCCATTTACTTTAAAGGATTTTCCAAAACGCAAAATGCCCCGGCCCGTCTGATTAAACGCAATGTCATCGGCGATCGCATTTTTAACTTCCTGCCGGGCCCGATAAAATCCTTTACGGTCAAGGAAATAAAGACCTTTTTGCGCGACCAGACCCAATGGACACAGATTTTTCTGATCGCCGCCCTGGTGATAATTTACGTGTATAATTTCAAAGTTTTGCCGCTTGAAAAATCGCCGATTAAAACCGAGTACCTGCAGAATTTATTCTCATTTCTAAACATGGGGCTGGCGCTTTTCGTTCTGACGGCCGTAACCGCCCGATTTGCCTATCCGGCGGTCAGCATGGAAAGAGAGGCCTTCTGGCTGGTTAAAACCTCCCCGTTATCCGTCCGCACGTTTTTATGGATTAAATTTTTCATCTATTATCTTCCGCTGCTGATCCTGACCGAGGTTTTGATTACGGCCACCAATATTTTGCTGCAGGTCACGCCGTTTATGATGATCCTTTCAACCCTCACTGTTTTTTTTGCCGTCCCCGGTATCGTGGCAATCGGCATCGGCCTGGGGGCGGCCTATCCGGATTTTAAGGCCGAAAATCCGACTCAGACCATAACCAGCTTTGGTGGACTGGTTTTTATGATCGCCTGCGCCGGATACATCGGGCTGGTGGTCCTCATCGAGGCCGGGCCGGTGTACAATCTCTTTATGGCCGGCATCCGCAATGAATTTATCAGCCTGTCAACCTGGATATGGATTATCGGCTCCTTCAGCCTGGTATTGATTTTCAGTCTGCTGGCCATTTTCGTGCCGATGCGCTTCGGCGAGCAACGTCTGTCTCGATTGCTCATCTAACCCCCCTTCAAGCCTGAAATATCCGATTTTCAAATTTTCGTCTTGACAGCCTAAATGTATATATTTACATTGACATTTAACTTTACATTTATTAAAATTAGCCACAGACCCACACAGACATACACAGACAATATCTTTTCCTCGGGCGACACTGCCCGAGGAAAAACTGTATGCCCTACGGGCAATACAGTAAATCATTAACAAAATTAGATGTAAGATAACCTTTTTTCATATTGTAATCCGCCACAGGTTAGCACGAATTTTTATCCCGCCAAGCGGGATGACCGTTTTTGTTCGGCCTGCTTGTCCCGCGAAAGGCTATGCCTTATCGCGGGGCGTCGGCCGAACAAAGGGTCCGTGTGCGTCTGTGTGGGTCTGTGGTTAATAAAAACATGAAATCGGAGGTCCTATGCAGCCCCGGTTGACACCCAAACAGCAAAGCATGCTGGATTATCTTGAGCGCGAAATCGCCAAAACCGGTCTGTGCCCCAGCCTGCGCCAAGCCGCAGCGAATCTGGGGGTCAGTCATGCCGCTATCGCCCAGACCCTTCGCGCCCTGGAAGAAAAAGGCTACGTCAAACGCGAGGGGCGCTACAGCCGCAATGTGTATCTGTTAAACCGCGCACGCCAGGCAGCAGCTTCGCAGCGCTGGCGCGAAATCCCGATTATCGGCCGTGTCACGGCCGGGCTGCCGATGTACGCCCAGACGGAATGGGACGGCAGCATCGTGCTGGATGCAGACGTTTACCGCAATCAAAACGTCTTCGCTCTGCGCGTCAAAGGCGATTCGATGAAAGATGCCGGTATCCTCAACGGCGATCTGGCGATTTGCGAACCGCGTCAGTACGCTCAAAATGGGGAGATCGTCGTGGCCCTGATCAACAGTGAAGAGGCCACCGTCAAACGCTTTTTTTTACATGACGACCACATCGAGCTGCGCCCGGAAAACACCGACTACGCCCCCATGCGTTACGGCTTCGGCGAAGTGCTCATCCAGGGCAAAATCATCGGCATCCACCGCGGCCCGGAAGGGATCAAATAGCTCGTAGCTCACAGCTCATGGCTCATAGTAACCGACGATCAGCTATCCGCTATGAGCTATCAGCTCGTATAATACAGCTTCGCCATCGCAATTAGTGAAAACTGAAATTCAATGCACACTAAATCACCAAAAACCCCCTGCCAGCTGTGGATCGGCACCAGCGGCTATTCCTACACCGAGTGGATCAACGCCGGGTTTTACCCGCCCGGCACCCGCTCGAGCCAGATGTTGCCGCTTTACGCCCGGACCTTTCCGATCACCGAACTGAACTTCACCTGGTATCAGATGCCGAGGGCCGCCGCCATCGAACGCATGCGCCAGCAGGCGCCGCCCGGTTTTCGCTTCGCCGCCAAGCTGACCCGCACGTTAACCCACGAGGTAGACCCCAATCAATGGCGGGGGCAGGCTTCTCAATACCGTGACGGCATGGCGCCGCTGGTCCAGGCCCGGCAGCTGGCGGCGGTTTTGCTGCAGTTTCCCCCGAGCTTTTCCCGGGCGCCGCAACATCGCCGCTACCTGGCCGCCCTGCTGGACAAACTGGCCGGATTGCCCCTGGCAGTGGAATTTCGCCATGCCTCATGGGCCACCGACCGGGTGTTTGCCGAACTGGAGCGCCGCCGCACCACCCTGGTGGCCGTGGATGAACCGGCGCTGCCGGGTCTGTTCCCGCGACTCGACGTTGTCACCAATCCGGACCTTTTTTACATCCGGTTTCACGGCCGCAACGCCAGGGGCTGGCGTTCGGGCAACATGCAAATGCAGTTTGACTACGACTACAGTGACGAAGAGCTGCAGGAATGGGCCGACAAGACCATCGCGCCGATGGCCCGCCAGGCCGGCAGCGGGACCATTTTTTTCAACAACCATGTCCGCGCCCAGGCGCCTAAAAATGCCCGGCGGCTGATCAGTCAGCTCATCGAGAAGGGTCTTCTCTAGGTTCAGAGGTTCAGGGTTCAGAGTTCATAGGTTAAGACAAACCTGAACCGTTGGTTCAAGATCCGAGGAAAAAGGATGAAAATCGAACGATTTGAAGACATTGAAGCCTGGCAATTGGCCCGGGAACTCACTCGTAAAGTCTATGAATTGACAAAAAAGCCCAGGTTCACCCGCGATTTCGGCTTGAAAGGACAGATTCAGCAAGCCGCCGGTTCATCCATGCACAATATTGCGGAAGGATTCGATTCGGAGACAAACCCGGAATTTATTCGTTTTCTTCGATATGCCAAGCGGTCTTGCACCGAAGTCCAAAGTGAGCTTTACGTCGCCTTGGATCAGCAATACATAACGAATCAAGAGTTTCGAGATGTATATGACCATGCCGGGCGTACCCGTGCTGCCATTCGAGGTTTCATCAAGTACTTGATAGCTTATGAGCAAGGTCAACCCCAAAAAGCATCCTGAACCATGGACGCTTATGAGAAAGGTAACCCTGAACGGTGAACCCTGAACCTCTGAACCCTTATAACCGTTCTATCATTCATTTAAACGTCGCGGATTTTGCGGTGGCGGTGGAAAGGGCGGTGGACCGCAGGCTGCACGAGCGCCCGGTGATCATCGCACCCGAGGGCGCCGTGCGCGCCGCCGTTTACGACATGAGCAACGAAGCCTATCTGGCCGGCATCCGCAAAGGCATGGCCCTGCAGCGCGCCGTCCGTCTGTGCAAGGATGCCCGCATCCTGCCGCCCCATCCCCACCGCTACGAGCAGGCCATGCGCGATGTGCTCGCGCGCGTCCTGCCGTATTCACCCCTGATCGAAACCGGTGAAGACGATGGTCACCTGTTTATGGATGCTACCGGCACCGGCCGCCTTTTCGGGGCGCCCCGGGATGTGGCCTGGCGGTTGCGCCGGAAGATCAAAACCGATCTGGGGTTGGACCCGATCTGGTCGGTGGCGCCCAACAAACTGGTAGCCAAAGTGGCCACCCGGCTGGTGAAACCCGACGGAGAATATATCGTCCCGGCCGGTGAAGAAAAAGCGCTGCTGGCGCCGCTGCCCGTCCGCCTGGTTCCGGGCATCGAGCGCGATGATCTGCTGCGCTTGCGGGAATTCAATTTGACACATGCGTTTCAGGTCGCAGCCCTGAGCCTGGAGCAATTGGAGATCCCATTTGCCACCCGTGCACAGCTGCTTTACGAGGCGGTGCGCGGCATCGATCCGTCCCCGGTTTTGCCGGTCGGGCAAAAACCGCCGCAGGTGATCGCCGACCACGAATTCGGCACCGACACCAACGATGTGCACACCCTGGAAAGCGTTCTCTACCGGCTCGTTGAGCAGGCCGGTGCCCGGCTGCGGCGGCGCCGCCGGGCTGCCCGCCGCGTTGCGATTGTTCTCGATTATTCCGACGGCATGCGCCGTGCCCGGCAGGTGGCTGCTCGACCGGCTACGGCCAATGATATCACCCTCTTTGGGCTGGCCCGGCGCGCGCTGCATTTGGCCTGGATGCGCCGGGTCCGCATCCGGCACCTGCGCCTGATCTGTGACCGGCTGATCTTCCCGCCGGCCCAGCTAGAGCTATTCGCTGCTGACCGGAAAGCCGATCAAAAGCGCTCCGAGCTGGTCAGCGCCATCGACAGCGTGCGCCAGCGCTTCGGTCCCGAATCAATCCGCATGGGTCGGGTCTTGACCGCTTAGCATTAAATTTGGCGTTCTATATCATTAAACTCGAAAAATACGAAATTCGAAACCCGAAGCCCGAAACAAATACGAAACTGGGACTTGTTTTGAACATTTAAGATTCGAATTTAGAATTTGTTTCGCTTTTCGATATTCGGATTTCGAATTTTTGGTGAACCATGGTTCCTTTAACCGTCAGATCCAACTACTCTTTCATGTGGGGCACCGCCCCGGTGAAGCAGGTCTGCCGTGCTGCCCGGCGTCTGGGCTATACTCATCTGGCGTTGACCGACACCGACAACCTGTGCGGGTTGTGGCCTTTCATAACCAGCTGTGAGCGCGAAGGATTGACGCCCATCGTGGGGGCGGAGGTCACCGATCCGCACCGCAAGCAACGTGCGGTCTGCCTGGTGGCAAACGAATCCGGCTACCGCAACCTCTGCCGTCTGCTGACCCGCCGCCACACCGATGATGCTTTTCGTTTAGCAGATGCCGTAAGCGTCCACAAAAACGGCTTGGTGGTCCTGACCCGGCACGCAGATCTGCTCAGCAGTTGGCATGCTGAAGGCGTCTCAGTTGCGGCTGCCATGCCGCGCCGCCCTTTGCCCGCCACTCACCGGTTGCGCCGCACCGCCCTTCATCTGGGCGTGCCACTGGTGGCCACGCCGGGCAGTTTCTTTTTGGACCCTGCAGATATGACGATGCACCGCATGCTGCGTGCCATCGCGCACAACACGTCTCTATCGCGCCTGGCCGCCGATGAGGTGGCTCCGCCGGATGCCTGGCTGGCCGGCCCACAGGAATATGAACGCCGCTTTGCCATCTGCCCTGAAGCCATCGGCGCCACCGACCAGATTGCCGAGCGCCTCAATTTTCGCGGCCCCCGCTTTGGCATTGTCATGCCGCCGCTGCTCGGTCTTAACGGTGGCAATCCAGCCGAGCGCCTACGGAAGCAGGCTTATAAAGGCGCGCGGCAGCGCTACGGTGCTGAGCTTTCCGAGGCTGTGGTGGAACGGCTGGAACATGAGCTGCGCAGCATCACGGGCATGGGATTTGCTGCTTATTTTTTGATCGTGCGCGAGATCATCCAGCGCAGCCCGCGCACCTGCGGCCGCGGCTCAGGCGCCGCCTCGCTGGTGGCCTACTGTTTGGGCATTACCAATGTCTGTCCCCTGAAGCACAATTTATATTTTGAGCGGTTTATTAACCCGGGCCGCAAGGACCCGCCCGATATCGACGTGGATTTTGCCTGGGATGAGCGCGATGACGTGCTGGATTCGGTCCTGTGCCAGTATCCGGGTCATTCTGCCATGGTATCCAGCCATGTGCTGTTTCAACCGCGCATGGCAGTGCGCGAGGTGGCCAAGGTCTTCGGGCTGACCGATGCCGAGATCGGGCGGGTTTCCAGGCGGCTGCCCCAATTCTGGCGCGTGAAGGAATCCGACCCCCGATTTCTGGACGAACTCAAACAACGCCCTGAAGCCAAGGCCCTGGAATTCCCCCCGCCCTGGCCCGACATCTTGCAGTTTGCCCAGCGCCTGATCGGCACCCCGCGCTATATGTCGGTGCACCCCGGTGGGGTGGTGATCACGCCACGGCCCATTGAAGAATATGTTCCGGTCGAACGCGCTGCCAAAGGCGTGCCGATTATCCAGTGGGAAAAAGATGCCACCGAAGATGCCGGTCTGGTCAAAATCGATCTGTTGGGTAACCGCAGCCTGGGCGTCATTCGCGATGCATTGGCCAATTTGCGTAAAAACGGCACCCCCTTCGACGAGCTGCGCTGGGAGCCCGAAGACGATTTCGCCACCCAGGAGGCCCTGGCCCAGGGTCGCACCATGGGCTGCTTCTATATCGAGAGCCCGGCCATGCGCCTGCTGCAGCAAAAATCCAAAGTCGGCGATTTCGAGCACCTGGTCATTCACAGCAGTATCATCCGCCCGGCAGCCAACGAATTCATCCAGGAATACATCCGCCGCCTGCACGGCGGCCGCTGGGACCCGATCCATCCTTTTCTGGCCGAAGTGCTCGCTGAAACTTACGGCATCATGGTCTATCAGGAAGATGTTTCGCGCGCGGCGGTGGTTCTGGCCGGCTTTTCGCATGCCGAAGCCGATACGCTACGCAAAGTGCTCACCAAAAAAGATCGCGTGTACCAGCTGCAGGATTTTAAACACCGCTTTTACAGCGGTGCGCAGCAACGCGGCGTGCCGCCCGACAAAACCGCAGAGATCTGGGACATGATGATGAGCTTTAGCGGCTATTCCTTCTGCAAACCCCACAGTGCTTCTTATGCCCGCGTATCCTTTCAGGCCGCCTATCTCAAGGTTCACCATCCGGCTGAATTTATGGCGGCGGTGATCAGCAACCAGGGCGGCTTTTACGGCACCTTTGCCTACGTGTCCGAAGCCCGGCGTATGGGCCTGACGGTGCTGCCACCCGATATCACCTCAAGTCAGGTTCACTGGACCGGCCGGGCCAATACCCTGCGGGTGGGGCTGCAGTCGGTCAAAGACCTGAGCGCCGACACCCGGGCGCGCATCGTCGCGCAGCGCCGCCGCCGGCCCTACAGCGGCCTGCGGAATTTTTTGGAGCGCGTGCGCCCTGCTGAAGACGAGGCCCGCGCGCTGATCAACTGCGGCGCCACCGATGCCTTCAACCCCGGCGGCAATCGCGCGACGCTGCTGTGGCAACTGGCCTGCTGGCTGAAGTCAAAACGACCCAAAACACCCGCCCCGTCCCTGTTTGATGACGCCGGCCCCGGTGCAGATTGCGCACCGCCGGAACTGCCCGCCGAAGACGAGCGCGAACGGCTGCGGCGTGAGTTTTCGGTGCTGGGATTTCTGTGCGACCGTCACCCCATGGAGCTGTTTATCAACAGGCTGCGCGGACGCCGCACCGTCAAAGCCCTGGATCTGCCGCGCTTTATCGGCCGGCGGGTTACCCTGGCCGGCTGGCTGATCACCGGCAAGGTGGTTTCCACCAAACGCGGTGACGCCATGGAGTTTTTAACCTTCGAAGACGAAAGCGGCATAGTGGAAACGACTTTTTTCCCCGAAGCCTACCGCCGCTTCTGCCACATCATCGATCGCCAGCGGCCCTATCTGCTGAGCGGCAAAGTCGAACAGGACTGGGGCGCGTTGATCCTAACAGTCGAAAAGGCCGAAAGATTAATGGCCTGCACATAGACTTTATTCAACTGTCCCTCTAAAACTTTGGGATAGTTCGACCGCCGCAAGCAATAAAGGAATGCAAATAAACCCTATTTGGGCAATTAAATTGACAAATTTTGTCTCATTCAGTTGATTCGAAAAACCATCATTTAGCTAACCATCTATAAATATTTATGATGTTAAAATTATAAAAGCAGGCCTAAATCTTGCACTCTTCTGGCTATAAATTAGAGATATTCGCTGGACTTATTAAAGAAAAAGCCAAACCCATCGTGAGGTGGGGACGGAAAGCCACGGGTCTGATCCAAACACAGATAGCCGGGTTGCCTTTAGGCTTTAATCAGGCAATCGGGCTATTTTTTTTGGACAAAATGTAATACAAAGTAATAATTAAAACATACATTTTAATTTTTTGATTCATTTTCAAAAAAGGAGACAGGCCATGAGAATCTTAAGCAGACCTACAGGGGGGTTGGGGCGAATTCTGGTATTGACGTTGGCTATGGTCGGCTGGCAGCTGACATGCTCACCGGCTTATGCAGAGCTGGCCAATGATCAGGCTGTATTTATCGATTTTACCGGAAACGAGTGCGGGATTGTCAGCGCCGATACGATGGAAGTGGTCAGCACCTTTCCATGCGACCAATATTCAGAAGGCATCGATATTACCAGCGACGGAACCCGGGCTGTGATCGGCAACTGTGCGTATAATACATTGACACTCGTGGATCTGATGTCTGATCCGCCCGTACCCCTGGCTCAAATCGATTCGGGTGTGCAATGTGTTCAGGAGCTGGACATCGCGCCGAATGACAGTTTCGCCATTGCAACCGGCAGTCGGAACGGACTGGTCTCCAAGTTCACCCTGGATCCTTTCGAAGTCCTTCCGGGCAATCCTGCCGGGCCCTGGGATACTGAAGCATTTATAGGGGGTTCTCCCCAGGATGTGCATCTCAACTCAAGCGGCACCGTCGCTGTGCAGCCAACGTATCAAGCTGAATTTTTTGCGGTCGTGGATGTAACCGGGGAGGTACCGGTGTTGCTGGAAAAGATCTCATCGCCGGCCGATCCCGGTAGTCCGGACAGCGAGCTGAAGCACCATGGCATCAGTCTGTCCCAGTACGACGATGACACTTTCGTGGCAACGGGCACACCCTGGCTGTATTACATTACGATCGGTTCGCTCAGCGGATTCTTTAAACCCGAGGTGATCGAGACACCGGGTCGCCCGGAATCGGTGGATATCTCCTGTGACGGCACCCGCGCGGTTGTGGAAACCTCCGCAGGCCTCATGTGGATCGACCTGGAAACCACACCGCCAGTGGTTTTAAGCGAAAATTTCGGGGATGCTCGAATCGACTACAACTCCACCTCGACAGTAGCGTTTTCCGCCGATGGCAGCCTGTTGTTTGTTGGTGGTCAACAGCAAATAGACGTCTATGACGTTTACCCGGATCTACCGGTGCTCAAAGGATCAATCACAATGAATTCGGCGGGAGAACCTATCACGGGAAGAATTTATTCGCTTGCCACATTGCCCTGCATGGCAGCGTCTTCAAGAAGTTCAGGAATTGAGGTTGCTGTCGACATCAAGCCGAGAAACTGTCCCAATCGCTTAAACGTCCGGAGCAAAGGAGTGATCGAGGTTGCCATCCTGGGCAGCGAGACCTTTGACGTAATGGACGTTGATCCCCAAACAGTTCAAATAGAAGGTGCCAGTCCGCTGCGCTGGAAACTCAAAGATGTGGCCACACCTTATGATTCAGACAACATGCAGGGTGATTGCAGAGACTGCACCCGCAAGGGACGCGACGGCTTTTTGGATCTGAGGCTGAAGTTCAGAAAGCAGGATATCCTCAAAAATATAGAGTCGGCCAACGACGGAGACTGCCTGGTTCTGGCGCTTAGCGGTGAAACCTTTGATGGAAGCACCATTATGGGCGATGATGTCGTCCTTATTCAGAACAAAAAGAAATTTTCTAAACAATGGTTCAAAAAGCTCTTTCTTTCCTTGCTAAAGAAACACAAGAAAGAAAAGAAAAAGTCCTTGCATGACAGCGCACAAAAACACTGGGATCGTTATCATCGCCGTTGATGTAAACGCGGGAACGGAGTCACTTCTCAGCGGTTATAATGGAGTACATCATCTGACGAATTGATCTTTAAATGAATTATACCGCTTGTCATATTAATGTTCCGAAAAAATGGATGGCGGCATAAGTGTTGTAGCAAAAAAACGTTCCGCAA
>JASFIG010000143.1:0-10435 GCA_050122795.1 Desulfobacterales bacterium
TTTATGGTCGAGGCAAAATATTCAGATGTCGCTGTCAGCCCCAATCTGATTAAGTTTCAAAATGCCTTAGGCGTTCCTGCGATCCAACTGGTTCATCAGCAAAATGTTGCCCGAAAAATTAAAAATGAAAAAAATGTTATCATTATCGCCAGCGCTGCAGACTGGCTTGCCGGATTAAATTAACGGATTTATTCCCAATAGCCGATGGGCTATAGACACATTGATCTCTCTCAAAAAGAATCCTTTCACCCCCTCCGATACTTCTCCTCACCCTTTTATTCCTTCTGGTCTGCCATTTAAAGAATACCAATATTTTTTGCTTTCTCAACCGCTTCACGGCGCTTGTTGACGTCCAGCTTCTGGTAGATGCTTTTCAGGTGCCCCTTGACGGTGGTGGGTGCAATGAACAGTTTAACGGCGATCTCCTTGTTGCTCAGTCGCCGGGCTAGCAGCTCCAGGACGTCGAGCTCGCGGTTGGTCAGCGGTTCGGCCAGCGGCTGGCGGGGGCGCGACAGGCGGTCAGTTGCCTCCGGGATGTCATTTTTGGCCAACCAGGCCTTTGCCCGGGAGTGGAGGGCGGCAATCTCTTCAGGAGACCAGTGCCGATTCAGCTGTTCTTGCAACAGCTGCCGAAACAGGGGGTGATAGCGGAACCACCGATTTTTCGAATCAAGAGCCATCAGGAAAAGGTTGTCTTTTTGGAGCCTGGCGATAAACTCGTCTCCATTCAACTCGTCTGCGCCGTGCGCGGTCACCGACCCCTGCAAAGCATCGCATAAAGGTGCACTGAACTGATCCAGGATCGCTGTTGCGGTCATCCACTTCGCCATTTCCGGCGGCTGGTGCAATAGCACCTCGCTCATCAGGTAGTCCACGATCGTCGGGAAGCCGCCTTTCAGACCGGCCAGCAGGCGATCGAGATCACCCGAATGCTTCAGTGATTGTGAAATCAGCCGCATTCCCGCCGGCCAGCCTTCAAGACGCTCCTGGATGGTCCCGGCCGTTTTCTCGTCGACCGAATGCCCTAATGTCGTTTCCAAAAAGGTCTTAGTCTCCGCCACTGTGAAATGCAGGTCTGCGGTGTTGATTTCATTAACCTGGTCCAATGCGCGAAGTTTGCTGGTCAGAAGCGGTGGATCGCGCCGGGTCAGCAACATCAGGTGCAGGTTTTGAGGCGGGTGGGCTAAAACGGTGTCCACCAGGTCGTGCACCGTTTTCTCACGGATTTTGTGATAGTTATCCAAAACCAGAATAAACGGGTCTTTGATCTCGTCGAGGTCATTCCCAAGATACCGGCTCAGGTCCGAAACAGGCGCCAGCTCCGGGGTCTGCAGCGCCGACCGGGTTGTCTCGCATGCCCCGGGGAACGTATTTGCAATCGCAGCCTGCAGATAGTTTAGAAATTGACAAAGATCGTTTTCTTCATCGTCAAGAGACAGCCAGCCGTAGGGACCCTCCCAGGCTTCCAGCCACAGGCTCGCCATCGTGCTTTTGCCGTAGCCGGCCGCTGCGGAAACCAGCGTCAACGGCCGGCGCCGCAGCTCGTCCAATTGCGCCACCAGGTCTGAGCGTGGCATAAGGTCCGGGGAGAGCTCGGGGCGCTGCAGCTTGGTGCGCAGGATCGGTAGTGTATCATCCAGATGAGTCACTGAAAGAGATTTCGCCAGTAATTCCTTGTACTCCGAGACCACGATACCGGTGATGGCCGGGCTCAGATAGACGTCCCCCTGGATCACCGCCCTGATACCGTTCACCAGGTCTTCCGGGACACTTTTTTTGAGTATATATCCGGCGGCGCCGGCCTGCAGCATTTCTTCGACGAACCGCTTTCCCGCATGAATGGAAAGGGCCACCACTTTTGCCGAAGAATCCTCGGAGACGATCCGACGTGTGGCATCGATCCCGTTGAAATCCGGCATGCTAATATCCATGATCACCACATCCGGAGAATGCTTCCGAACCCGGTCGATTGCTTCCCGGCCGTCTCCAGCCTCACCGACAATACGAAAATCATTTTGCTCTTCCAGCAGGAGACGAAGCCCTTTCCTAAAAAGTGGATGGTCGTCTACCAAAAGGATCGTTATCGCCATAGCTATTCTCTTTCGTTGCTCTGATCGTCACCGAAAGGCGCCGACAGGATGGCTGTGCACCCTTTACCCGGCTCGGACACGATCTTCAGGTTGCCGCCTATATCAGCCATGAGTTCTTCGATACTGAAAAGACCGAAGCCTCCGATTTTGTTGCCTGTCTGAGCGGCCGCGCCCGGGTCGAAGCCAACACCGTCATCTTCAACAATGATCCTGAGGCTGGTGTTCCGGTCTTCTAAACGAACGCATACCTTTTTTGCCCGGGCATGTTTAATGACGTTAACGACCAGCTCTCTGACATTGCGAAATAAGATGGTCCGCATATCCGGGGTTACCATCTTTCTGCGGCTTGCAGGCAGGTGATCAATAACTTCGGTTTCAATGTGGTGCCTGTTTCGAATCTCACCCTCCAGCCAATCGGATATGGCAGAAGAAAGACCTGTGTCATGCATGGAATGAGAGCTCAGCTCGAGCATCAATGACTGCGTATCTTCAAGCGCCTTTAACAGGGTATCCGAAAGCGCGTCAAGCTTGTCTGCAAGCGCGGAATCAGCGGCGGACTTATGCGCTGAAGCAAGCTGCATGCGTGCCAGGGCCAGTGATTGGCCGACATGATCATGTAGGTCGGCGGCAATGGCCCGGCGTTCCCTTTCTTCAGTGATGGTAACTTTGTAAGCCAACGCTTTCAAACGCTGCTGATATTCGACGATTTTGTTTTCAAACTGCTTGCGCTCGGAAATATCCATCACCATGCCATAGACTTTATCGCCAAGAAGTTTGGCCGAGAATATGACGTGGAGATGTCGATCGGCATCGGTAACGGTTTGCGCCTCAAAATTCGTCACGCTGCCGTTCTTTTGAAGTTCGACCAGCATGCGTTCACGATCTTTTAAATCGTTCCAGCGTTCAAGAGAGCCCCGGGCAATCATCGATTCGGGGCTATCAAAATCGAACATCCGGGCCATGGCATCGTTGACAAACTCCAGTCGACCGTCGCCTGTTGTGACAAAAACCCCTATCAGAGAATTCTCAACCAGGCTGCGGTACCTGGCTTCGCTTTTGGCGAGATCGGCCGTGCGCTCTGCGACAATTCCTTCCAAGTTCAGCTGCAAATTTCGAAGGTTCATGTGTGTCCGCACTCTGGCCAGGATTTCCTCCTCCTGAAATGGCTTGGAGATGAAATCCACCCCCCCGGCCTCGAAACCCAGGACTCTGTCCCGCACATCTTGCAGGGCGCTGACGAAGATAATCGGGATGTCGCAGGCACGTTCATCCTGCTTGAGACGCCGGCACACTTCAAAGCCACCCATTTCCGGCATTTTCACATCCAGCAGGATCAGTTTGGGGGGCTGCCCCAAAGCCGAGTCAATGGCCAGTTTCGGATTATTGGCCGGACGCACCTGGTAACCTTCCCGGCCGAGCAGTTCGGATAACAGCTGCAGGTTATGCGTCTCATCGTCGACGATAAGAATGTCGCCAGGGTCGGTTTTGGACTCATGGTTTTTGGGCATGAGATTGTTCCGCTATTTGCTCATCATAGTTAATGAATGCAATGTTGGCGTAATGGTTACTCGTTGCCATATACCGTATTGCTTTTCTTGACAACCAGATGGTCAACCCGGTCTCCTCGATCACGCTTATTTGTCAAAACTCTCCACGAGTTTAAGGAGTCTGTTCTTCAATTTATACACAAGAGTATCCAGACTCTCAAATTGCTCTTTTCCTTCAACACTGAACGGGGAACGCTGAACCTTGAACCTCATTTTAGGTCCTCCAGCAGATCCCGCAGTTCGCCCATCTGGTAATTGTCCACCAGGCTTTTGAGGCCTGCGGCCGCTTCAGGGGCCTGGCCGGCAATGCTCGAGATCATTTCAAGCGCGGCCTCTCTGTTCAGCGCCAGGGTCGTCTCCCGAAGTTTCTGCAACAGTTCCTCAGGAATATCGGCCAGTATGGCGGCAGTGAGTTCGCCTTCACGCGCCCGGGCCGATGCCGCTTCGTTTATCGGTTCATAGATATAATCAATATCCAGGAAGCGGCCCATGGTCTCAAAGATCTCATGCGTCTGAAACGGTTTGGTGACCATGTCGTCGCAGCCTGCCGCCAGTATCTGATCGCGCTGCTCGCGGAAAGCGCTGGCTGTGATCGCAATGATGGGTATCCCTTCCATTTTGGATTTTGGATTTTGGATTTCGGATTTTAAATCGGAATCTTCTCCAATTTTATTTTTGGACACCAACTTTTTACTTTTGTCATCTGCTTTGATTCCGCCTTCCGCCTTCCGCATTCCCTCCGGGGCGTAGGCCCCGATGCCCCCTACGGGCCGGAGCCCGCATTCCCATTCCCGAATTCGCCTTGTGGCTTCATACCCGTCCATGACCGGCATGCGCATGTCCATCCAGACGAAATCAGGTGCCTCCTTTTTAAACGTCGCCACTGCCTCTTGGCCGTTTTGGGCTTCCAGCACAACAAATCCGACTTCCTCCAGCAGGGATTTCAGCAGGAGGAGATTTTCCCGGTTGTCATCTGCCGCAAGTATCCGCCAGGTTTTCTGTGTCGGGGCCAGTCCTATCACCCTCGGTCTGTCGTCAACGGATGTCCTGACCTCCGCCGCTTCGACGATTTCCGCCGGCAATTTCAACCGGAAGAGGGAGCCCTTTCCTGTCTCGCTTTCCAATTCGATGGCGCCGCCCATAAATTCAGTGTACCTTTTGCAGATGGACAGCCCCAGACCTGTACCTTTGCGCTCAGGCACATCGATTCCCTGTACGAAAGGTTCAAAGATCTGCGCTTGCCTGGCCGGGTCGATCCCCGGACCGGTGTCCTCAACTTCAATCACGATGTGGCAGCGGTTCGGCTCTTCCGGGATCGAGTCGCAGACACATCGAATGGTTACCCCGCCTTCATCGGTGAACTTGACCGCGTTGCTCAGCAGGTTAATCAGGATCTGGCGCAGTTTTCCCATATCGGTCTTTACGTAAGGAGCGCTTATCGATCCGGTTTCCACTGCCACAGAGAGTCCCTTTTCTTGGGCGCGCGACTGAATCATCAGGCTAATTTCCTCGATCAAGGCAACCAGGTCGAAGGCATCTTCCTGCAGCTCGACGCTTCCCGCCTCGATCTTGGAAAGATCCAGCACGTCGTTGACCATGCTCAGCAGGTGCCGGCCACTGCGGTTAATGATACCCAGCTTCTCCTTTTGATCGGCAGTGGCCTTTTGTTCCTGGGCCAACATTTTGGAGAAGCCGAGGACGGCGTTGAGCGGGGTGCGCAGTTCGTGAGACATGCTGGCCAGAAAAAAGCTCTTGGCCTGGTTGGCGGCTTCGGCTTCATCCCTGGCCTGTCTGAAGGCCAGCTCCGTCTGCTTGCGCCTGCGGATTTCCAGGCTCAACCGCCTGTTCCAGAATAAAATTATCATCAAAATCGCTAAACCCGCTCCGCCGATACCGATGACCCATTTCAATACCTCAGCTTTGTCTATCCCTTGCTCGTATTTTATCGCGAGGTACTTGCTACGGATGGCCGTTTTCTCTTCTTCGGTGATGCTTGCCAGCGCCTTGTTGATAATCGAAGTCAGTTCAGGCCAGTCTTTGCGGATGCCCATGGAGAGAGACTGATCCTTAGCAGGACCGGGGGCAGTGACCTGAAGATTGGACAACCCCTGCCGGTGTATGATATGGCTGGCAACGGTCAGGTTGCCGATATAGGCATCCGCCTGACCGGTTACCACTGCTTGCAATGCCTCTTTATCTGAATCGAACAGCGCCTGACTGATCTCAGGATAATCCCTGGCCAGCTCCTCTTGCACGATAAAGCCACGGGGAACCGCGATGGTCTTTCCGGCTAGGCCGTTGATATCCAGGATCGGCGTTTCCTGTTCCCGAATGAAGATGACATAGGGGGATGAGAGATAGGTCTCTGAAAAAGACAGATACTGTTCATGTTCTGGTGTCGGCGCGATGACCGCGGTCATGTCGGGGCCTTTACGCTGCTTCATTTTATCCAGAAATTCGGTAAACGACTCGTCGGTCTCCTCATATTTAAACTTGATTTCGGTCCGATCTCCAATCAGCTTAAGATACTCAATAACGATTCCCTGTGCCGGTTCGTTATCTTTGACGATCTGGTAAGGCGGCCAGTCGGCAATCCGTACCCGAACCGTATGCTTTTTGTTAAGCCAGGCCTGTTCTTCCGGCGTCATAGGCACACGTGCCTGTCTTACCAGTCGGGAAGAAGAATGGATCCATTTGGCTTTGATATCCTGAAACTCAGCTGAGCCGATCGCCTCTAGCCATTTGTTCATGATAGAGACAAATTCCGGCCAGTCTGTCCGAATGGCCATGCCAACGTTTGTCGGTCTTTCCAACAGGGTGTAGACCGGCTTCAGCCCGACCATGCCGTATTTATTGATATAGTAAGCATGGGTGGTCAATCCAAATGCGAGGTCCGCCTTCCCTTCAAAAACCATCTGCAAGGGTGTCCGGTTATCGGGATGTCGCGAGATGTCGACGTCGGACCCATAAGGTTCAAGGATGCTTTCCATTACCTTGGCCTTGTCAAGAATAGCAACGGATTTGCCGCGTAAATCATCCAAGCTCTTTATGGTAAACGACGCATCTTCGCGGGCAAAAAAGGCAGGGTAGACTGTAAAGTAAGGGATAGTTTTCAACAGTCCAAAGGCGTCGGCCGTGTGAAGGGCAACACCCAATACGGCCCCCATTTCCTTATTTTTCACCTTTTCCAGTATCACCGGCCAGGAATCGACTTCCAGCGTAAACTGGGTGCCAAATTGCGAGTTCAGTGCCTTCAATAAGTCTACCATCATGCCGGTGTCTTGACCCTTAACACCCTTGATCAGAAATGGTTCAAAAGAGTATGTGAAACCGAATGTGACATCCGGGTGCGCCCTAAGCCAGGCTTGTTCTTCAGGTGTGAGGGTTACCATCGGCTCTGGCGCCGAGCTCTGTGCGCTCAAAAGATCAGCGCTTAAGCCTGAGATAAAGATAGAAACCGCCAGGATGGCAATGGTCAGATATTTATGCATGGGATTCATCATATTCGTCATCCATGAATGGTGAAAAATAATAATTTCAAAAAAATAAGCATAACTGGATAGAATTTCAATAATTTAATGCGCAGAGAAAGGATAAATGTGGAATCATATTTTGCTAAAATTAACACTGAAGCCAATAAATCTTACTAAATCCAATCTAAACTATTTTTGACGCTATCGAATTGTGGACTTCGTGCCTTATTGCGAAATCTGATCAATTCATAGATGGTTGATACCTATCCTAAATAGCCCAGGGCCTCTATTGTTGACTTAACTGATGTGAATGATAACATTTTTGAAAAATCCGCCGGACGTTGATCCATCAGGAGGGAAATATAGCAAACAGCCTTTACATCGCAGCAGTGGCACCCGGAAGCGGATAGCTTACTCCCACCAACCAAGTAGGTCTCGCCCAATTGACCAGCGTCCCTTTTTCTGCTCCGCCTCCATACCCAAAATCCATTTTTTGTATAATTTGTCAATAATTCCGCTGGTCTGGTTCATTTGCAGCCAGTCATTAACAAAATCTTCAAAATCCAAACTAGCCAGCGGTATGGCAAAGGCAGCATTTGATTTTAAATGAGGCTCCGGCACCGCAACGGAATAGGTGGGATAGAGGATCGTCCAGGCTGATCCTGCCTCCGCACTGATGAGAAGTGTGTCAACTTCTTTTGGGTTGTCTGTAAAAAAATCTCTATAAGTTTCCAGGAGAACGACCTCGGTATTCGGTAAGTACCTTTTGACATCTTTTGCCCGTTTTTCCCCTACCACCCCTATGCGAGCATTCAGGTTTTTGTCTATTGCACGCCAACTATTGAACTCATTGCGCCGGTGGTCTTTAACCACTAAAGCTGTGGTCATATTGACATAGGGATTCGAGAAATTGGCCTTGGTAAGCCGCTCCGCATTAACGATCAATCCACCGATCGCGATATCAAATTTACCCTGATTGAGGTCGCTAAATATCGTTTTGTAAGTCCACTCGACAAACTCCACCTCTACCTTCAGCTCTCGTGCCAGCACATACATTAGCTCTACATCGAATCCAACCAGATCACCCCTGTCGTTAACAAAAGAAAATGGCAGGTTCTCGGGATGGTAGCCTACCCTCAGCTTGCCGCGCTTGATGATGGACTTAAGCGGGTTTTTTGGTGCGATCGTCTCTTTTGGGCCGATCTCTTTGATATTGTCCTTATGTGGATCTTTAATCTCAGCGTGCATCAGGGTGCGTCGTGTAAGGTCTTCTTTACTTACCATTACAGACAGCATGAAACGCGTTCCTAAAAGGACGGCGGCAAAAATTATTAACGAAATTATGGCAAAGCTGAAAATACGTGACCAATTGATTCTCACTGCACCAATTGCCGCGCATGCAGCCACCAGGGTAAAGGCGAACAGGTTCATGACGGCAAGAAGGGTCGCAAACCAGCTGTTGAGGACGCCTGTAACAACATAAAGCTGATACATGTCTGAAGGAATCTTCATCTGGTCCAACAGGAAAGGCAGTGCTAAATCCACGCCACCAAACAGTGTAAAGAGCCCCAACACCGCAAATCCTGGATAATCTGCAAGCGCAACACTTTTACCCACAAACCAGCCGGCAAAAAGAACAAAGAGCAATGTCAGTAGTTTGCCGATGTTGGGAAAATTGAAGGATGTCGGCACCAGTACCTCAACATAGTTGTCTGTGTCATCATTTTTTATGCGACGATCCTCAAATAGTTTTCTGGCGTTTTCCACCAGCATAGGCAGCGTAATAAACAGGTTGCCTGTGACAAAACCGGTGGTCAATGCATCACGGCTAGATTTGATGATGTCACGGTAAGTAAACGGTGTGAGTGCGGTAGCCAACCCCGGTATAATCCAAAAAGTCAATAATAGGGTTGCGACAATAAAGGGTATGATATAGCTCTGTAACCGGCCAAACTCTTCGATGGTCATAGTCCCGGCCGCGTTCGCTGCGATGGCGAAAACACCCATGGGGGTAACCTTTACCACCATCATCGCGATACGGGTGAGCGTCTTTGACGTGGCAGACAAAATATCCAAAAGGCTCTGTTTGTTTTCAACTCCGATGAGCGCAATCCCAAAGGCAACGCTAAATACGGCTGCCGCCGGCACCACTGTGCGAGCCAGTGAACTGAAGGGATTGACGGGGATGTAAAGATCGATAAAGTCCACCTCGGCGACTTCAACCAGGCTGCTACTGAAAAAAGAGCCGGCCTTGATGGAAGGAAAGGCCAGGGGCATTAGGAAAACGATTGTAAAAGCCAACAACCAGGACCCGACCAAAACGATCCCCCCTGTGATCGCAAGCTTTCCGGCCTTCTCATAGCTTAAAGAGCCGATACCGAGCATCAATGATACCACCATGTATGGCAGGATCGACATCTGAATCAGGCCAATGTAAGCTTTGCCGACAATGGCAAGTGCAGATGCCTTGTCTCCGAAAAATAAGCCGGTGAGTAGCCCGAGCGTTAAGCCAATCAAGATTTGGGTGGAAAGGGAAATACTCCGTTTATTTTTCACCTGATCATTCATGTCATTTTTATCTTCTACCCTGAAACTTCAGATTTCCAGCAAACCTGGTGACAATTTAGGTATACAAAAGAGACGGAAACAGAGATATCCTCAATTGAATAATGCATACGCAAATCTTTAATGTTTTGCAACAATCCGAATTTTAGATTCCGCGCCTTTGCCGGCGTATCTACTTGAACAACTTCCCGCCGAAATGCTCCATGTAATTTTCAATCTCTTTTGCAAAATGCTCCAGGAACTTATCCATTTTTTCACCTTCATGCTGCATGACGTTTTCGGCGATGCTGGATGCTTTATCATAGGCGTGTTCAAATGCATGATCATCCAGACCGCTGATCTCCTTTGCGTCTTCCTTTGAAATGTGCCCGGCGTGGGCAAATACAGAAGCAAATACACCGCTCAAATGTTTCACTTTTTCTTTCGCCATTTTACCTGTCTCCTTTCAGATGTCGGCCTTTCTAAAATTAATAGCTTTAATTAGCAATATGAGCCGCACTATTAAGAGTGATATAGGCCCGATCCTTCAAATCAGCCGGGCACAGTATGTGGAAAAACATGGGGTTCTCTCTTTGTTGGCTTATTTGTCACGCATTTATCCAAGAGTTGAAATTATGACCCCATGCTGCGTTTCTCATTTTGTTTCGGTAACCAGAAAAATTGCTGGCAGCATCACACCTTTATCATAAAGCGGCTGAATATCAACATAAGGATGCGGATTCTCCGGGGAGCCGCTATTTAGATTCGGATGGCTCTTGAT
>JASFIG010000144.1:0-10301 GCA_050122795.1 Desulfobacterales bacterium
AGCGTAAGTATGGCTGCTGGCCTCTTTTGAATAAATACCTTCTTCAAATGCTTCGATTTGGGGCGCTTCCGGATCCAGACCAAACAATTCTTTGCGCACCACATCCGAGCGCAGGACAGCCACCCTGAGTATTGTGGCGAGCTCGCCGGCAATCGTGCTCTTACCCGATGCCGGCAAGCCGCAGATGACCCAGATCGTCGGGCGCGTAAACTGAACGGCATACCGAAAGGCCAAATCTACGTAGCGCCGTGTTTTTCTGATGCTTCCGGGCGTATCATGGTCTGCATCATTGTTTTGCTGCAGGCGGAAACAATTCACTTTCGCTCTGACCAAAGCGCGATAGCACTTGTAGAAATCGAGCAGAACAAACAATTCCCGATCCTGGGTATAATCCACGTATTGGTCTACCAGTTGCCGGGCAGTTTCCGGATGCCCTTCAAAATCGATATCCATGGCCAGGAAGGCAAGGTCCGAAGTGACATCCGCATATCTGAAACGGTCATTGAATTCGATACAATCGATGATCTGAATGCCGTCTGAAAAATAAATGTGTCCGCTCCGCAGGTCACCGTGGCAGTCTCGTATTTTCTGCCGTTCAACACGCCTATCAAAAAGCGCATGGCGTCGAATCAAAAAGGCCCGGGTGGCGGCACGAATAATTTGGAACTTGCGCTCGTCGATGATTTCTCCGACAAAGGGTTTCGCCTGCCGAAAGTTTTCCTCACAGTTGGCCCAGATCGTCTGCCAGGACCCGAAGGTATTGATTTGTTTGTCAGAGGCGCCCTGCTGGTAAAATTCGGCCAGCTTCCGTGCCAGCGCATCGATCGAATCGCGGTCGAGTTTTCCCCGGCGCATTAAGTTCCGCATGGAGAGGCGCCCGGTCAGCTGGTGCATTTTGACCGCGTATTCAGTGGGAGTGCCGGATCCGGTGAGACGATACTTCCCGTCTTCAAACGTGATCGGAACAACACCCAGATAAACATCCTGTGCCAGACGCTGATTTAAGATGACTTCCTGTTCACAATAATATTTTCGGCTTTCTAAGGTTGTGAAATCAAGATATTCCAGATTGACCGGCTTTTTGATCTTGTAAGCATATGGACCCGTTAAAAATACCTTTGAAATAATCGTATCCCGTTGCTCGATCTTTTCAACAGCATGAGGATAGAAATCGGCCGTTGACATGGCCTTAAAAATTTCAGATTGAGTTCGTGTATCTTTGTCAACAGTCAGCATATATTCAATGCCCAGTGGTTTCGTCAGAATTTCAGGTACGGCGCCACATTTTTGCCCTCATATTCATAAATCGGCATTTCGATCCCTTTATCAAATGGCTTCCTTATTATAGTTTCTGATGACCATAATCGGGTAATTCGATCTCTGTAAAAGGCAGGTGGCAACACTTCGGCACATGTTTTGATAGGAACCGTCCAACCCATGGCTAGCCAATGCGATGAGATCCACATCATCTTTTTCGGCAGTGACCAAAAGAGACCCCACCACAGACCCATAGGCGATGTAATGCTTGGTTTCAATTCCTTTTTCTTGAAATCTTTTCTCTATCCCCCTTAAATAGGATTCGATATGATTGCGCCGTCGATTTTGCTGGTGTCGTGTCGATACGTCAACGACCTCATCATACCCCAACATAAAGGGCTCTTCCACAACCTGGAGCAGAAGCACTTTTGCTCCGCATCCCTTGGCCAGATTCTCAACAGGATCCAAAATTTCCTCTGCGCATTGTGATCCATCTAAAGGAACCAGTATTTTTTTGTACATAGGTCCTCCTCTAGCAGGCTGTCTCCATTTTGTATATGAATGGATGAACATTCCTTCGTTAATTTATGATGAGCATAAAATATGCCAAAAGCGTGAAATCTGAATTTTATAATAAATCCAGATGATTAATTCTTATTTACGTTTGTTTGCTTTTTGCTTTGATGCAGGTTTTAGAAGGATTGAGAAATAGAATTTCGCAAAATTTAAAAATAAAAATCTATCTTTGATATGGGTCCATCAAAACCTAATTAACCGTATTGGATATCTCGCAGATAAAACTTCTTTCCTTTGTATACAGTTTCAATAAGTTGGCCGTGAGTCATCAACTGGTGAACAATTTGCCAATCCGCACCGGCCCGCAACAAAAATTCATTGACCGCATCCTGCCGCATGGGATGCACGGCGGTAATGCTCAACAGATCATTCTCGGCATCACCCGTAAAGGCAAAGGAATTGCCTTCATAACCGATCAGATACTCCACCTGAAATCGCTTTTCGTCTAAGACCTGAAAGGCCCGGTTTAAGACATTCTCCTCAGGCGGTCGCACCCACTTCTCTGCGGGCGGCCTTGTGGGAACGGATAGAAAAGCCCTACGGGGTTGGAGGTGGTTCAAAAAGACGGCAACTTTTCGCAGGCTCTTTGCGCCGTCATTGAGACCTCTAACAAGCATGGTCTCCGTTACCAGGGTTCCTGAATAATCCGTAGCAAATGCAGCCATGTCTCTCAAAATGGCCTTCTGCTTCAGAGAACGCTGCGGGCGATTGATCCGGTGCCAGTTCTTTTCAGCAAGCGTATCAATTTTGAGGGAAACCCAATCCGTTTTCGCCAGCTCTGATCTCACTTCTTCCCGCCAGATAAGCGAGCCGTTGGTGATGACGGCTATTTTAAATCCCAGCGGCTTTAATAGTTCGATTTCCTTTCCAAGATTGGCATCCAGAGTGGGCTCCCCATCGGGCACAAAGGTCAGATAGTCAATCGATTCGCCTTTCTGCTGTGCCTTTTCGATTTTGTTTTCAACATCTCTAAGAATTTCTTCCGGCTGGTAGAACGGAGCTCGATCGATCTGCATTCTGGTGGTTTTGCCCACCTGACAGTAAACGCAAGAATAGGTGCATATTTTGGCTGGAATATTATTAATTCCCAGACTGCGACCCAACCGTCTGGAAGGCACAGGTCCAAAGCTGATCATAATGCCTTCTTTTCCCTTCGGTTCGTGGCGAATTTGTATAAAATCGATAGCGGCCTTACAGGCAGGAAATTAAACAATGGCGCATCCTATTATCTTAATGAATCGATACGTCCCTCGCCTTAAATTCGTTGACCGCCACCATAATACCCGCCAACATTGCTTTTCTTAATGAAACCGTTTCTGAAATTATATCCTCGTTAGATTCAATCCGCTTCCCATTTTTTAATGGAACAACATGATCAAAGATTGAATCGGCTTCAGCCCGCAGGTCTAACTTATCCAATACATTGCTTGGCTTTTTTCCCAGGCCTCTTTCATTCCACTCGTCAAAATAGAGACCAAAATGCTGCATCAGATAATCTTTACTCTGTTTTTTGGCCCAATCATAGCCCGTTTTAAAGCCATCTGATTCGGTTATCGCTTGGTCGTACCGAACAGCCTCTACTTCTGTTTCAAATCCCCAATTCACCAGCAAATCTTGTATGTCTTTTTCGCAAAATTGAGATCTCCCCTTATGCGCGCGTAAAACATATCTTGCGATCTCGTGGGCGATGGTATAAATGATTTGGTGTTTGGGCGCTGAGACGATCTTCGAATTTAAATAAACCAGCACGTTGACCGGCTTCCGAAAGTCATAACGTAGCGCACCGGCATTGAACATATCCTCATCAGCCAATATCTGAAAATGCGCATCGTTGAGAACTTCATCCCGCACCGTTTGCGGTAGACGGTCAAATACGGTTATCAAATAGGGGAAAAACCGGAAATCACAGATTTTGAATCGATTTATCCTTTTGTCCATGATAGCATCCTTTCCGTACGGGTGCCGGCTGAGTGACAACGGCACATTCGATTAATTGCATAAAAATGTTTTCAGATTTAAGTTGATGTATTCATTGAGCACTTCATAGCCCAGTAAATTTTTTGCTGATAGCGGAAATAGGGCTATTTTTTGGGTCTTGAATTCATCTTTTACTTTTGCAGGAATTTTATTGTGTTGCATTTTGTTGATGACAACTGCAGCAATATCAATTCCAATATCTTTCAATTTCTGTTTGATACGGAAGGCTTCCGAAAAGGATAAATCGTCGTCGTTCATGACCAGATTTATGCGGGTTTTTGCTGCCAGAAAATGATCACGCAGGTGCTCGTATTCGTGAATCAAGCGTTTCAACTTATCCTTTATCTTGTCCTGCTCGATTTCTTTACCAAACACCTTTATTTTGGATATTATTTCTTTTTTGGCGTAAATTTGATTCCTCAGTTTGACCAGCTCCTCCAGCCAGATTAAGGTGATCGACGGCAGGTAAAAAAATCTCAGGGTGAGGGCGGTGGGGGCCATGTCGAAAATGATGATATCTTTATTTTTGTAAGTGTGAAGGACATTTTCAAAAGCTAAAAGTAAGGCATATTCTTCAAGGCCCGGCGAGAACTGCAGAACGTTGAAATAATTTTGTAGATTGAATGCACTCTCATAGGTATAGGTTTGCTTGATCGTTTTTTCGGTTTTTTCCAAATATTTTTCGATCCAGTAGTCGACATCGACTTCTTTGACGTGCAGGTGGTCGGCCACACGTTTGGGTTTTTCGGAAAATTTTTTTTGGAAAATATCGCACTGGTTGTGGGCCGGATCCATTGAAACCAGCAGGGTATCTCGGGCATTTCGCGCGAGTTGGATGGCCGCGACAGCGGAGGTGGTCGATTTCCCCACACCGCCTTTGCCGATAAAAAATTGGATTTCAGGGTCCATGTGTTGTGCAGTTGCCACAAAGCCACCGGGACAGACAGGAATTTTGTATCTCTGTGCTCCTGGTGAGTTTTAGTTTGAAGTTATCCTTAATCGATGTCCAGCACCGAAAACAAATCCCCCAACGGATCGTGCGCAGTGGTTACCTTTTGCAGCATGATCTTAAATTCTTGATCCATAACGGGTAACAGTTCCATCGTGATGTGGATCGGCGGCGATGGTATGCCGATGAATGCTCCCAGCACCAGAATGGCAAAAATATTATCCAGCTCTTCGACCTCGTATTCGATGGTCTCGACAGCCTTGCCGCGCATGACTTCATCGCTAATCTTGAACGCCGCGATGATTTTATCTTTAATGGCCTTTGATAGCGAGATCACATTCATTTCAGATATTCGAATGCGAGTTTCCTCTGACTCTAAAAATACGCCGGTCGAGCGCCAGTCGTCTTTTAGAGGGGAAGAAATAGTAAATGGCATAAAGCCCCATCAAAATTGCAGCGGTCGTGTAGAACTTTGGAAATTCCAATGTGTAAGCGACTAACGCCAGATAAGGCGTTACCAGCGAAATAACCATCAGGCGCCTTTCAAATTTGATAAACTCCACTTCTGAAACCATTTTTTGGTCACGTTTTTGATGGGCAAAGAGCGCCCTGTAAAACATCGGTAATGCGATCGCCAAGGCGACACATAAAATAAAAATGGCGGGCCCCAGTATGTTCGTGAGGCCCGCATCTCGATCGATTCTAAAAAGATCGAATGCCTTCGCGCCATAAACAAGCAAAAATCCCGGGATGGAGGGTATTAAAATGATAAAATAGGTCCTTTTGAGTTCAGCCACCATTATTGATGGTCCTTCGTTTATGCCTTTTGACTCCGGCCAAAAACCAGGCATCCGGTTTAAAGGCGTTTGCGCAGAGCATTTTAGTGATTTGGCCTCAGCTGCCCTGGCGCGCTCGGCAATGACGTGCTGGCGCAGGCATCGGCGTATTTGCGGTCGCCCAGATGCCCGTTCTGCCAGCACGCCATTATACCATTCCATTTTGCCGGTATTTGCCTATGTTGTTGCCGGCGCCGGCTCCGGCGGCGGCGCTTCATGGGTTACAAAGAACTTGATCACACCTTCGACGACAATCCATAGCGCCACGAAAAGAATGCAGATATTGATCACCTGCAAGAGCACATTGTGGGTGGCACCGAATTGCACCTGGTTCATAATAACCGCCCAGATGGTCATCACCGCCATGAAAATCGCCGGAAGGCCGGCAATCATCCATTTCAAGCCACCCCGGGCTTTCAAATACAGGGTGATGATAATCAACGCCAGTGCCGCCAGCGTCTGGTTGACGGCGCCAAACAGGGGCCATAACTTCAACGCGCCCTTTCCGTCGGCGCCGGTGGCAAAGGCCAATATCAGCGCCGTCCCCACGGCGATGGCGGTTCCCGTCCAGCGGTTGTTCAGCGCCGGCAGCTTGAGGCTGTTGCCCAGCTCGCCGATCACGTAGCGCTGGATACGGGTGGCGGTATCCAGGGTGGTGCCGGCAAATGAGGCCACAAAAACCGCCATGATCGCCAGGGTAAATGTTTTGGGAATACCCAGGGTCATGATCATATTGGCGGAGCCGTCCACAAAAGCGGCAACCTTGGAACCCAGGCCCGCGGCTGCGGCCCAGGAAGCATAGTGCGTCGTCCAGGCAGCAACACCGGTGAGGGTCTCGCCGGCCTTGGTGGTATAGCCCAGGCCAATTCCGGCGGCCACGGCAATCACAACCAGCGTCGCCAGGGTGCCTTCCATCAACATGGATCCATAACCCACAAAAAGAGAATCATTTTCACTGCGCACCTGCTTGGCCGATGTGCCCGATGAAACCAGGGAGTGAAACCCCGATATCGCCCCGCAGGCAATCGTGATAAACAAAAAGGGCCACATGGGCGGTGCTTTGGCCGGCGACATCTGCACGGCCGGCGCCACAATTTCAAGATTACCCCCGAAGCTGGCAAACAACACGCCTAAAACCAGCAACGCCATAGCAATCACCAGCTGATGAGAATTGATAAAATCCCGCGGCTGCAGCAAGGTGGTCACCGGCAGTACCGAGGCAATAAAACCGTAGGTCAACAAAATAATGGTCCACACGCCGGTGGGCGGCATGCCCGCAATCGCCGGCATTTTAAACGGCAGATAGGGGCCGAGAAACACGCACACATACATGGCAATCACCGCATAGATCGACCAGGCCATCACGTTTTTGCCTTTTTTGTAGATCAAATGTCCCAGGTAGATGGCGATGGGGATCTCCAGCCAGACCGCCAGCACCGACTGGGGATACATGGAAAAAATAATCGCGATCACCAGACCGAAGATGGCGATCACGATCCACAGCTCCAGAAAGACGATCAGAAAGAAGAAAAACTTGGTTCGGTTATTGACATACTTGGCGGTGTATTCTGAAATGGATTTGCCCTGGTTGCGCATGGAAATGATCAGGGCCCCGAAATCATGCACCGCCCCCATGACGATACTGCCGACAAAAATCCACAGCATCGCCGGCAGCCAGCCCCAGATAATGGCGATCGCCGGGCCGACAATGGGACCCGTGCCGGCAATCGACGTGAAATGATGCCCGAAGATGACCTCTTTTTTGGTGGGCACATAATCCCGGCCGTCCTCGAGCTCGACCGACGGTGTCTTGGCAGCGCCGGACAGGGCAAAGATCTTGCGGCCGATGTATTTGCCGTACAACTGGTACATGACAATGTACCCGGCAAATGCCAGTACCATAATTGCTAACGCATCCATAGCTCATTTCCTCCTTTTAGATTTTAATTTAACGACCGGTCTTCAGTATAAAAGCCGGCATAAAGAAAGGTCCCATTGTGATCTCGTGTGTTGGCAAGACCCTGTCTTCGTAAAATTAATATCAGGCCGATTCGAGCTCCCGGCGCGCGGCCATGTCCACCAGTATCCGTTCTCTGGCCCTGTCGATGCCGAGCTCGCTGCGTTTCCTGTCGATGTGGGCGATCATCTTGCGGGCATGTTTAATTGGGTCGACCTCCAGGTCCCACATCCCGCCGTACATTTTTTCAAATTCCCTGAACAGGTAGTCCTTGAATACCGGTGCGCCGGATACCGGAAGGGTGACCCCGAATACCGTGTAAACGCCGGAAGCTACAAAATAATGGCCGATACTGATGGCTTTTTCGCTCATCCATTCCGGCGCGCTGCCGGCTGCCGGCAGGTCGCTGATGTCGTTGCCCAGGCCGCCGGCTTTGACCACTTCGGCGGCTGCCAGCAGGATGCGGCTGTTGTCCACACAGGACCCCAGATGCAGCACGGGCGGAATCCCGACGGTCTCACAAACCTCGGCCAGACCCGGCCCGCAAAAAACACGGGCGGATTCCGGGGTCAGCAACCCCTCCATGGCGCAGGCAATCGCATTGCAACCGGTTGTCAATACGATCACATCATTTTTGATGAGCTCCTTGACGATCCGGATATGACTTTCGTTGTGCCGGGTCCTGACGTTGTTGCATCCGACCACGCCGCCGATGCCGCGGATGCGGCCGTTGATAATGTTGTCATTCAAGGTGTAGTAGGATCCACGAAACACCCCGCCCAGGTGGTATTCGACGGATTCCACCCCGAATCCGGCCACAATGGGCGATTTTTGCTTGGGGATCATCACCTCGGATTTGCGGTTTCCGAAATTGTCAATCGCCAGCTTGACGATTCTTTCGGCATCCTCCAGCGCATGATGTTCGTCAAATTCGATGTGGATGACATTGTCCTGTTCCATGCGGGCAATCGGGTGGGTGGTGATCAGTTTGGTGTGAAAGCATTTGGCCACGTTGGCCAGATTCTGAAAAATACATTGAATATCGACCACCATGGCATCACAGGCACCGGTGATGATGGCCAACTCCTGCTGCAGGAAGGTACCGCACAGGGGTACGCCGTGGCGCTGTAAAATTTCATTGGCCGTACAGCAGATACCGGAAAGTTGAATGCCCTTGGCGCCCTTGGATAGTGCATATTCATGCATTTCTTTTTCCTGGGCGACCGCAACGATCATCTCGGATAAAACCGGTTCGTGACCGTGGATGACGATGTTGACCATGTCCTCTTTCATGACCCCGAGATTGGCTTCGGATGCCAGCGGATACGGCGTTCCAAAAAGAATATCCTGCAGCTCGGTGGCCAGCATTGAGCCGCCCCAGCCATCGGCGATGGCCGCCCGGGTGCCCTGTTTCATCAGATTTTTATAGTCCTGATCCACGCCGATGTGAGTGCGGTGCATAATTTCAACGATTTCGCGATCGATGTTGCGCGGTAAAACCCCCTGCTTTTTCCACAGCTCATAACGCGTCTCGGGGGCACGCTTGGCAAAAAGCAGCTCACCCTCGGCCTTGCCCCATTCATTGAGCGCCTTTTCACCGACTTCTACGGCGATCTCATCCAGATCCCGATCGAGCTGCTGGCCGTCGACCTCTACCGTTGTGTCGACACCCAGCACCCGGGCCACTTCGATAAGCTTTTTCGTGTCCTTTATTTTATAGGCGTCGGTTTCTTTGCGCGCAGCGGCCATGAAAACTTCTGCCACCGAACGACCATGATCCGAATGCGCGGCCGCACCGCCGGCAATCATGCGGATAAAATTGCGGGCTGCGATGGTGTTGGGCGTTGCGCCGCAAATCCCTTTGCGGGTGTCTTCACCTTCAATGCCGCCTTTGGGAAGCGGCAGGCGGCAGGGCCCCATGCCGCAGTTTTTGCAGCAAATCCCCTGGTTCCCGATATTGCAGGGTTTCAGCGTAACAGCTCGATCGAAGGCGGTCTCCACCCCCAGGTCATGGGCGCGTTGAATCATCTGCTGACTGGCCGGATCAATGGTGGCCGCCACAGGATCGGCTAATTTCTTGGCTTTGGGCGCTTCTGTTTCCGTTTTTTCTGCCATGGGAATCCTCCTTCATGCTGATGGTTAGCGCTTATTGTTAATGCACTGAAATGGTAAAGACGTGATGGCTTCAATTATCAAAAAAATGACGGTGGCCGCAGGGCCCGCTGATCTTTTCAATGATTTGCAAGATATTCGGTTAATTTGGAAAGCAAAATGTGCATGATACATGCCATTGAGGGCTGTTTTCTGGATATTATTGAATTACAGACAGTTATGTTTAGTTTCGATCGGGATGGTTTCGTGGAGAGGCGGGAAGTTAGAAAAAGTTCGAACTCATCATTCGCAAAATTTCGAAAATCAAAAACACGATATCAACCATTCGGCAAAGAAGCGTAGACGTTGCGTGCCATCAGAATAGGCGCGAAACGCCCTGCGAGAGACAGCGGAGGGGGTCTGCAAAGAGGTGCTATAAGTTAATGACCTTGTCGGCCAGCTGCATGGCCGTCACAATATCCAGCATATTGGTGGTTTCACCGACCTGCTTGTGCTCAAGAAGGTCAAAGTGGGTCAAGCAGGTGCCACAGACCAGAATCTGGAGTCCATGGTCCTGCAGCTGCTTGAGTTCCGCCAGGACCTCGGATCCCTCAACGGTGAGTTTTACACCATTGTTGATAAAGACCAGTCGCCACAG
>JASFIG010000145.1:0-10301 GCA_050122795.1 Desulfobacterales bacterium
ACCGGTCAGCGATGAAGCCTTAACGCTTGCGCTCAAGCGGGCCAAAGACCGCTATGTTTCCAGAAAACAATTGAAGGATTACACCGCCCTGCTTGAAAAAGAGAAAGCCGAGACCAGCCAGCAACTGCTAAAGACCATTGAATTTCAGAGAAATTTAATCGAAAGCTCCATGGACGGCATTTTAGGATGCGATGAGACCGATACCGTGGTGATTTACAATCGTGGTATGGAGCAAATGCTGGCATATTCAAAAGCAGAGGCGATCCACCAGATGAAGTTTGCGGATTTCTTTCCGGCCGGAGAAAAAAAGCGTTTCCAGGAACAGATGGCCGCGGAGACCTATGGCGGCAAAAACCGGCTTTTTCTTTTCGAAAGCATTCTGCACAGCAAGTCCGGCCATGACATTCCGGTTCAGGTATCGGCTGTCACCCTGTTCGAGGCGGGGCGGGAAAATGGACGGGTTTGTTTTTTCAGGGATCTGCGGAAAATCCGCAAGCTGGAAAGAGAAGTGGAGGATCAGGCCCGTATCCTGCATCAGGCCAAAATGATGTCTCTGGGACGATTGGCTGCCAGCGTGGTGCATGAAATCAACAACCCGCTGTCCGGAATCTTAAATTATCTGCGGCTGATGATCCGCATTTTACGGCAGGGTGCACCGTCACAGGAGCAAATTGAAAAATTTCAACGCTATCTAAACCTGGTCGAAACTGAAATCAGCCGCTGTTCCCAGATTGTTTCCGGCCTGCTGAGTTTTTCCCGAATGTCGCCACCAAATTTCGGCCAGGTTGACATCGATGAGCTCTTGCAGCGCAGCATCCTGCTAAGCCGGCACAAGCTGGAGCTGGGCAACGTTCGCATCGAATCCAGTGTTCAACCGAAAATGCCATCGGTTATCGGTGACTTCAATCAGCTGCAGCAATGTGTCATCAATCTGATCTTTAACGCGCTGGATGCCATGCCGGACGGCGGCATGCTCAAAATTGACGGCCGCCATGATGCGGCCAATGACCGGGTGATCGTTACGGTGAAAGACTCCGGACTCGGCATTTCCCCTGATAATGTAACGCATATCTTCGAGCCCTTTTTCACCACCAAGAAAGAAGGTTATGGGGTGGGGCTCGGCCTTTCTACAGTTTACGGAATTATTGAGCGTCACAATGGTAAGGTCAGCGTTGAGAGCCGGCCGGGAGATGGCACCACCTTTATGCTCGCGCTGCCGGTTGCCAACGCTCCCAAAAGTGAATGAGGCTGTTGCAGCTTGTTCAAAACAACAAAATTGAAGCCTTCATTTCACAGCAGCAACGCTGAATGATCAACGCAAGGCGCTGGTCGTGCATCCGGGCAATGATGATGGAAATATTCTCTGATAAAATCGGTGATCGCATTTTATGTGACGAATGGCTGCAAATCCTGGATGAATTGAATATCGGTGCTTTCACCGTCAACACCCAGCGGCAGGTTTCCTCGATGAACCTGAGCGCACAAGCACTAATGGGGCTCAAAAACACCGAAGCGGTCGGCAAAGATTGCCGGGAAGTTTTTGTGGGTGTTCCCTGTCTGGCAAAGTGTCCCTTTAGAACACCCGGGGAATTGAGTACCGACGAGCCCATCATTCAAATTTTTGATGAAGATGAAAGCGCTCATTTCGTGACGCGCATGGCCACCCGGGTTTTCGGGCCCGACCACCGGGTGGTTGGATGTATGACCATCCTGCAGGACCACTCTCCCATTGCCGATCTTATTGATCGGATTCACTACGAAGAACGCAGTATGAAAATTATCCTGGATAACCTGGACGTCGGCATATTCACCATCGACCGGGGCAGCCATTTTACGTTCTTTAACACTGAGGCCGAAAAAATATCCGGTTACAGCCGCCGTCAGATACTGGGCAAAGACTGTTCAGCGCTGTTTGAAGATGAAGACGCCCGCGAAATCCGTCTTTTGAAAGAAACGATCGCTGACGGGCAGTCCCGCAGCAGCCGGCAGGGAAAGATGATCACCCAGGACGGCGTGACGATCCCCATTCGCGCCAACTATATGGCGCTGCGAAATGAAAAGGGAAACGTGATCGGCGGGCTGGCGATGTTTCATGACATGACGCTGGTCCGTCAACTCGATCAGGCCATGCGGGACCGCTACACCTACCACGACATGATCGGCAAGAGCCCGGCCATGCAAAAAATTTTTGACATGATCAATGTGATCGCAGCCACCGATGCCACCATATTGATAGAGGGCTCCACCGGTACCGGTAAGGATCTACTCGCCAAAGTGATCCATTCGGCCAGTCGCAGCGCCGACAAACCCCTGGTAAAGGTCAATTGCGCCGCCATCCCGGACAATTTGCTTGAATCGGAAATGTTCGGATATGTCCAGGGCGCATTTACCGGAGCTGAAAGAGATAAACCGGGACGGTTTCAAGAGGCTGATGGCGGCAGCATTTTCCTGGATGAAATCGGCGATCTCCCCCTGCCCCTGCAAGCCAAATTATTGCGTGTGCTGGAAGATAAGGAATTTTATCGTCTGGGCAGTCAGCACACCGTTAAGGTCAACGTGCGCATCATATCCGCTTCAAATCGTAATTTAAGCAAGCTCGTTGAAAAACAGCTTTTCAGAGAGGATCTCTATTATCGGCTGAATGTATTTCGAATCGAACTGCCGGAGCTGCGGGATCGCCGAGTGGATCTGCCCCTTCTCATCGGTCACATACTCAGGCGTCTGTGTGTGGCCAGAAATGTCCGATCGCCCGAGATTTCCGAGAAAGTCATGGAGCTTCTGCTGAACTACCCTTATCCCGGGAATGTCAGAGAACTTGAAAACATTCTCGAGCACGCCCTGATCATCTGCCAGGAAGATAAAATCCTTCCCACCCATTTGCCTGAATATCTTCAGGCCCGACCGGCAGCTGGCCCGGCAGTGCCGACCGCCGCTGCCAGGTCCGGTTTATCATCGGACAACAAGGAGCGTGATAAACTTCTGGCCGCACTTCAAAGACACAACTGGCATCGCCATAAAAGCGCCCGCGCGCTGGGTATCGACCGCACCACCCTATGGCGCAAGATGAAAAAATATGGCCTCCTGGACTGATGCGTTAACAAAAACAACATATGCTGTTGCTTTCGGCTACAGTGTATTAACCGCCTAAATTTAATAGATAACTGCGCCATTTCTCATCTGCTTTGCGTTAATGTGTAGCCAAATGAATCAGTTTGGCCCCCGCAAAAAAAATTATTCTCCTCAATCGCATTCCCCCATATTACAAAATCTAATATAAATTCGGTAGGTTATATATAAAAACAATTTAGCTGCGCTATTGGTATCGGCTTTGCAATTCGGATTAAGTAAATCGGTTTGTTTGCCAGGCACTTTACCACCTTCAGCGCTTATTCGGTAAATCTGGATTATGGAGGACATAAAAATGAAAAGACAGGTCACAAAAGGTAAAAATCCAAAACGGGTGATGGGTTTCCAGGTTGTGGAGGATGAATGTATTTGGATGAAGGCCGGGGTCGTTAACTTCAGGGTTTGTGATAATGCCTATGATTGCAACAGCTGCCCTTTTGATAAGGGCATCCGTCGTGCAATGGGTTTAGGCAAGGATTTCGAGACGGCCAAACATGCCCCAGAATGGGTGCAATATTTGAAAAAGCGCTATCGGGGAGCGTCGCGGCCATGCCGCCATGCCCTGACCGGTCGGATTGAAGCCCCCAAGATCTGTACCCTGAACTATGAGTGCTATCATTGCCCCTTTGATCAAATGCTGGATGATGCTGATCTCGTGCGGGAAACCGAGGCGCCGCGATATCGATTGGCCGCCGGGTACAAATTGGCGCAGGGCTATTATTATCACCTGGGTCACAGCTGGGCTCGATTTGAACATGGGGGCCGCGTGCGAATCGGGTTTGACGATTTCCTGGTCAAGCTTTTTGGCGCCATTCAGTCCCTGATATTGCCGCCGCTGGGAGAGGAGCTGGAACAAAACGAGGTTGGCTGGACATTTGGTAGAAATAATCACAGAGCAGCCGTTCTGGCGCCGGTGACGGGCACGGTTTTAGCGGTGAACCACAAGGCCCAGGAACATCCGGAAATCACCCATGAAGATCCGTATCATGAGGGCTGGCTGTTTATCCTGGAACCGGATATGCCCAAAAAAAACCTCAGGGGACTTTACTTCGGCGAAGAAAGCGTTAAATGGATGGAGATGGAGGGACAGAAGCTGTTGGCGCTTATGGGACCGGAGTATGAAGACCTGGCAGCCACCGGTGGTGAGCTGGTCGGAGATGTGTACGGTCATTTTCCGGATATCGGCTGGCGCCTTTTGATCCAAAAATTTCTGCATACCGACACCACTTAGGTTTTTTTCAGTGCGTCCTGAAAGTAGGTGCTGCAATAGCGGCAAAAATACAGCGGACACGCATCCAGATCAGCGAGTCCACCTGAATAATGCATCAGACAGTTTCGATGTTCGCAGTGAAAAAGATTGAAAAGGTGCCCCAGTTCGTGCAATGCAACCTTGGCGGCCCTTTCAAAATGCAGAGATGAAGATGGGTTGTGGCCTGCACTGCCCTCTGCCAGTCTGAACAGTGAAACCAGGGCGTGCATTCCGGCCTGCCTGGCCTCCCCGAATACATGGGTAAAGGTGGGCACAAAAAGATCAACATTAAAAACGCCGATAACTTTATCAAAGTGCTCATACGGGTGGGATTCGAAATAACTCAGAATCTTACCCGCATCGTACTGCAGACGTGTGTCATCAAGGGCATAGGCCGGGTGGGCCAATGGGGTCAGAATTTTCGCCGGAAGTTTCAGGTAGCCTGTAATGTGAGCCGCAATCACTTTGGGCGCAAGTTCGGGAACGTCTCCAACTGCAACAACGCCGATTGTCCTTTTTTTCGCATTCATGGGTTGAGCGTTCCAAAATGTTAAGTAAGTGAGGGGAGGGGGCGTTGGGAAAGAACAGCCAGCAACCCCAAAGCAGCTTTGCGGCATAAGGTTGTCTTTTTAAATCTATCCAGTTATTTTATTTACGAGATCTGTTCTTTCCTTACGCCCCCCTTTTGCATGAGTTTGCACGATGGAGTCGCGGATGATTCATTCCGCGGACCCATAGAAAGACTCCCCGACCCTTCACTTAAGTGTCTTTTTGCATCTCGAAGCGTTTGATCTTTTTATGAAGGGTAACCCGGTTGATGTCCAGAATCCTGGCGGCCCGGGTAATGTTCCAGCCGCATTCTTCCAGGATCCGCTGGATATGATATTTTTCCATTTCCCTCAGCGACCTGGGCTTTGATGGCATCGCGGTGGGCACCTGCAGAAACGAAAAATCCGCCATATCGATGGTTCGCGATCTGGAAAGCACAACGGCTCTTTCAATGGCATTTTCCAATTCTCTGACGTTTCCCGGCCATTCGTAGGCGGTCAAGCGCTCGACGGTGTCCCGGGTAATATGGTCCACTTGCTTGGCCGTCTCATGGCTGAATTTTTCAAGAAAGTGCTCGATCAGCAAGGGGATGTCTTCTTTTCTCTCTCTGAGGGGGGGGATCGGGATCGTGATGACGTTGATACGGTAAAAAAAATCTTCCCGGAAATGTCCGGCCGCAATCTGCTGCTCGAGATCCCGTCGCGTTGCAGAGATCAGCCTGAAATCCACCGGGGTCGGATAAGAGTTCCCGACACGGGTTATTTTTTTTTCTTCCAAAACACGCAGCAGATCAATTTGCATTTTCGAGCTCACCTCTCCGATTTCATCCAGAAACAGGGTACCACCGGATACAACTTCCAAAAAACCCTTGCGGGAACGGGTGGCACCGGTGAAAGCGCCTTTTTGATGGCCAAAAAGTTCACTTTCCAGGAGTGAATCCGGAATGGCCCCGCAATTGATTGGGATAAAAGGGAAATGAGATCGTTTGCTTTTGGCGTGAATGGCTTTGGCCACCAGTTCTTTACCGGTTCCGGTTTCCCCGACCAGCAGAATGGTAGAGTCGCTTTGGGCTACCTCAGGAATAAGGTCAAATATCTTGGTCATCGCCGGGCCCTGTCCGATAATATCGTCAAAACGCGTTATTTTCTCCAAACGGCCCTTGAGATAATGGTATTCTGAAGAAAGTTTCATCTGCTGGGTGATCTTTTCCATTGCCAGGGAGAGATAATCCGGTTTGAAAGGCTTTAGCAGGTAATCGCTGGCACCCAGCTGCATGGCTTTTACGGCGGTCTCAATGGAACCGTAGGCGGTGATGATGATGACGACGGTGTCCGGATACTCTTGCTTGACTTTTTCAAGCAATTCGATGCCATTCATCTGGGGCATGCGGATGTCCACAAATAACAGGTCGAAAGGGTTTTTTTCGAGTCTTTCCAGAGCCTCAAAGCCGGAAGATGCCTTTTCAACGGTATGGCCGAGTTTGGTGAACCAATGGAAAAGGGATTCCCGCACGATCTTTTCATCGTCGACAATCATGATATTCATCTTATTTTTCATGACTTTTCTCCATCCCATTGCTGGAAACAGAAAGGTAAGGGAATGTAATCAAAAAAATACTGCCCTTGCCGACCTGACTTTCAGCTCTGATTTTTCCGCCGTGATTTTTGACAATGCCGTAAGCAATGGATAAACCCAAACCGGTTCCCCGACCGGCTTCTTTGGTGCTAAAAAAGGGGTCGAAAATGTGGTTCAGGTGTTGTGCTTTTATTCCCGCACCGGTGTCGTGGATTTCTATTTGCACCTTTTTTCGGGCGGCGTCGACATCAGACACCATCTTCAACTCTCCGCCCTGGGGCATTGCCTCCATGGCATTGAAGACCAGATTCAGCAGACATTGCTCCAGACGGCTTGCATCTCCGCGGACCCACAAAGGCTCGTACCAAAGGCGTCTCGTCAATTCGATGCCCTGAAGCTCCAGCTTGTGGTCGGTCAGGGCGATAACAGATTGTAAAACGTCGTTGAGGTCGATGCGCTTGTATTCCTGCGGTGTCTCCCGGGAGAATGAAAGCAGTCCGGAAACGATGTCGCCGCAGCGCTCTAATTCGGGGGTCATCAGCGACAGATATTCCTTGAATTCTGCCAGATCTTTTGATGTGGGTTGGCCTTTGGCCAGAATATCCTCCATCAGCCGGGAAAATGTCAACAACCCCTGGATCGGATTGTTGATCTCATGCACACAGCTGGCCACCAGTTTCCCGAGCGAAATCATGCGGTCTTCCTGGATCAAATGATTGTAATCCTCTTTTAAGCGCTCGACTTTTTCATGCCAGCGGGAAGACAATTCTTTGGTGATGTCCCGGCTTATTTCGATGATTTTGGTAACTTCATCGTCGGCGTTTTTGACCGGATAGGTCACCATGTCAGAATAGCTTTTGTCACCCAGCGAACTGGGGTTATCCACGATAACATGTGCGGATTCGCCGGTCCTTAACGTCTCCACCATCGGACAGTCAAACCCGAATTGTGAACTGGAGCAGGGTGCGTTGAAACCGTATAAAATTTCATAACAGCGCGCCCCGATAACGTCCTCTTTGGGTTTTCCGACAAAATTCAAATACGCCTCATTGACCTCCGAGATGGTGAAATCCGGGCTCAGGACCACAACCCGTTCGTTGGTCTGCTGGATGATAAATTCAGAAATCATTTTTTCGTGGCTGATCTGCTGTTCCGCTGATTTGAGTTGCTGATCAATCAAGAAAAGATACCGCAAAAGGCGGCCGATGTTGTGCTCCACGATTCCGACGGTCTTGGGTCGGGCTTTGATGAGCTCCAGGAGGACTTCTTTGCTGTTGGTGAGTTCGATGATGCCGTCAAGGTCTTTGATGTTAAATAAATCCTGCAAGTTAGGCGTGGTATAAATGCCCATTTGTTTGGCCAACAAAAGGCCTTCGGCGTCGGGTTTAATATCGCAAACGCCGACCAGATTGATGTTTAAATAAGGAAAGGATTCATTTTTGAGAAGTTGCAGGAAAAACTTACAGGCTCTGCCGCCACCGACGATGGCGATATTGAGTGGTAATTTTTTGGGGACATGTTGGTTTGATTGAATCTCCATGATTATGCCCTCTTCATTTTTATAATTTCACAGAGCGTTTTTGATTCGACCCCAGCCTCTTATTTATCAATTAATATTCTATAAAAAAAGAGTTTATTAAAATTTTGTTTGTAAAATGACAAACAAAAGCCGTACCAAAATTTTGCCCCCGAACTTTTTGTCTGCGCTTTGGGTGCACCTGAATGGTGGGGTTGTAATGTTGCATATATGTTGCAATTAGTGTTTCGCAACGCGATATATGACTGTAACTAATTATTATACTTATATAATTTAAATATTCTGGCCTTAAAAGCGTTGTATGTGTTGCAAATATTGGATGGGCGCCTGTGCCTATTATGGTTTGGCAAGTTATGTTTTTAGAGTAATTACAATAAGATAATCCAGGGTTCAATTAATGGCACAGTCTATGCACCGGGTGTTTGGCTGAAGGGTGCCCCTGCAATCCGAATCAACCCTAACATTCCATCCCGGAGACAACCTTGGACCCGGAAATTGAAAGAAAGAAAATACTGATCGTAGATGATGAGTTGGATATGCGAATTTTTCTGTGCAATTTGCTGGGCAACTGCGGTTACGAGCCCATCGATGCCGGTGATAAAGAAGAAGGGATGCAAATGGCAGCCAGGGAAAGGCCGGCCCTGATCATCCTCGATGTCACAATGCCCAAGGAAAGCGGCATCCAAATGTATCGCGAGCTCAAAACGCACGAATATCTCAAAGATGTTCCGGTGATCATGGTGTCGACCATTGATCGCAAAACCTTCTCATTTTACCAGAAATTTCAACACACGCCCAACGGCAAGGGGGTTCCGGAGCCCGGCGCCTATTTGGAGAAACCACTGGAATCAGAAGAACTGATCGCCCTCGTCCACCGACTGACGACCACCACCGAATGCCCGGGCGATGATGTGGGAGAATCTTGAATTTTGGGCCTTAAGAAACACAGTTATGATGGTTCGAAGATGAATACAAACCAGCCAAATGGATCTAAGTTGATGAACAACGGTGTGGATTGCGACCTGTATCAGGAGGTCGCCAAATTTGGTGCCAGAGACATGGACATCTGTATGCAGTGCGGAACCTGCAGTGCCTCGTGTCCGCTGTCCAGCGGGATGAATGCGTTCCCACGCAAGATATATCGCTATCTTCAGCTGGGGCTGAAGGACAAGCTGCTCAAATCACCCGTACCCTGGCTGTGCTATTACTGCGGTGAATGCAATGCGGACTGCCCCCGGGGGGCCGATCCGGCCGAGACGATGATGGCAACGCGCCGCTGGCTGACCGCTCAGTACGACTGGACCGGGCTCGCCCGGCGGTTTTATCTCTCTGAGGCCTGGGAAATCGGTGCACTGATCGTCGTTGCCCTGGCGGTCGTTGTGCTCTTTTTAGTCGGACACGGGCCGGTGATCACCGATCGGGTTGCGGTCAATTCTTTCGCACCGGTGCTGTGGATCGAGCTCGGCGATCTGATCATGGCCACCATCCTATCGGCTTTCCTGCTGTCAAACGCTTTCCGGATGTATCGCTTCATCATGAGCGGTACAAAGCTGCCGTTTTGGCTCTACATTACTGAAGCAAAAGCCTTCGTCATCAACTTTGTGACTCAAAAGCGCTGGCGGCAATGCGGGGAGGATCGCAGTCGCTGGCTGAAACATTTTATCCTGGTCACCGGCTATATGACCATGATGACGCTGGTCATCGTTTTCATCCGCTGGTTCCAGGTCGACGACAGCAGCTGGCATTTCACCAGTATCTTCGGCTATTACGCCACCGGAGTCCTGCTTGTCATTACGGTGGAAATGTTCCGCAGCCGGCTGAAGAAAGAGGAAACCATCCACCGTTTCTCCGAGTTTTCCGACTGGCTCTTTTTGATCCTGCTATTTGCAACGACGTTAAGCGGCATTTTGATGCACGCCATTCGTCTGGCCGGGTGGCCGATGGGAACCTATGTCATGTATGTCATTCATCTCGCCATCGCCGTGCCGATGCTGGTCATCGAGGTGCCTTTCGGCAAATGGTCTCATCTCTTCTACCGGCCGCTGGCGATTTTCTTGGCGACAGTCAAAGAAAAGGCGTCAAAAGACTCCAAGGTTGATGTTGAGGCGCTAACGGCTCAAGTCGGTGAAACCTTTATGAGTTGCCTGCAGTGCGGCACCTGCACGAGCGTATGCCCGTGGAATCAGGTGTCGTCCTACAGCCCTCGCCAGATCTTGCGCCAGCTCGCTTTGGATTCCGGCACCGAACAGTCCATCGATGACGCTG
>JASFIG010000146.1:0-10235 GCA_050122795.1 Desulfobacterales bacterium
CGACAAGCGCTCAGCAAATTTAACAATTCTGAGCGTTTCAGATTATAAAAAGAATTATTATTCAAAAGCTTACCCGCGGTTGCTTGTCAAAGATCATTTCATTTGCTAAAACGTGGACCTCGCATGAAAAACAAGGTAGGTATGTGATATGAATAAAACTGCGGATCATCCCAGGCTGATTCTGGCCTCCAATTCCCCGCGGCGACGCGATCTATTAGCCCAGGCGGGCCTCACATTTACCGTTATTCCAAGTGAAGTTGACGAACACACGGTGACGATGTCGGATCCGGAGGTGTTTGTACGGACCCTGGCTGAATCCAAGGCCATCGGTATAGCGGAAAAGCATCCGTCCAGCTGGGTCATCGGGGCCGATACGATTGTGGTCATCGAAAACCAGATTCTCGGTAAACCCGGTTCGGCAGATGCAGCCAGAGTTATGCTCAGGCACTTAAGCGGTAAAATCCATCAGGTATTCACCGGTTATTGTATCTGCTGTAAACAGGAAAATCGGCTTTTTACAGATACGGTGAAAACAGAGGTACACTTCAAGAATCTCAGCAATGCGGAAATCGAGCGGTATATTCAAACCGGTGAACCGTTCGACAAAGCGGGAAGCTACGGTATTCAAGGTAAAGGCTCTGTTTTGGTGCAGAGCATCAAGGGATCCTATACCAATGTAGTCGGTTTGCCCTTGAGTGAGGTTGTTGATATGTTGATTGAAGAAGGTGTGATCACAGATGAATATCGCATTATGTAATTCGCATGCTTATCATTTCAAGAGCAAGAAATGAAACAACGACTGAATAATGTAAAAGAGCGTATACAAAAAGCGGTGGAAGCCTGCGGTCGGGATGCGAAATCCGTGCAACTGGTTGCGGTCAGCAAGACCATTGCGCCCGAAGCGGTTCGCGAAGCGCTGGAAGCCGGGGTAACCATCCTGGGTGAAAACTACGTTCAGGAAGCGCGCGAAAAATTTAAGGCACTCATTCAATACCCGGTCTCCTGGCACTTTATCGGCCACTTGCAATCCAACAAGGCCAAATATGCCGTCAGACTCTTTGATTTGATTCATTCGGTGGATTCACTTAAATTGGCCCGGGAACTGGACAAACAGGCTGCCAAAGTGGACAAAATTCAGCAAATCCTGGTGCAGGTGAATATCAGCGGAGAGGGCACCAAATCCGGTGTTGCAGCTGATGAAACCATGAATTTAATCTCAGCGATCAGCCAGATGAACCATCTGTCCGTTCAGGGCCTGATGACCATGCCGCCCTATTTTTACCAGCCTGAAAAAGTGCGTCCATATTTTGCTGCGTTGCGCAAACTGCGGGATGAAATCGAAAGCCGGCGTATTCCCAATGTGTCCATGGCAGAGCTATCCATGGGAATGACCGGTGACTTTGAAGTCGCCATCCTGGAAGGCGCGACACTGGTGCGCATCGGCACGGCCATTTTTGGAGAAAGAACATGAAAGTGCTTTTACACATCTGTTGCGCAAACTGCGCCATATATCCCATTAAGACCATGCGAGCAGAAGGTACGGAGGTGATGGGTTTTTTTTACCCGCACAACATCCATCCGTATACCGAATGCGTCAAGCGCAGGGAGGCCCTTGAAACCTTTGCCGAACAGATGGAATTCAAAGTGATTTATCAGGACGGCTATGATCTGGAAGGCTTCATCCAGAACGTGGCCTTTCGGGAGTCGGAACGCTGCAATTATTGCTATCATGACCGCTTGCGGTCAACCGCCTTGATTGCCAAACGCGGAAAATTTGACGCCTACTCTTCAACGTTACTGTACAGTAAAAAGCAGCAGCATGATCTGATCCGCTCGATGGGCGAGTCCATCGGCAAATCGGTGGGCGTGCCGTTTTTATACCAGGATTTTCGGGCAGGCTGGAAGGAAGGTATTGAGCGCTCCAGACAGATGGGGCTTTACCGGCAGCAGTACTGCGGGTGTATTTACTCTGAAAAAGACCGTTATTACGGTAAATAAAAATGGATCTTTTTTTATCGTAATTTTAATTAATCGAGCTAAGAAGCCATTTCTGAAATTTTATGTTTGGAAATTTTATATACTTCATTGTTGTTCTGCTGATTTATCTGACGTATCAGCCCTCGGAAGAAACCAATTTTAACGGCCTGGAAACGTTTACGCTTTTTATCGGCTTTATTGTTCTTTTTTTTTATTTTACCTCATTTTTGTTTCGCCGACTCGAGCGACGCATCGCAAACGGTGAGTTTGCATCGCTGGATGCACAATTTCACGCTATCTTGATGCGTCAATCCATCATGGCGATTTTGATTTTCGCCATCGATATTTATGGCCTTAGCCTGCCGTCCTTTTTTATCGGTATACCCCTGTTTGCAGCCATACCGACACTGGAAGCACTATTGTTTCTGGGAATTTTTGTTTTTTATCTAGCGCTTGTCTGGGCCTGCGCCTATGGTCCGTATAAGATCCTGTACCGCAGCGATATTTCCCAGAGAACCTACGTGCTTTCAAACATCATGTTTTCAGTACCGGTACTGCTTCCCTGGTTGATTCTTTCGGGATTCGCCGATCTGATCAAAGCCCTGCCGTTTGCATGGCCGGCACGCTTTTTGGAGACCACGGAAGGCGAGATCACCTATTTTTTGCTTTTTCTGATTGCAGTGGCGGTTGTCGGACCAGCGATGATTCAAAAATTCTGGCGCTGCAAACCCCTTGAAACCGGTGAGCATCGCAAGCGCATCGCCGGCTTATGCCAAAAGGCGGGTATTGCCTATGCCGATATTCTGTATTGGCCGATTTTCGGCGGCAAGATGATCACGGCCGGCGTAATGGGCCTCATCAAGAAATTTCGCTATATTCTGGTGACCCCTTCCCTGCTGCGCCTGCTCGAACCCGAAGAAATCGATGCCGTCATTGCTCACGAAATCGGTCATGTCAAAAGAAAGCATCTGATTTTTTATCTGCTGTTTTTCGTCGGCTATATGCTCCTCTCCTATGTGACATTTGATATCATCCTGTTTGGAATTGTATATGCAGAGCCGGTTTACTGGTTGATCGACAAAACCGGATTCGATCAGACAACCATCTTTTCGGTCCTCTTCAGCTCGGTAATCATTATTGTATTTTTGGTCTATTTTCGCTTTATTTTCGGATTCTTCATGCGCAATTTCGAACGTCAGGCGGATATTTTCGTCTATTCTCTGTTTGATTCGGCCCGACCGCTTATTTCGACACTTAATAAAATAGTGACCACCAGCGGGCAATCGGCCGACCGGCCCAACTGGCATCACTTCAGCATACGCGAACGCATCGATTACTTAAGTAAATGCGAGTCAGACCGCCGTTGGATTCGTCGTCATGATCAAAAGGTAAAGAAAAGTATCGGCATCTACCTGGTGGGAATGGTGCTGATCGGCTTTGTCGGGTATCAGTTGAATATGGGCGACATCGGCAGTCAGCTCAATCAAAATGTTTTGGAAAAAGTGATTATCAGAGAGTTGCAAAAATCACCGGACAACCCCAATTTATACCGGCTTATGGGGGATCTATACTACGAACGCAAAGACTACCCGGGTGTCAAAGAGGCTTATGAAAAAGCCCTCGAGTTGCGATTGGATGACGCCCATGTGCTCAATAACCTGGCATGGTTTTACGCAACCTGCGAGGATGCATCTTTGCGCGACCCGCAGAGGGCTTTGCTGCTGGCCAAGATGGCGATCGAGCTCGATCGATCATCGCATGTTTATGACACCCTGGCTGAAAGTTATTTTGTAAACGGAATGAATGCGGAAGCCATTCAGGCGGGAATGCAGGCATTAAAACTGGCAAGAGGCAACCGCAATTACTACAAGCAACAGTTAGAGAAATTCAAACAAGCAGCCAAACAGTAGATGCAATTTCCTTGTTGGAATACTGGAACAATGGAATGATAGAATAACGACAATGAAGGATTTGAATCAGCGATTTAGGTCATTTCCTTGGCAAGTCCAACATTCCAAAATTCCATTCTTCCAGCATTCCGGATGGAAAATGTGAAATAGACCGGTTTACCCGACTGTATTATCTTCCTAATTTCTTGACTTCAGATAATTGTATACTTTTCTGCCGCCACCCACCACCAACAGTATTCCAACTAAGTAAAAACAAAAATAAATGAAAGGTATATAGGGCGTAAAATGCTCGATTTTCTTTATTTCAGGCATAATCTGGGGAATCCTGAAAAACACCCCTATTCCGGCCATCAGCAGCAAAATGCCCCAGATGAATTGCAGTGTTGATTTTTGTTTGTTTTCCATAAGCACGTTAATTAAATGGAGTAGCCTACTCCGCCGAAGTAGCTTCAGCTACGAAGGCCGGATTGGAGTGCTGGAGTGCTGGAGTAATGGACTTCCTTGAGCGAAGTCGACGCACAACTCGCAACCCGCAACACGCAATCCGAATATCCTAATCCTTGAAACTGCCTTTAAAGTCGGCTTTGCGTTTTTCAAGAAAGGCCGCCGTGCCTTCTTTGGCATCGGCACTGCCATAGCACATGCCGAAGCCTTCAACTTCGATGTGAATACCGGTGGCCAGGTCGGTATTCAGTCCGTGGTTGATGGCCTGTTTAGCGGCTCGTAAAGAAACCTTGCCTTTGGATGCAATCTCGGTGGCCGTTTGCATGACTTCTGCGATCAATTGATCCGCAGGCACCACTTTGTTGACCAGCCCGATTTTTTCGGCTTCGGCCGCAGAAATCATTTTGCCGGTAAAAATCAGTTCTTTGGCCCGGTTGGCACCGATGAGTCGCGGCAGGCGTTGGGTGCCGCCAAACCCTGGAATAACCCCCAGATTGATTTCCGGCTGGCCGAACTTGGCGTTTTCCGAGGCATAGATAAAATCACAGGCAATCGCAATCTCGGTGCCGCCGCCCAGGGCAAAACCATTGACAGCCGCGATGACGGCAATCGGCAGCGCCTGCAAGCGTGCGAACGTGGCATGTCCATTTTGGGAAAAATTCTTGGCCGTCAGCGAATTACACGTGGCCAATTCGGAAATATCGGCACCGGCTACAAATGCTTTGTCACCGGCACCGGTGAGGATCAGAACCCGGATATCGTCATCGGCAGCAATAACATCCAGGGCCTGGGAAAACTCTTCTAAGAGCGCGGCATTCAGTGCGTTAAGGGCTTTAGGTCGGTTAAAGGTAATTGTGGCAATACCCTGCTCAACCTCATAAATGATGTTTTCGTACGCCATAAAGTTCCTCCTTCCAGTGCGTTTATATGCGTAACAGTCAGATATGGTACTCAACAAACGTTGTCAAATTTAAAATCCAGTTGGAAAAGTCGGAAATCCGAATATCAAAATCCTAAATCCTAAACAATTTCAAAGCTCAAATTTTCAAATTTACATTATCTAATCTATCCCTTTTTGTTCTCGGTGGAAGCCGCCAGATAAATAGCGGAAAGAATGATGACACCGCCGACCACCTTATAAACGGTCAGACCTTCGTCAAAAATAAAATAGGCTAAAATCGTACTGCCGATGGGCTCGCCCAGCAGGCTGACGGCGATGAGCCCGGCCGTCAGCCATCGCAGGGCCCAGTTGTAAGTGCTGTGGCCAATAATTTGAGCGATTAAAGCCATCCCCCAGAAAGCGGCCAGCGTACCGGGACTAAAGCCGGTTATGGGCAGTCGCAATGACAGGACGACTATCCACAGGATTACCGCCGCGCTTCCGTAGCAGATGAAAATATACGCCACCAGAGACAATTTGCGGCGCAGACTGCGGCCCAGAAGCAGGTAAATCGCCGCACATATGCTACCGGCCAGCGCCAGACCATCCCCTAAAAGGGCTTTGCCGCCGGTGGCAAAATCACCAAAGCCGATAATGGCGCCGCCGATAACGCTGATGCCAATGCTGTATATCGCCGCACGTTTAACCTGCTCCCTGGCAATTAATGGCGTCAACAGACCGACCCACAGCGGGTTGGTATTGACCAGAACGACACTGTTGGCCACCGAGGTGTAATCCAATGAGGAAATCCAGGTCGCAAAATGAAGGGCCAGGAAAAAACCGGATATCACCGCCAGCTTCAGATCCCGTTTTGATAAGGTTTTGATTTCATCGCGGGCTTTAACCCATGCAATCGGCGCCAGTATCAGCGTAGCCAAGCCCAACCGATAGGCAGCGATCACCAGCGCCGGTGCATCCGCCAGACGCGCAAATATGGCGCCGGTGGAAACCGCCATGGTGCCCACAATCAGTGCGAGATAGGGGTTAAACGGAGGGGCCGTACCGGTTGCCTTATCTGTCATGATCAGTCGTTTATCCCCGGGGTTGGCTTTGCAGTGGTTGTTCGCGAAAGGCCGTCGGGCTGGTTGCTTTAATATATTTACGAATGCCCTGAACGATACCTTCAGCGATACGATCCTGGAATTTAGGATTGACCAGGCGCTTGCACTCACGCGGGTTGCTGATAAATGCCGTTTCGATGAGAATGGAAGGCATCTGGGCCCCCAACAGGACATAAAACGGTGCCTGCTTGACACCTTTGCTTTTCACACGCGTATAGCGTTTGTTTTGCAAATGACCCACCATGGCAGTCTGCACATATGCGGCCAGACGGCTGGATTCATTGATTTTGGCATTTTGCATCAAATCAAACAATATTTTTTGAAGATCACTGATATTTTTGGTTGAGGTGGCATTTTCCATGGCCGCCACCCGAATGGCTTCCTCATCAGTGGCCAGGTTCAGAAAGTAGGTTTCAAGCCCGTAAGCCCGGCGGTCCCGGGAGGCATTGGTATGGATCGAAATAAACAAATCAGCACTTTGGGTATTGGCAAATGCCGTGCGTTCTTCCAGCGTCAAAAATCGATCCGAAGTGCGGGTCAGAATGACTTCCAGCCCCAGCTCAGACTTGATTTTTTTCCCCAGGCGCTTGGCAATTTGCAGGACAACATTTTTTTCATGCACGCCTCTGAGATATCCCGGAGCGCCGAAATCTTTGCCGCCGTGTCCCGGATCGATAACCACCCGCCGGACGCCAAGCGCCAGTTGCTTGGCCAGTGAGCCGGGCGGAATTTTGCCGCCTTTTTTGACTGTCGCCGAGGGAGCGGGGGCGTCCGGTGCCCTGGCGGTTTTGGCGCCCCATACATCAATGACGATTCGAAACGGATCTTTGAGGGAAAAGATCTTGTAGGTTTCGAAAGATTTGATGTCCACCACCACCCGGACCGAATCCTTTGAATACTGGCCGGCTCGGGCATCGCTCAGTAGATCATCATGAATCGGAATGGTCTTGCGGATATTTTCACCCAGCCGGCTGTTGCTTAAATCAACGTAAAGGCGCTGGGGCTTGTTGATGCTGGGGTCTTTCTTAAGCAGATGGTGATTGTAACCCGTTTCTTTATCAACATCGACGACGACCCGGGTATAATTGGGATTGGACCAGTAGCGTAAATTGGTGACGGTTACCATCTCGCCTGGAGAAGATGGCGCCGCGCTTTTTGGCTGACTCACGGAAGGCGTTTTGCTGGATTCGCTGGTTCTGATTTTCTCGGCAATGGGGTCTGCCGGAGCAGTGCGCTGCTTTTTTGCTGCAGCCGGCATCTTTTGTAATTCAGCGCCGGCTTTGGCCTTATAACGGCTATCTGGAAATTCGGAAATGATCTGATGGAACATATCAGCAGCCGTTTCAAGATCGTCGGCAGACTTTGACCAGGCGTATAGCTGCTGATGGAGGGTTGCCGCCATAAAAAGACCGGCCGCGGCCCAGGGACCTTCAGGGTCTTTATCATAGACGGACTGGAATTTGTCGATGCAGCGTTGCCAGTTGCTGCGGTATTTCATTTTCTGGTTGCTGTTTCGAAGGTCGCGATAGCAGCTCTCGGCATTGATATAGGCTGCTTTGGGTGTTGCGCCTCCCGTTGCCCCGGGTTTGGCGACCGGCTCCGGCTTTTTCGAGATAACGGGCTTGCCCATGCGGCGCAATTCTACCGTTGCTTTTTGCCGGTAGCGACTCCGGGGATAGCCCAGGACGATGCGCTCAAAAAGATCGCGGGCCTCTGCTAAATCAGCTGGATTGCCTGAAAACCTGGCCAGGGACTGATACATTTTGGCCGACATGAAAAGACCGGCAGCCGCCCAGGGCCCATCGGGATCCTGCTTGTGGACGGATTGGAACTTTTGAATGCACCGCATCCAGTTGTGGCGGTACTTTATTTTCTGTGAATTCTGGCGCAGGTTGCGATAGCAGGTTTCAGCCTCATGATACAGATCGCCCGGTGCTGCCGCCGCAAATCCGGCAAAAAACATAATTTCAAGCAGCACAACCAGGACAATCGACCGCACCGGCAATCTGGTATTTAACGGGGCAACATTTCGGTGTGCATCCAAATCCATACAATCATTCCATCCAACCAGAAATCATAACGTCATCTCGATTTCATGCAAAATGCAGGTATTAATCGGCAATCTTCTTGGCCTTTTCCTGGAGTGCGTTCAGATAGTTGAGCGCCTCCAGCGGTGTCATTTTCGCAATATCCACTTTGGCCAGGGCATCCACAAAAAAACGGGCTTTATTTTTAAACAACTCCATCTGAACCGCGCCCCTTGGGGCTTCTTTTTGATCGGAAAAGGAGCTTGCCAAGTCCTCTTCCTGATTTTCGATACGGTACAGAATTTTTTTGGATCGTTCAATAACCGTATCGGGGATTCCGGCCAAACGGGCAACCTGTATGCCATAGCTGCGATTGGTGGCGCCTGCGACCATTTTGCGCAAAAATATAATTTCGTCGTTCCACTCTTTAACGGCAATATTGTAATTCTTTACGCGTGGTTTTTGCTGCGCCAGCTCGGTCAACTCGTGATAGTGGGTGGCAAACAGCGTTTTAACACCGGTTTTATGCAAATCGTGTAAAAACTCGACCACCGCCCAGGCAATGCTCAGACCATCATAGGTGCTGGTTCCGCGTCCAATTTCATCCATAATGATCAAACTGCGTTCACCGGCGTTGTTGAGAATATTGGCAGTTTCCTGCATCTCGACCATAAACGTGCTCTGCCCGTGCGACAGATTGTCCAACGCCCCGACTCTTGTAAAGATGCGGTCTACAATACCGATGGTCGCCTTGCGGGCCGGGATAAATGATCCCATTTGCGCCATGATGACCAGGAGCGCCACCTGTCGCAGGACGGTTGATTTTCCAGCCATATTGGGGCCGGTGATAATCAGTATCTGGTTGGTTTCGTTATCCATTGAAACCGAATTGGGCACAAAGCGTTCGCCGGTGATCATTTTTTCAACCACCGGATGGCGCCCGTCTTCAATTTCAATAAGACCGTCAAGGGTCATTTCCGGTCGGCAATAATCATTTTGATCGGCAACCTCGGCCAGATTCAGCAGGCAGTCCAGACACGCCAAAAATTGAGCCGCCCGCTCAAGATTTCTGTAATGTTTCACAACCGCCTGTCTGATTTCATTGAATATTTCAAGCTCGAGCGCAGCGCGCTGATCTTCAGCATTTATAACCTTTGTTTCAAAGGTTTTCAACTCATCGGTAATATATCGCTCGGCATTGACCAGGGTTTGCTTGCGAATATAGTTGGCCGGCACTTCAGTGGTCCGGCTTTTGGGCACTTCGATATAGTAGCCGAATACCTTGTTGTAGCGTACTTTTAAGGTGGTGATCCCGGTGGCATCCCGCTCCTGGACTTCGAGGTTGGCCAGCCAGCCTTTGCCATCCTGACTGATTTTTACCAGTTCATCGAGCGCATCATTGTAGCCTGTCTTTATCATTCCGCCTTCGGTAGTGGTGGGCGGCGCATCCTCCCGGATGGCTTTTTCGATCAGAACGGATAGATCATGGAGTGGTTTGAGGCTTTCATCCCATCGAAACAATTCAGAGCTCAAAGTTGAAACGATGCTTTGGATTTGCGGCAGGGCCAGAAGCGACCGCTTCAGAGCAATGAGGTCCCGCGCGTTGGCATGCCCCATGACGATCTTGGTGCTGACCCGTTCAATATCAAACACCGTTTTTAGCAGATCCCGAATGCCCTGGCGGCTCTGAATGTTGTCTTTTGCCTCCGCCACCGCCTCATGGCGGGCCCGGATGTCTTCCTTTTCAATGAGCGGGTATCGCAGCCACGATTTGAGCAAGCGCGCACCCATTGCGGTTCGGGTGTGATCCATAATGCCCATCAGGGTGCCGCGTCGGGTGTTGGAATGCAGGTTTTTTTCAAGTTCCAAATTACGG
>JASFIG010000147.1:0-10115 GCA_050122795.1 Desulfobacterales bacterium
AGGTATTGGCGGCATTTGTCTCGGTGTTAGAGAATCATCCTAACAATAAGACGTTAACGCTTCGGGTCAAGCTCAGGCCCGTCAGGCTACAACCCCGTTATGATTCTGAAATCCATCATACCCGCATGCCATTTTCCTTTAGCATGTGAGCCAAATCAGGTATCACAGTGTGACATTGCTTTTAAATTGACACATGGCCGCCATTCTTTTATGATAGACGCGATTTATAAATTGTCTGTCAAATCCCATCCCAACTTCTGCAAACATTATCGGGAACAGACACATTTCTCAGCCAGCGGATTTTTCTTGACCATCTCGGCAACTGAATACGTTCATGCGGTGTGATGATTTGAGGATGGCGTGGAGCAGAAACACCAAACCAAAGCGGCTTCAAAACAACCCCTTCTGAGTCTTATCATTCTGGGTGTCCTGGCAATAATAGCCGGCGGTGTTTTTAAGGCCCAATTCAGCTACTTTCCGGCGGTTCAACAGCAGGCGTCAGATTTAGCGGCTGTTGACAAAACACAACCGGCACCAGCGACCACCACCGGGCCCGCATTGATCCGCCCGCCGGCCGGGCAGCTTCCCATGACGCCGATGGAAGCTTTCGACGCCGCCACGCTCTCAGATAAAATCAATGGTAAAGCCGAACTGTATCTGTCAGCAGGTTTTAAACGCCTTCACAGCCAGCGTCTGAAAGCCGAAACGGCCGGGGATGTGTGGATGGAAGTTTTTGTGTATGACATGCAGTCACCGCAAAATGCATTTTCGGTTTTCAGCGCGCAACGCAGAGAGGACGCCCAAAACCTGGACCTGGGTCAATATGCCTATCAAACTGCGAATGCGCTATTTTTTGTCCATGGCCCCTATTATGTGGAGATTGTCGCTTCAGATCGGTCCGAAGCTATCCTGCAACCGATGCGCACCTTTGCCGAAACATTCATTGCATCCCATTCGGTCCAGACAAAAACCATTCCGGAAAAGGCGCTTTTCCCCGAAACTGGCCTGATCAAAGACAGCATTTCATTGGTATCCGCCGATGCTTTCGGTTATGAGCACTTTGATCAAATATTTACCGCGACCTACCAGTTGGAAGACCGCCAGTTGATGGCCTATCTTTCACGCCGCAAGTCACCGGGTCAAGCGCAGGTCTTGGCCGACGGTTACGCCGATTTTCTGATGGCATTTGGCGGCTCGGCAGCAGAATCGGATCTGGCTATCCCATCGGCCAGAGTTATTTACATTCTGGATACATATGAGGTCGTATATTCTCACGGCCCCTATCTGGTCGGTGTGCGCGAGGCTGCTGCTCAGCGGCCGGCACAGGAGTTAGCTTTGCAATTGTATAATCGCATCAAAGAGGCCTCTCGTGAATAGCACAACAGATCAACACGTCAATCGGCGCCAGTTTCTGGTGCGCTCTGCCAAAGCCGGGGCATCCATTCTGGCGGCCTGCTCCATCGGTTACTGGTTTTATGACAGTGCCGGGCCCGTGGGGCAGACAACCGATGCGCAAACGCTTCAAATACCGGATTTTTCAATGCCGGAGCTCGGCGAACGGCTGAGCATCGTGCGCGGAGACAACCGATTTAAAACCCTGGAGCTGGCCTTGAAAAGCATCGGCGGTCTGGAGGCGTTTGTCAAAAAGGGAGATCGGGTTTTGCTCAAGGTAAATGCGGCCTTCGCATCGGCGCCCATACTTTCTGCAACCACCCATCCGGATATGGTTGCGGCGCTGACCCGCTTGTGTCTGAAGGCCGGTGCCGCATCGGTCATTGTAACTGACAACCCGATCAACGATCCGGCCAGCTGCTTCCGGTTAACCGGCATCGAGCTGGCCGCCCGCACGGCCGGGGCAACGGTTGTGTTACCGCAAAAGGAATTTTTTAAACCGTATAGCCTGCCGCAAGGGGCGCTGATTCGCAACTGGCCGGTGTTTTTCGATCCAATAAGTCGCGTTGACAAAATTATCGGCACCGCGCCGGTCAAGGACCATCATCGCAGCGGGGCTTCCATGATCATGAAGAACTGGTACGGGTTGCTGGGCGGGCGGCGAAACATATTCCACCAGGATATCCACACGATTATTCAAGAGCTGGCCATTATGATAAAGCCGACCCTGGTGGTTCTGGACGGTACCACCACGATGATGCACAACGGCCCGACGGGTGGCTCGCTTTCGGATTTAAAGAATACCCATACCATGATCGTCAGCACCGATCAGGTGGCAGCCGACGCCTGCGGCGCCGGTCTGCTTGATAAAACCGTCGCGGATCTGGCGTTCATTAAAAAAGCAGAAGCAGCCGGACTGGGCACTGCTGATTTCAGGTCTCTGAATCCGGTGATGGAGTCCATATAATGAAGGTTCAGGGTTCTGCGTTCCGGGTTCAGGGTTCTGCGTTCCGGGTTCAGGGTTATAACCTTTGAACGTTGAACCCTGAACCTTTGAACCCTGAACCTCTGAACCTTTGAACCCTGAACCTCTGAACCTTTGAACCCTGAACCTCTGAACCCAGAACCTTAAACCATGAATATTATAACCACCCGTAGAATTTGCCAGGTATTTTTTTTGATCCTGTTTCTGTGGTTTTGCCTGGCAGCCACATTGGGCGAACGCTGGTTCCAGCTGCGTGGATGGCCGGTCAACTGGATCATCCAGTTAGACCCCCTGGTGGGTCTGGGCACCCTATTGACAACCCGCACGCTGTATGCCGGTCTGGTGTGGGGTCTGGCCACAGTCGTATTGACGATACTTGTAGGTCGATTCTTCTGCGGTTGGCTGTGCCCGTTTGGAACGATTCACCAGTTTGTCGGATATCTGGCCCGGCGCAAACGCACGATAAAGGCCAGGATGACCCTCAATCGCTACCATCCGGCGCAGTCAATAAAATACTGGATCCTGGTTTTTCTGTTGATGATGGCTGCCAACGCGCTGGCCGTCGATGCGGTGCGCTGGCCGCGCACAACTCCGGCGGGATTTGCGCTGGTGCTTATTCTGGGCCTGGTCACGCTGATCGTCCTGGCGGTCCGCCGAACGAAATTAAATAGCCCAAAGACCATCCTGGCCGTTTTTATCATCGGTGGCGTCTGGGCAGTGGCCAGCTTTTTATTTCATGGTGACTGGCGCCCGGTGGCATCCCTTCAAATCGGGCTGCTGGACCCCATTCCGCTGGTCTATCGTTCGATCAACTTGTTATTTTTGCCGCTGATCGACCACACCACTTTGCCGGCCTCGAGCAGCCCGCGACTTTATGCCGGCACCTGGCTGATCGCACTCATATTTGTAGCCGCGATCCTGTTGAATTTAATTCGGCCGCGTTTTTACTGTCGCTTTGTATGTCCCCTGGGGGCGTTATTTGGCGTGCTGGGCCGGTTTGCCATCTGGCGCATCGGCAAATCCAGAGAGGAATGCACCGACTGTCATTTGTGTGAGAAAAACTGCGAGGGCGCCTGCCAGCCGACCGGCCGGATTCGGACGGCAGAATGTGTGTTGTGCCTCAATTGTATCGACGACTGCCACCACGGCCTGATGGGCTATCATACCACGCCATCGGCCGGTGGCGAGATCCTGTCTCCGGATCTGTCCCGGCGCGAATTTTTAACGGCCACTGTCTCCGGTGCCGCCGCCATACCGTTGTTGAGAATTGCTGGCAACCCGGGACCCGACTGGAATGCCCGCCTGGTGCGTCCACCCGGCAGCCTGCCCGAAGAGCAGTTCCTCTCCCGCTGTATTAAATGCGGCCAATGTATGCGCATCTGCCCGACCAACGTGATCCATCCGGCCGGACTGACCGCCGGCCTGGAAGGTGTGTGGACGCCGGTGCTCAATTTTAGAATCGGCACCAGCGGCTGTCAGCACAATTGCATTGCCTGCGGCAATCTTTGTCCGACCGCTGCGATCCGGCCGATCAGCTTTGCCGAACGGCGGGGACTCGACCGATATGCCCAACAGGGCCCCATTAAAATCGGCACCGCCTTTGTCGATCGGGGCCGCTGTTTGCCCTGGGCGATGGATCGACCCTGCATTGTCTGCCAGGAAAATTGTCCGGTCAGTCCCAAGGCCATCTTCACCCGGGAGCTGTTCAATGTTGTCCGCCTTCAGCAGCCTTTGGTCGTCAAATCTGCTGATGCGACCCGGATTGATTTTCAAACCGATGCCCTGGTGACCAACCAGTATGCCACCGGGGATTATTTTTGCATTGTCCCGGGTAAAACGGTCCGTCAAAAACGACAAATCGTCGCCAATACAAACAGCAGTCTGACGGTGGACGCTAAATTCCCATTTGAACCGCCGCCGCAATCCCAAAGTATGGTAAGCATTCAAATCCGGCTGCAGCAACCCTACGTCGATCCGAGGCTGTGCATCGGTTGCGGCGTATGCGAGCATGAATGCCCGGTGCTCGGCAAACGCGCCATTCGCATTACTGCAGAAAACGAATCGCGGGCCCGCGAGCATGCTTTGCTGATTGAAGGTTGATAGCCTTGTGCAGGTGCACTGGCAATCGATTTTGACGGTGACCGACATCATTCAGCGTCAATCGGTCTGAAAATAGGCATTCGGATGGATACGAATTCAAACTGGACCCGCAGATATTTTTTAACGGCCGCCTGTACAGGTGCTGCGGTATCCATGCTAACGCTCAAGCATAAACCGGTATTGGCTTCCGAAGATGCCGCCACCGTCCCGACCCGTCCTTTTGGCAAAGCCGGCGTCGAGGTTCCGATACTGGGATTTGGCACCAGTTTGCACGTTGCTTTCGGCCAGTTGCTGCTCAAGCAGGCGGTCAAGTGGGGCGTTACCTACTGGGATACGGCCCCGACGTACATGGGCGGCAATAGCGAAAAAGCGGTCGGAAAATATTTCGAGAAATTCCCTGCTGATCGCCAGCATTTGTTCGGAAATGCCCAATATGAGCCTTTTGATGTCCAATGTCGCTGCGGCGGTGGACAAAATCAGCCTGTCAGCCCGGGACGTGCAACTGCTGAAGCAATACGCCCGGGAAACGCGCTCGGATTATTGTGCCGGCTGCGGCGACATTTGTGAATCCGCTACCCTGAATCGTGTTCCCATCGCAGATGTCATGCGGTGTCTGATGTACGCGCGTAGCTATGGCAATCATCGCAGAGCCAGCGCTTTGCTAAAAAAAATTCCGGCTAAAGTTCGCGCGCAGATGATTCATCTGGACTATGGGCTGGCGGAACAAAAATGCCCCCGCAAAATGGCGATTGGCCGGCTGGTCAAGACGGCAATCGAAGAATTGTCTTAGAACACTTAACCGTAAAAGGAGAATACAGCAGATGCCAAAAAACAAGACACATTGGTCCCGCAGACATTTTTTAAAGGCAACCGGGGCCGCAGGCCTTGGTTCCGTAATGTCCCCCATGATCGCTTTGGCCCGTACCGCCGACAGAACGTCGGTGGTTCCCACCCGTCCTTTCGGAAAGACAGGCGCTAACGTTTCGATTCTATCCCTCGGGGGGATGTTTGACATTGCGTCCAATCAGCTTCTCATGAAGCAGGCGCTGGATTGGGGCGTCACCTATTGGGATACGGCTGATTGCTATCAAAGGGGCAGTGAAAAAGGCATCGGCAAATTTCTCAACCGCCAGCCGGATGCCCGCAAAAAGCTCTTTATCGTGAGCAAATCCGATGCCCGGGATCCGGATGGAATGACCCGGCTCTTAGATCGATCCCTGGATCGCATGAAAACCGATTATGTCGATCTTTATTTTGTGCATGCCGTCTACGATGTTTCTGAATTGGGCGAGCGCACAAAAGCCTGGGCTGAAAAAGCCAAGGCCGCCGGCAAGATCCGTTTCTTTGGATTCAGCACCCACAGCAACATGGAAGAATGCCTGCTGGAAGCTTCCCGACTGGGCTGGATTGACGGCATTATGATGACCTACAATTATCGGCTGATGCATTCAGATGACATGCGTCGCGCCGTCGATGCCTGTGTCGAAGCCGGCATCGGCCTGACGGCCATGAAAACCCAGGGCGGCGGCCAGGTCAGAACCGATTCGGAAAGCGAGCTCAAACTGGCCGGAAGATTTCTGCAAAAAGGTTTCACCGACGCCCAGGCCAAACTCAAAGCCGTGTGGCAAAATCCACAAATAGCCAGCATTTGTTCGCAAATGCCGAATATGTCGCTTCTGATGGCCAACACGGCTGCTGCCCTGGATAAAACCCAGCTGTCCGCCGGAGATAATGCGTTGTTGCAGCGCTATGTCGTGGAAACGCGCTCGGCTTACTGTACCGGGTGCCGCGCGATTTGCGAATCCTGCGTGCAGGGTCAAGCCCCCATCGGTGACGTAATGCGCTATCTAATGTATGCGCGCAGCTATGGTAATCATCAGGAAGCCATTGATTTGTTCAAAAAAATTCCAGCAAAGGTCCGCGCACAGTTGATTCATCTGGATTATCGGTTGGCGGAGCAAAAATGCCCTCAGAAAATGCCCATCGGTAAACTGATGCAACAAGCGGTGGAAGAACTATCTTAAAAGACGTCAACGACTGGAAACCGGAAAGATGAAAAATCAATCCTCAACATTGAGCGCTGATGCTCAAAATAAGCTGAAAATTTGGAGGATATATCAATGACCCAGCAAAAAACCAACTGGTCTCGCCGCAAATTTATGAAGGCTGCCGCCATTGCCGGCGTGGGCTCGGTTGTCACATCAGTGACCGGCCGGGCCGAGGCCGCGGAGAAACATCAACGCGTCCCCACCCGTGCATTTGGTAAAACCGGGCAGCAGGTTTCAACGCTATCCCTGGGAGGCACCGTAAACACCGCCTCAAATCAGTTGATGCTCAGACAGGCGGTTCAATGGGGCGTCACTTATTGGGATACGGCACCCTCCTATAGCTGGGGACGCAGCGAAGGCGGATTCGGTAAATATCTGGCAAAATATCCGCAAGATCGAAAAAAGATATTTTTGGTAACCAAAAGCAACGCCTGGTCGCCAGGTGGAATGACCGATGATCTGAATACTTCCCTGGAAAGAATGAATACCGATTATATCGATCTGTATTTTGTACACGGCATCAGCAGTATTAGTGAAATGGATGATGATACGAAGGCCTGGGCCGAAAAACAGAAACGCGCCGGAAAAATTCGCTTCTTCGGCTTCAGCACCCACAGTAATATGGAAGGCTGTCTGCTGGAAGCCTCACGGCTGGGCTGGATTGACGGCATTATGATGACCTACAATTATCGGCTGATGCATTCAGATGACATGCGTCGCGCCGTCGATGCCTGTGTTAAAGCCGGCATCGGCCTGACGGCCATGAAAACCCAGGGCGGCGGCCAGGTCAGAACCGATTCGGAAAGCGAGCTCAAACTGGCCGGAAGATTTCTGCAAAAAGGTTTCACCGACGCCCAGGCCAAACTAAAGGCGGTGTTGCAAAACGGGCAAATATCCAGCATCTGCTCGCGCATGAAAAATATGACCATTCTGATGTCAAATGTGGCGGCCGCCCTGGACAAAACCCGACTGTCTGCCCGTGATAATCGCTTGTTGCAGCTTCATGCCAAAGAAACACGCTCGGCCTACTGTGCCGGATGCACGCATATCTGCCAATCGTGTATGGACGAAGAAGCCCCCATCGGTGATGTGATGCGCTATTTGATGTACGCGAACAGTTATGAGGATGATGCCTTGGCCGCGGAAGGATTTAGGACAATTCCACAAAAAGTCCGAGCGCGTCTGGCGCGCATGGATTATTCAATGGCGGAGCATAGATGCCCCCAGGGGTTGCCGATTGCAAAACTGATGCGGGAAGCCATAAAGAAGCTGGCCACTTAAAATTCCTTAGGTGCTTCATTATGCAAGCTTTTCATTATAAAATACTTTCTTGTTTTTTTTTAGGCTTTTTAAGCGTTCTTAAATTCGAAATCCGAATTTCGAAACTCGAAACAAACACAAATATCAAATGACCAAAATTCAAAGCGAGTTTTTAAAATTCGGATTTGGGATTTGGAAATTTGTTTAGAGTTTCGATATTCGTGCTTCGGATTTTAGTTCTATTTTAATAGTGGTGACGTACCGACTTTCAGCGCTGATAAGTGTGCTGCATCGCCTTGGCTTCCGCCAATATTTCATCCCTCAGGGTTGCCGGTGACAGCACCTCAGCCTTGCCGCCCCAGCTCATCAGCCAGTATTTGATTTCATCGGTGCCGGCCACCCGGGCTTCAAAAATGACGGATCCATCATTTTGCGATGTCAGTTTCTGGGTTGTATGCCAGGTTTTTTCCCTGATGTACCCGGCGACTTCGGGCGCAAACCGGATTCTAACCTTCTGAGGCTTGCCGTGAAACACGCCAAAACTGGTCTGCATAAAATCTTCTACCTGAAAATCTTCAGGGATCTCAAATGTTTCATCTGTCAGTCGTAAGGTTTTGATTCGATCCAGCGCAAAAACGCGAATATCTTCCCGCAGACCACAATTGCCAACCAGATAGAAGGCGCCGTCAAACAACCAGATCTTATACGGCGCCACCTTGCGCTGCGTTCGTTTTTTCCGGCTCATCGTGTAATAGTCAATTTCAATCATTTGACGATCAACCAGCGCCTGGCTGATCCGGTCGATCACATCCCGCAATTGACCATAGTGTTTGTAAGGCGTTGAGCCCACCTCAAAACTTTGTTCGATTTTTTCCAGGTATTGTATGGTCTCGGCCGGCAGTGTCGCTTTGATCTTTTGAAAAAAAGATTCCAGGGAATCATAAAAAACCGTGTCTTTAAGAACCCGCATCAACCCCCGGCTGAAATACAACGCCATAACCTCCGTCAGGTCCAGCGGAATCGGGACATTCTGCCGGGCACTATCCAGAATCGACCACCGATTTTTGCCGTCCACCCGGTCGGTAAAAATCGGAAAACCGGCCAGTTGCAAAGCTTCAAGATCCCGATACACCGTGCGCCAGTGGTATTCAAGCTCCCGGGACAAATCAGCAGCAGATTTTCCCCTGCGTGAGGCGATTAAGCTTTGCAAAATGCGCCACTGGCGGGCCAACTGGTCTCCCCGTGCCATTAATATTTTCCCATTGTACTAACCATTAACAAAATTATCGTCTGTCTCAAAAAAGGTAGATTATGTCATCCGCTTTACCAGTTGCCCGATGAGCCCGTTAAGCCCGCTTAAAATTGAATGCTATCAAATTTTTTCTCCAACGGGCAAACGGGCCAACGGGCTCAACAGGCTCAACCTATATCTTTTAACACATAAACCTGCTTTTACCCAAATGGTCAAGCGTCTGAAAAAAAATTTTCTGCGATTTGTCCGTATCTGACAAATCCCTGTGCTAATGTTGTCATAAAAACAAAGGCGATTTTAGGTGAAAAAACAAACGAATCACCAAAGGGGGATTTAAAAATGACAAAGCACAATTTTAGTCAGGAGTATGACGAGTTTTACGAGTACCACGGCAGTACAACGATTGAGCTTACGCGCCGGCAGGGTGAAATTACAGTATGGCGCGATTGGATCACTTTCAATACGGTCCAGGAAGCTGCTGAGTACTTTAATGAGCACTGCAGCACCTGTGAATAATCAGAGGTCAGAGATCAGAACACAGAAAACGGAGCGGGGGCTTAAGATCAGCAGGCTGCGATCTGTCATCTGTCCTCTGTCTTCTGACATCTTAAACCTTGGTCACTGTTGTTTATATGGCATTAACACTGTGCGAAAACGGGGGTGTTGCAATGCACCATAAGACCCATATGGTGGGTATGGGTTGTTTTGCCAGAAGCCAGACCCTGCAGCAACAATTTAGAAGAATACTCGACAATTATACCTGGCTCAGATATCAGGATATATGTCCGGCGGCAGAAGGTGCGTTTGCCAATGAAAATCTGAGGCGGTTTTTTGGATCGGTGATTCGCTCGGGGACAGATAGGCCCGATCAGATCAATCGGGCCTTGGAATTGGTTTCAGCTGCAACTCAAATCACTGGTTTTTATCTTGGCATGGACGCCCAATCCCTGTGCTTAATTGTGTTTTTTCAAGATGCGGATTATCAACCCGCAAATTTGACCGTACGGCTTGAAAAATTCAGCCAGCTCAAGGAAATTCGCCTGCATTGATGTGCGCCTGACGAAAACAGGCCGACATT
>JASFIG010000148.1:0-10042 GCA_050122795.1 Desulfobacterales bacterium
ATTCAGATGAGCAATTTTTGTGTTTGGTATTTTGGGCATTATTATTTTGCATTTGTTTCGGATTTCGAGATTCGGATTTCGAATTTGAATCACCAAAGTAAAGGTATCGCAAGGTTAAACATTGGAACCTAGCTCAACTCCGCTGATGCTTACCGCTTAACAATAAACCATGGATTGTGCAGGTCCTCTTTGTTGTAAATCAACGGTTTTGTTGTTTCATATTCGTAGACGGCAGCACCGGCAACCTCCGCGATGGCCTGCCCGGCGGCCGTATCCCATTCCATAGTAGGGCCCAGGCGGGGATATATATCGGCGCGCCCCTCTGCCACCAGACAAATTTTCAGCGAACTGCCCGCGGAGATAAACTCCACATCGCCAAATGCGTTGCGTTTTTCTTCAACATAGGCTTCGAGTTCGGCGGTTTTATGCGAGCGGCTGCCCACGATGGTCAACGCGGCCTGCCGGGGGTGTTCAATCGGCAGCCGGGTGGACTGCTCAACGATTTGCCCAAGCAGAATGCGGGCCTGTTCATCTGAATCAACGGGGGCATGCTGCAGTTCATTAAAAGGGCCGTCTTCAAGCTTATAGGCGCCAAAACCCCGTGCCGCAAAATAAAGCGTATCTCTGTCCGGTACAAAAATGGTACCCAGCACCGGGCGATTGTTTTCAACCAGCGCAATATTGACCGTGAACTCACCGTTGCGCTTGATGAACTCTTTGGTACCGTCCAGCGGGTCCACGACCCAAAAGTACTCCCAATTTTTGCGCCGGGCATAAGGCGTATCAAGACCTTCCTCGCTGAGGATGGGAATACCAACATCTTGCAGCATATTCATAATGATTTCATGGGATTTCTGATCAGCAACGGTCAATGGAGACGTGTCCGATTTATATTCCACGCCGAAATCTTCTGAATGGTATACCGTGTTAATGGCATTGCCGGCGGTAATGGCCGCTTGAACCGATTTGAGGATATAGGGTTTCAGGTCCATAAGGCTCCGTTGAGATTATCGAATTCAATGTCAACCGGCTATGCGGCCGGGTAATTGATCTCGATCAGTTTATTTTTAATCATATCTTCAGATGCCGGGGCATCCCATTCGACCTCGACACTTTTGCCTTCGATGTCGCCTTCCACCTTGGAGACACCCTCCAGCTCGCTTAATTCGGTTTTGATGGCATTGACACAATGCCCGCATGAAATACCGGGGATTGAAAATGATTTTTTTTCCATATCACAAACCTCCTCTGGCGTTCTCAGCTGTCGGAATAGCGCCTGACGATTACAGCAAAATCATCGGGCTGCAATATTTGAGCAAAGCGCTTACCGTCTTTGCTGTGTTTTTTATAAAAACGGATACAATCTTTAACAATCTGTCTTACCTGATCTTCACTGTAAACACCGGGCAGCTCTTTGGCAAGCTGGGGATGTCGGCCGAGCTTGCCCCCCAGCTGAACCCTGTAACCTTTTTGGCCTTCTGCCAGCGTACCGGTTGGACACGCCGAAACACATTTGCCGCACTTGAGGCATAAATCATTATCGATGACCGGGCCTGCTTGGGCGCTATCAAGACGGATTCCATCTTCCTTGCAAGCTTCAACGCAGGCTTCGCACATTGTGCAGGACTCGTCTGTGACGACAGGCGCGCAGGCGCCAATGATGCCGATGTCTTTAATCTGCGGCTGGGAGCATGCGTTCGGGCAGTCCGCCAGGGTTATCCGGAATTCATGATGAAACTTGAGATCACCTTTGACATTCTGCCTTAAAAACCAGAACAAATCCGCTTTGTGAACATCGGATTCAATTTGCTCGACCAGGCGATCGCTGATAATGGCGCGGTTGGGGCAGCCGCTCGGCCCAAAGCATGTCTCAATCTGATAGCCCTTGATCTCTGAGCTCATACTGGCCAGATAGCGGGCCTGGGTTGTTTTGACATCCGCGAGCGTTACCACCGGCTTGCCGGCCGCCACCGCTTCTTTTTCGACACGCGCGCGCACCTTCTTGCGAACAAAAAATGGGACCTTTTTAACAGCTTCTTCGGCCTCCGGTAACCATTTCATCCGATTTTCCTGTGTGAGGTTTTACAGCAGCGACAAATCTGCGAATTAGCGCCTAATATAATAATCAATGGAGGCGTTTACAAGCAGCTCAGCTGTTATAGCGTGGCAATTTTGCAGCGGTTTGGCTGCAAGCCTACCGGACAAATGTCGACTGTGAGTGGGCGATTAGAAAGCAGCGGCTGAATAATTTTTGCTGCCGGTGGGTTAAGGTGAGTGTGTTTTTTGCAACGCCGTTTTTGCCAGTTGAGCAACCGTGCACAAAACCAGCTTCTGATTGAGGTAAATTTTTAATTCTGCGGTATCGGTCCGTAAACTGCTGAGCAGCTTCTGTGTGCGGATATCTTGATATATACCCGCCGCCCAGGCGGCCAGGCCGCGCAGATATGGATCAGATTCCCGTAGAAAAGGATGCAGGCATTCAAGCGACTCTTTTAACAGTTGCGGACGTGCGTGTGCCAAGCGGCCGATTCCCCATAAGAGCCCCCGTTGCAGGGTTTGATGCTCAAGAAAGTTTCCTTCAGGTTGAGCATAGGAGATGAGTATGCACCAGAATTCTTCAGCCAATTTTTCGTTGCGGGCCATGATTTCCCCCATGGCCTCCGGGCAGCCCCAGCCGATCCCCCCGGATTCATCGTTGAGGTGCCACATCAAGCGGCGCATGACCACCCGCGCAGACTCGATGTCCGTGTTAGCCAGCCGGGCGACAACTTCTCCCATGGCGGTCACCGCCCGCCACTTTAAAATTTCATCCCCGCTGCACAAAAATGAAAAAAGAGGATTGACAGCCTTGCGGGCCTGTATGGCGGCAACTTCCGCCAATCCTCTTTCAAAATTATCTCGTAGAAGCAGTTTTTTGATCTCTCGTTTAAGCTGACGGCCTGTCAGTTTTTTTCCGTTCTTATTCATTAAATTTTATTGTGCTTGAAGCAATTCCAAAAATAGCGATCCCGTCCAACAGGTTTGCCGGTTGCCGGTTTAGCCGGTTGCGCCCGTTTTTAGAGGAATTCTATCGATTTTTTTTATTTAACCGGCCAACGGGTAACGGGCTCAACTGTATGCAAAATTCAGGTGGACCAATGGATGCAGTCCACCGGACAATACTTAATGGCGTCATTAACCTCCGATTCGGGATAAGCGTCCATGTCCACCACCTCAACGTATCCGGCATCATTCAAGCGGAATACTTCCGGGCAGGTTTCCACACATACACCGCAGACGATGCAATCACTGAGTTCGACAATCGGCGCTTTCATTTCATTCGATAACCGCTTTTCCGATTTTACGGCCATATTCGTAACATTGTTCAAGACCTTCTTTGTCCGGAACATACTGTATTTTTAGACCCGGCTCGATCATGTCAAATTTCATGGATTCGAGCTCTTTGGTGATGATTTTAGTGGATTCACCGCTCCAACCGTATGACCCAAAAACAGCACCGATTTTGTTCAGTGGCTTTAAGCCTTTCATGTAGCATAGGAAATCCGCCAGTGATGGAAACAGGCCATTGTTGAGGGTTGGTCCGCCGACCACCACCGCCCTGGCATCGAAGACTTCGGTCATGATTTCGCTGCGGTGCCATTTTCTCAGATGTAAAGGCTTGGCCGGCACCCCTTCCTTATTGATGCCGGCGGCAATGGCTTCGGCCATTTTTTCGGTGCTATGCCACATGGTATCGTAAATGACGACCGCTTTTTTATCCGGTATCTGCTCGCACCATCGCGCATAGGCCTCAACGATTTTGGCCGGGTTCTTGCGCCAGATGACGCCATGGTCGGGGCAGATCATGTTAATTTCCATGCCCGAATCGATAACATTTTGAAGGTATTTCTTGATTAACGGCACGTAAAGCAGCAAAATGTTGGCAAAGTATTTCTTGGCATGAACCATAATTGCATCGCCGATCTGGTCGTCGAAGCGCTCCGGGCCTGCATAATGCTGGCCGAATCCGTCGCTGGAAAAAAGGATTTTATCCTCTTTTAAATATGTAAACATGCTATCGGGCCAGTGGACCATGCGGGTCTCAAGAAAGCTCAATGTCTTTTTGCCAAGACTCAGTTCCTGACCGGTCTCAACAGGCTGGTAATTCCAGTTGCGCGCAAAATGACGCGGCAAATTTTTGTGCCCCATTTTTGAGCAAATCAAAGGTTTATCTTCACCGACGCGGTGCATGACCCGCGCCAGGCCGCCGGAATGGTCGAGCTCGGTGTGGTTGCTAATGACACAGTCAACTTTTTTGGGGTCTACTACGGCTGATATATTTGCCAGCAGCTGATCGGCAAATTCCTTTTTAACCGTATCGAGCAATGCAATTTTATCGTCAATGATTAAAAATGCGTTATATGTTGTTCCGACATCGGTCGAATAACCGTGAAAATCCCTGATATTCCAGTCGATGACGCCCACATCATAAACACCGGGCGCAATTTCTAATGGTTCCATTTCCTTCTCCTGTTAATAGATTTCATTATTTTAAAATCTAACCACAAAAACGCGAGACTGGGGAAACACAAAATGTAAACGCTTTTTTCGTGTTTTCGTTCTTTCGTGGTATTTTAATCTTCCTTGTTGCGGTTCTTGCTGTTTCAGGGTTTTGGTTTTGATAATCGGAGCAGATAGAAACGATAACCATATTTTGAACCTGTGCAACAGGCAGTTTTCACCTTGGGATTCCGACTGGCCGAAACAATTGATGCCCTTTTAATCCGCGCAAATTTGCCGGCCTAAAAGAGCATCGAATTGGCATGTATTTTAAGGTCTGTTGTGTGTCGTTTAATTATTCTTTTTCAAAATCGTCCTTGGAAGCACCGCATACCGGACATTCCCAATCATCCGGCACATCTTCCCACTTGGTACCGGGGGCCACACCGTTGTCCGGATCCCCCTGTTCTGGATCGTAAACGTACCCGCAGATCGAACATACATACCTGTCCATTATCACCCTCCTTATGTTGTTAAGTTGGTTAAGCGAAAGCCGGCATGCCAAAATCGGCTAACCTGATGCCCAAAATTGTTTAACCTGTTCTATTGACAGTTTCAAGTCTATTTTTGAGACAGCTTCTAGGATATTTATTTAACCCAAGGGCTTAAACATTTTTTTGCCGGCGCCGCAGATCGGACATTTCCAATCATCCGGCAGATCTTCGAACGCCGTGCCCTTGGGGATTTTTCCCTTGCGATCGCCTCTGTCCGGGTCGTAAATATATCCGCAGTTAACCGTCTGACATTGATACATCTCATGGGGCTCGGCCATCTGTTCTCCTGTTCAAATTCGAGATTTCAAAAAATTAAAAACAAAAACTTCACCACGAAGGACATGAAGTTTGCAAAGATTTTAGCAAAAATAATAATTTATTCTCCGTGTTCTTCGTGCGCTTCGTGGTTTTATCCCGGGTTGATTATGATTATCTATGTTAACTCATCCAATAGAGACTTGACTCTGTTTTCGATTTCATCCCGGGTCTGGCGCATAAAATCCAGCGGCTTGCCGGCCGGATCTGCCAGATCCCAGTCCAGCATCCGGGCGCCGGGCACAAATGGGCATTCTTCGCCGCAGCCCATGGTGACGATAATTTCCGGGCGGTTGTCGGCTATGACAGACTCGATATGCTGCGGTGTGCGAAATGCCATGTCGAGACCTTTTTCCTGCATGGCGGTGGCCATATCCGGATTCACGTGTTCAGCCGGTTGACTGCCGCCGGTGAGCACTTCAATTTTGTCTCCGGCCAGCGATTGGGCAAAGGCCCCGGCCATCTGGCTGCGGCAGGCGTTTTCACGGCAGGCGAATAATATTTTTTTTCGGCCGATCAGAGGCCCGATGAGATCAGCCGCCGCCTTTTCGACGTCTGCGGCTACCGTCGGGTGCCGGGCCATGTCCTTTGGGCCCTCTACCTCACGGTAGGTCAGGCTGCCGGCAAAGCGCGCGTCGATAGCATCGAAAAAATATTTGGCCGACAGCTGCAGACCGTCAAACAGACTTTTGCCCTTGCTGGCGCCGACCGACAACAAAAACCCGCGCTTGGCCTTCTTGGCGGGATCGGCTAAATTGAACCGATATTTTCGGGCCCAGAACAACTGGCAGCGATCAACAACAGCTTTGAGCTGGGCCGTCATATTAAAAAAGAAAATGGGCGTGGCCAGCACCACGACTTCTGCCTGCCGGATCAACGGGTAAATCTCAGTCTTAATATCGTCGTCGATCGGACAGTACCCCTTTTTTTCACAGACCACGAGCTCCTTGCAGGGGATGATTTCTTTGCGGGTGACCTCAATGGTTTGGGTTTGAGCGCCCAGTTTTTCAGCGGCCTGCATAAAGGCGGCAAGCAAATAAGATGTGTTTCCCTTTCTTCGCGGACTTCCCTGAAAGCCGAGTACCAGCATAATTTATGTTTTCTCTTTCATGTGACATTTTGCACAGGTTGTCGGGCCTGCTTTGAGGCCTTCTTTCTTCTTTTGCTTGTGACACTTGGTGCATTGCTTGTTCATCACCTGTTTCTTTTTTAGTGTGCCCGCAGCTTTCAGTTCTTCGATAATACCGGCTTTTTGCGGATAGAGGGAATGGCAAATTTGGCAGTCCACCAGGTTGTCTTGGTGTTGATGATGGGGAAACGGAACAGGTCCGCGTGTACCCCCTGGAAGGGTGATTTCAGCAGCCCCCTTGTTTTCAACAGGTGCGCTGCTTAACGCGATTGAGGCGGCTGCAAACACCAGCATGGCAACAATTAGCAGCAGACATATTCGAAATTTCATCAATACTCTCCGATTCAACTTTTCAGGTTCCGCAGCACTCATTGAAAGCATGTTACATCGCCACCGCGCACGTTCTGCTCCAAGCTGCCGGGCATTCGGACCTGTTTATTGCGGGCATCCAAACAGATTCGATTTTATAGCCGGCAGCCGGTTTTTATCCGTTAGCGCGGAGAAATGCTTTTGCCTTCGCCTTCCAGTTGACACTGGGAAAAGTCGATGGGCTCCTTACAGGCGCTGCAGGTGTGCGGCCGGTCAAATTCATCTGAGAATATTTCTTTGCTTTCACCGCACTTGGGGCATTTGCAGGTGAAGCTTTTAAGCGATTTAAAATTTGCGTATCCAGGGCAATGTTGGGGTGTGGATGTTGTGTCTGTCATAATTTCCTCCGTTTAATGCGTCATACTTTACTAGCCAAGTTTTTTTGCGATTTGGCGCCCGTAATCCTGGGCCATTTGCAGTCCGCCTTCCAGCGAGCTTGCTTTCAGGCGCAGGGTATCTCCGACCATATCCATTTTCAGGATGTGCTTCATGGTGTCGAAAATGCGGTCATTGGCCTCACCACTCCAGCCAAAAGATCCGAAAGCGCCGCCGGCTTTGCCTTCAAGATCTGCTTTTTCAGCAATAAACAAAAAGGTTTTCATGGCCTGCAGCATTTCACCGTGGTAAGTAGACGAGCCGAACGCATAGGCATCATAGCCTTCGAGATCAGCTTCACTCTTTATGGCTTTGGATTCGACCACCTCGGCCTCATGGCCGGAGAAGCGAATGCCTTCTGCAATCAAATCGGCAATTTGCCGGGTTTCTCCCGTTCGCGAAGCGAACACAATCAATGCTTTGGCCATGCTAATCCTTCCAATATTTTTTCGGGTGTGTCAATACAGTGTATTTCGCTGCCACTGCCGAGAGTTATTTCTTTTTGGGATCGGCGATTCTATTGTCGATGCCCTCTGCAGTGCAGTCTGGCGTGTAGCAGGTGTTGTCCAGAAATTCACATTTCTCCTTGCACGACGGGCACTGGTCGGGGTGGGCATCCGCTTCCATGGTGTACCCACAATTTGAGCATTTCCAACTGGGCATTTGGTTTCTCCTTTTAACGTGTCAGGTCACTCATGCGACCGTTTCTAATTTACTCTTCAGCACCGCCGGATGGACGACGCTTGGCCATTTCACGGTCCATCATGAACAGACCGCCCTTGGCTTCGCCCATCAGTTTCAATTGTTCTAAAACCCCGCCTACGCTATCCTCTTCTTCAACCTGCTCGGAAACAAACCATTGCAGAAATATCTGAGAGGCATGATCCCTCTCTTCGTTGGCGATTTCGACCAGATCATTAATCAAGCCGGTCACCTTCTGCTCGTGGGCCAGGGTATCTTCAAAGACAGCCAGGGGCGAATTCCACACAGACGGCGGTGCTTCTATCTGCGCCAATTGAACCCGCCCGCCCCGCTGGCAGATAAAATCATAAAATTTCATGGCGTGTTCCAATTCTTCCTGGGCCTGATAGTACATCCAGTTGGCAAAACCATCCAGATTAACGGACTTAAAATAGGCATTCATGGACAGATACAGGTAAGAAGAATATAGCTCTGCATTCATCTGGCCGTTGAGCGCTTTTTGCATTTTATCTGTTAACATCATTCCTATCCTTTCCAAAGACCGTGAAGATTGCAGTATTCGCGGGCGGTCACGTTTTCAGATGCAACCTTAAATTCGGCCTCAGGCGCATCTCCGGGATTGAGAAACTGGCGATCGGTTTTGCCGTCTGCAATGATTTCAATCCACTCAATATAGTGTTTTTCTTCCATCGGATGGGCGACATCACCGACTTTTACCTTGACCCCGCCTTCAATTTTTTCAATCACCGGAACGTGTTTTTCCTTGGCGGCATCAACGGTATTTTCAACCAATTTTTCCATGGGTTGCCCACAGCACACCAGTTCACCCCCGCCGCCGTGCAGCACTTCAACAATATTCCCACAAACATCGCATTTATAAACTTCCAGTCTCTCTGCCATTGTACCCTCCTTTTGTGTTTTATCAGGTTGGCCGGTTGGCCAGTTGAGCCCGTTGCGCCCGTTAAAATTAGGATAAAATCTTATTCTAAATTTGATGAATGGCGCCAAAACAGGCTGAGCCATAATATAACTTAAACTTGCATGTAAGGCTTAGGTTTTGTTCGCTGGCACGGCGTAAACCGTTTTGAAAACGGAGCGTACACGATAGCGAGTATTTTAAAATGGTTTACAACACAGCCAGCGGACAATAGATGAGTCTTATATGCAAGTTTAATAATTTTCACCGAGAATTTCAAAGTGAGCTTTTGGATGCGCGCATGCCGGGCATTCATCCGGCGCTTCATTGCCCTCATGTAAATATCCGCAATTACGGCAGCGCCAGACCACCGCCTGTTCCCTTTTAAAAACAGTACCGTTTTCGATGTTGGCCACCAGCGCCAAATAGCGTTTTTCGTGCTGTTTTTCGGCCACGGCGATGGCTTTAAAGATTTCAGCAATTTCTTCAAAGCCCTCTTCAACGGCAATTTTCGCGAATCCGGGATACATTTCGGTGTATTCATAATTTTCACCGCCGGCAGCCTCTTTCAGATTGTCCAGGGTAGTGCCGATGACGCCGGCCGGAAAAGCCGCAGCCACTTCGACTTCTCCGCCCTCCAGTAATTTAAACAATCTTTTGGCGTGTTCTTTTTCCTGATTGGCGGTTTCGGAAAAAATTTCTGAAATTTGCACATAGCCGTCTTTTTTAGCCTGGCTGGCAAAATAGGTGTAGCGGTTGCGTGCCTGGGATTCACCGGCAAAGGCGGCCAGAATGTTTTTTTCGGTTTGAGTCCCCTTTAAATTTGCCATAAACGTACCCCGCTCATTTTTTTAGAATTGACACCGTAGTCGGCTGGATGGACTATGTGTGTTCCTGCCACCAGCCTTTGGTAATATGGTTCTGCTTTTCTGCTTCGGCCAATTTTTTCAATTTGTAAGCCGAATCCCTTAACACCCCATAGAGGATTCCGCAACCGTTGTCTTCGCGATCGGCATCACCCTGGTCAGCCAGCGCCATCATTTCCTCTACAAGGCTCAAGGTCTTCATGATATGCATATTGCAAGGTTTCACTGAAATATCTCCTGGACTGGATTCGCAAGCACCATTTTCCATGGAAAGGAAAATAGTAAATCGTATCTAAGTGCACCGCCAAAAGGTTCAAATTCTGTGCCAGGAGAAAAA
>JASFIG010000149.1:0-10026 GCA_050122795.1 Desulfobacterales bacterium
TTCGAGAAGCGCCAGAAAATATTGGAATTAAATCACCTAAAGGACAAACTGCAAGAGATGGTAACGATCATGACACATGAAAAAGAGGTTCTTCAGCTGGGCCAAAAAATAAAAGATAACGTTCGCGGTAAAATGGACAAATCTCAGCGAGACTTTTATTTGCGACAGCAGCTCAACGCCATCAAAAAAGAATTGGGTGATGCGAGTGAAGAAGATTCCGAGGCTGCAGAGTTCCGTAAACGGCTCGAAAATACAGTTATGAGTGATGAAGCGCGCGGGGAAGCTCTCAGAGAATTAGACCGATTTGCCGAGATGACGCCCCAGTCTGCTGAATACACGATGGTCAGAACATACTTAGAATGGCTCCTGGATTTACCCTGGGATACCATCAGCAAGGACCAATCTGATATTATTGCCGCCCGTGACGTTTTGGATGCCGACCATTACGGTTTACACGAGGTCAAGGATCGCATCATCGAGTACCTATCGGTTCGAAACCTGTTAAATGTGCGTCGCGCCAAAACATCTTCTGAGATACCGGCTCATGCATCGTCGGGAGCAGGCGTCATATTGTGTTTTGCCGGACCACCGGGAGTCGGCAAAACCAGTCTGGGGCAAAGTATTGCGCGTGCCATGGGGCGCGAGTTTACCCGTATGAGTTTGGGCGGCATACGAGATGAAGCCGAAATTCGAGGCCACAGGCGCACTTACATCGGTGCCCTGCCCGGACGCATTATTCAAGCCATCAAGCGGGCCGGCACACGAAATCCGGTTTTCATGCTAGATGAGGTCGACAAACTCGGAGCAGACTGGCGCGGAGACCCCAGCAGTGCCTTACTGGAAGTTTTAGATCCTGCTCAAAACGCAGCATTTAGAGACAACTACTTAAACGTGGACTTTGATTTAAGTGATGTCATCTTTATCGCAACCGCCAATCAGCTGGATACGATCCCACCGCCTTTGCGGGATCGAATGGAGATTATACAGGTGGATGGATACACTGAGTTTGAAAAACTTCAAATTGCCAAACATCACCTGATACCACGGCAAATTGAAAGCCATGGCTTGGACGATAGTGACATGACTTTCATGGACGAGGCTGTCCGCAAGATTATCAACAGCTATACTCGAGAGTCCGGTGTGCGCCAGCTGGAACGGCTTATCGGCACCATTTGCCGCAAATGCGTCGTCCACCTGACAACTCACAGCTGGTCGCACTTCATAGTGACGCCTGAGCACGTTGCAGATTTTTTAAAAAAAGAAAAATTCGAGTTTGAAGAACCGGAGACTATTGATCTGCCGGGCGTGGCTACCGGCTTAGCCGTAACGGAGACCGGCGGGGACATTCTTTTCATCGAGGCAACTCAAATGCATGGAACCGGCAAACTGAAATTAACAGGCCAATTAGGTGACGTCATGCGAGAAAGTGCCCAAATTGCGTACAGCTACATTCGGGCGCAGTCAGATCCGTTGCAAGCCGAACCGCGGAATTTTGACCGCTCAAACGTACATCTACACGTGCCGGCAGGCGCCATTCCAAAAGATGGTCCATCAGCCGGTGTTGCCATGGTTATGGCGTTGGCCAGTTTATTCAGCAACCGTAGGGTTCGCAGTGATGTTGGCATGACCGGAGAGGTCACACTGCGTGGACGTGTGCTTCCCGTGGGCGGCATAAAGATGAAAGTGCTGGCTGCCCATCGTGCTGGACTCAAAACTGTCATTTTACCCAAGCGCAATGCACGAGACCTGGAGGAAATACCGGATGAGGTCCGTAACGCCATGCAAATCATTCTAATCGATCGAATCGATGAGGCAATCGATGTCGGCCTGGCACCTGATGGCATTAATGCCGATGGTCCTCGACAAACGAATGCGGGTGAGCGTTCAATTCACGAGAATATGTTGGCAATCGCAGCTTTATGCAATAACTGAACGCGCAGGAATGCAGCTGTCCATCGGCTTGAAATCGACCCGTATTGTAAAATCAAACATCGATCTAAACTGTTTTAATAGAGAGGTATAAACCGATGCAAAGCAGCAATAAATTAAAAACGCTGGCCATCATTGGCGGTATCTGGCTAATGATCATTGTGCTGAATAATATGACGTCGAATGTCGTCACACAGACGATACCGTACAGCGAATTTCTGAAACTTGCCAGAGAAGGAAAAGTCACAGAGGTAGCGGTAAGCGACAATGTTATTCGGGGCAAAATGTTTACCGAAAACAGCGCATCCGAAGAGGGGCAACCGTTTCAAACGGTACGGGTAGACGGCAAAATATCCGATGTTCTCGATCAAAACGGTATTGAGTATACAGGCAAAATTCAGTCAACCTTCTGGCCAACACTTTTGTCCTGGATGTTCCCGCTACTGCTCTTGGTTGGCATCTGGTATTTCATAATGAAGCGATTTCAAAACCAGCAGGGCGGTTTTATGACGCTCGGTAAAAATAAAGCCAAAGTATATATGGATGATGACGTGCAAGTGCGCTTTGATGACGCCGCCGGCGTAGATGAAGCCAAACAGGAACTGGTGGAGATTATCGATTTTTTGAAAGAACCTGAACGCTTTACGCAAATCGGAGGTCAAATACCACGCGGTATCTTGCTGGTGGGCCCACCCGGCACCGGAAAAACATTGCTGGCCAAAGCAGTTGCCGGAGAAAGTGGGGTGCCATTTTATAGTCTGAGCGGCTCCGAGTTTGTGGAGATGTTTGTCGGCTTGGGCGCAGCGCGTGTCCGAGACCTTTTTAAACAGGCCAAAGATAATGCGCCCTGCATCATTTTCATTGATGAACTCGATGCGCTCGGCAAAGCGCGCGGATATGGATCGGTTGGCGGACACGATGAACGTGAGCAGACGCTTAATCAGCTTCTGGTTGAATTAGACGGTTTTGACCCCAATATGGGTGTTATTTTAATGGCCGCCACGAATCGCCCGGAAATACTCGATCCAGCTTTACTCAGACCCGGCCGCTTTGACCGCCAGATACTGGTTGATCGTCCGGATAAGATTGGAAGGGCGGAAATTCTAAAGGTTCATCTAAGTAAAGTATCGTCTGCAAAAGATCTGAATGTTGACACGCTGGCAGGAATGACAGCCGGTATGGTGGGCGCCGATCTGGCCAATCTGGTGAATGAAGCCGCGCTGCTGTCGGTCAGAAGAAATAAGACGGAAGTCGGCATGGCCGAGTTTGAAGAAGCCATCGAACGGGTAGTTGCCGGTCTTGAAAAAAAGAACCGTTTGATCAATCCGAAAGAAAAAGAAATTGTCGCCTATCACGAGCTTGGCCACGCGGTCGTCGCCATGTCGCTGCCAGAAACAGATCCCGTTCAAAAAATTTCAATCATACCGCGAGGTATCGCTGCGCTCGGTTATACGATGCAGGTCCCTACTGAGGATCGGTTTCTGATGCGGCGCACGGAGTTGCTCAATCGGATCGCGACGCTGCTTGGCGGTCGGGCAGCCGAGGAAATATTTTTTGATGACATTTCCACCGGAGCCCATAACGATCTTTCGAGAGCAACCGATATTGCGCGCAGCATGGTTAAGGAATATGGCATGTCTCGAACGCTGGGGCAGGTTTATTTTGCTCATGAAAACCCGAATGCGTTCATGCCTCAAAATCCAAGCGGCGGAACGAATTACAGTGAAACGACAGCCAATCTGATTGATAGAGAAATCCGGCGCATTATTGACGAGCAGTACGAAAAAGTCTTGGAGATCTTAAGATCCAAAAAAGACATTATTCACCAGACGGCTGAAAAGCTGCTTGAAGACGAGATAATCGAGGGCGCAGTGCTCACAGAACTGTCGGAAGCTATATCACAGGATTCGTCTTCAATGGAGCAGAGTGGCGGTTCAGATACACGTCATGCTATTGCCGCTTAACGTTGTAACCCATCTGGTATGCTTTATAGTGGTTGTCAAAAAAAAGTTCCGATTGCGGAACGTTTTTTTGCTACAACACTTATGCCGCCATCCTTTTTTCGGAACATTATTATGACAAGCGGTATAAATCTTAGACACCTTTTTGTCAGGGGTCGTGTGCAGCATGGACTAAGTTGATTTAATGGGCTATTGAGCTGCGCACGACCCATTTTTTTGGGGCGAGGCTATTGCGGCGTGTTTTGAAGGTAACAATATTCGTGACGGCCTGATCGCTGGCAAGATACGTGAAGCGATGATAATTCTGTAGCAACCACCGAAAAACCTACTCGGCGATTGTACTCATTTTCTGCGATGCGTTGGCAACTTCACCTGCTGCCGATCTGTTCGGATCAAATTCTACGGTCCAGACTTTGACCTTGCCGGTTGTGGTTGAGTAGGTTTGAAATCGCAGATTGCCGGTTTCTGAAAGGAAGGGATAATCAAAGTTGGTTGAATGAATACCCAGTGTCTCAACGACGTAGGCCTGCCAGCTGATACCATTGTTATGGCTGCGGTGAAGCTTATTATGTCCGTCAACGGCTGTCAAAACGCCTTTTGAATCTGTCAGAATTCTGGCGGGAATAGCTTCGAAAGGTAATTTCAGCGGATCCGACCAACCGATTTCCGGACGCCACACGGACCACCAGGCAGTGTCGTTGCTGTTATCAGCAAAAGAAACCGCCGGGTGCCCCTCTGCAGTAGCCCCCACATAACTGGTATACCAGAGGTTGCCGGCACTACCGGTCCAGTCGGGCCCAACAACGATATCTGCACTGTCCAGCGTAATCGGTAAGGTTTCATACTTCGATCCATCCGCACGTTTGAAGGTATCACCACCATCATCGGATAAGGCGTAAAGGACGTGAGTATGATAGCCTGATGATCCATTTCCATCATCAACTACCCAGGTAATGTGCATGCGATTATTGCGATCAAAAAAAATGCGCTGCCGATAAGGCTGATAAGCTGTACCGTCTGCCCCGGAATCATTCCAAAAAAACGTTTTGCTCTGATAAGCGTAATCCGTTCCACCCAGCATGACCCAAATCCTGGCGTCGGCATCATAACGTGCGATGGCTGCAGCCATGATGCCGGGCGACCATCCGGTTTCAAATTTTATGCGGTGGCGAAAAGCAACAAAAAGAACGCCGTTTAAGTCCCGGGCAAAGGATGGATACGTTATCCAGTTCCCCGGAATGGTTCGCGCTTTCTCGCTACCGACAAAGGAAAAGGAAGAAATATCTTCCGGTTTGTCGGATACGACATATTGCCAGGCGTAGTCGTAGTAAGGATTGCCTGTTTTGGGATGATTAAACGGAGAATGGTGCATGTTGCCGGCGACATGGATATAGCCGTTGCGGTCTATACCCACAGACGCTCCATTATACCAGGCGGCCGGATCGGTCTCTTCAAAGATAACGCTTTTAGTGATGGACCCATCCACTGACTTTTTGACAATAAGGGTTTTTAACTGCCGGTTGACATAAACGTAATAAATGGCATCATTGTAGGTAGCAACCGGCGTCTGCCAATCGCTGCCGGTTACCTTGGAAGCGTCAGTGAATTCAAATTCTTTGGTAATGGTGACGGTTTCCGGTGGCTGTTGCCCCCATGCCGTCATTGCATATATACATAGAGCCACCGGAACCGCCACCAAAGCGGGATAAGATCGCCGCATGATCGATCTCCTTCTTACCACCTCCGTCTTTGATCCGTCTGGACTTGTGGAAACGCAGCCTCAAAACGCCCCCCGTCTATTGGCTCGATCCAAAAGGTGAGATAACGGATTGATTGGCGGCAATGGATGCAACTGCAAAATAGGTACCAAATGGGATGTTTATTTTACCATCGTGCGAAAGCCAGACCGCGGGACGTCCATCGTCTCATCTGGGTTTTAAAACTTGTGTTTAATCACCTCTTTAGGCCTTTTTGAGTTTCCAGGCCCATCAATCGGTTTGTTTGAGGTTCAAATTCATATTACCGGTATTTCCCTGGCGTCGCGGGTTTGGTGTACGATAAATTATACCTGTGCGTATACAGAATTATAAATATGAAGGATCACTGCCGATTAACATTAAATAGGCGCAACATCGTCAGGCCGGCAAAATCTGAAAATCGGTTTGCCGTGTGTTTTATAATGTTGCCAAATTTTATGTTTTTAGTATAGAATCCAGGATTACAGGCCTGAACTATATGGTGCGATTCATTTTCGGAAAAAGGTGTGGGCCTGCACCTTCGTATTGAATTTTGCCGTTAACCCATTCATGCTGTCATTTAAATAATGTGGAGGAGGTAAATCGATGGAAGCTTATTGCGTCAAGTGTAAAGCCAAGCGGGAAATGAAAGATCCCAAGGAAATCACGATGAAAAATGGAAGGCCTGCGACCCAGGGTGTTTGCCCAACGTGCGGCACGAAGATGTTCAGGATCGGCAAGGCCAAATAAGCCTGCCGGTTTGACGTTTTGCTGTTGCCCTGGGTTGCACCAGAGGCAAAAACCGTCCCTGTTTGGCGCGGTAAAACCATCGATGTTTTACCGCGCCGGATAGGGGCTCCCCGCTCCCTCCTTCATCGAACCTTTGTGTGTCATGAAAATCCAAACAAGTACCAAGGCCGGAAAGACATTGATTTAAAAGGAGGATTACCCGATGGCTGCATACATAATTGCCAGAGTAAGCGTCACCGACTGGGACCAATATAACGAATATATAAAGGTGACACCGGATATCATCGCCCAGTATAAGGGCCGCTTTATTGTTCGCGGCGGTGAGACCGTCACCCTGGAAGGTCCGGAGGAAACGTGGCGCATCGTTGTGGTGGAGTTCCCCGATCTCGCCAGTGCAGAGGCGTTTTATCATTCGCCGGAATATGCAGCTGCCAAAGAAATCCGTGCGGGCGCTGCCGAGGCTCAATTTGTTGCCGTTGAAGGTGTTGAATAGATAAGGACAATTTGATGCCTGTTGCTCGGATCAGCCGCAAAGCCCTGGTCAGCCTGATGCAGGCGCTGATAAAGATAAACTCGGTGAATCCCTCACTCGCAGATGAAGGTGTCGGCGAGGCAGATATTTGTCGCTATATCGGGGACTATCTTAAAAGGCTGGGTTTAATGGATTTCTGTAATTCTTAGCTGGCATATGACAAAACTAATGGTACGCCTACCGATTTTTTATCTGATCATCGTGTGCGGTATGTATTTTTTGCAGGATTTTTTTATTTATCACCCCAACCGTTCGAATCCTGAAACCATCGCACAACTGGCGCAAAATAGAAACCTGCGTATTTGGCCGGATACGATTGACACTTACCGCGGATTCGTATCTGAAAATAAATCCGGTAAACCCCGCGGCACGATAATCGTGTTCCACGGCAACGCAGGTTACGCCCTCAATCGCTTGTACTACCCGGCCGCACTCAACCGGCTCGACTATCGGGTGCTTCTGGCCGAATACCCCGGTTATGGCGCCCGTTCGGGGAAAACCGGCGAGCCTCAGTTTACGGCAGATGCAGTTGAAACCATCCGGCTGGTCGCAACAGAATTCGGCCCACCGATTTTTCTTCTGGGAGAATCTCTCGGGTGTGGTGTCGTGTGTGCGGCGGTGGCCAGGACGAATGCCCCCATCCAAGGGGTTGCCTTGATCACCCCCTGGGATACATTGCCGAATCTGGCCCAGGATCAATACTGGTTTTTGCCGGCGCGCTGGATTGTTAAGGACCGTTATGATAATGTGGCCAACCTGGCAAATTATCAGGGCCCGGTTGCCGTCATATTGGCCGGACAGGACGAGATCATCCCCAACCGGCTGACCCGTCGCCTGTACGAAGCGTTGACCGGGCAAAAGCGCCTGTGGACATTTGCTGAAGCAGGCCATAATAGCTGGCCATCCGGCTCGAACGAGCCCTGGTGGGGTGAAATGATGAAATTTTTGCAGCCAACGGCTGCCGGGCATAAGATCAAATAGCGATTGCAGAATTTAGCATTCAACCTTACTCTGGGTTACCGAATACCGTAACATTTTTTTGAATGGAGGAGATGGCCAATGAGTGAATTTAGTGAACGATTGATTCAGTTAAGGGCTGAGAGCAAATTAAGATTAACCGAAATTTGTCGAGGCGCCTGCATTCCGCCATCCCGCCTGGTCGAACTGGAAAGAGGCATCCGCATCCCGACATCCGGGCAAATTGAGCATCTCGAAAATTTTTATAACGTTAACTCAGGAGAGCTGGCCGAGTTGGCCAAGGCATTAGAAAAAACAGATTAAAGGAAATTTTTATGGCAATACGGCAATTTTTCCGGTCAACCGTATGGATGGCAATTGGTGCCATCATTTTTCTTTGGTTGCAGACACCCGTCAGCGCATCCGAAATTCTCACGCTCCATTTAGATAGTGCCGACGCTTTAGGCACCACTGTATCCGCTGATCAAAAGGTCAAGTTCGAAGGCAACGGTTCGATTCGCGTTTCGACAAAATGGCCGACCACGATCTGCCTGGGTCAAATATCTGAGCTGAACCTTGAAAATACCCGGTTGGTTTATCAGGCCAAGGTCAAATCGAAAAACCTGGACGGTACCGCTTTTCTGGAAATGTGGTGTAAAGTCGGTTCCGGTCAATACTTTTCCCGGGGATTGACTTCCACAGTATCGGGCACAAAAGACTGGCAGGCGATCAGCACGACTTTTATTCTCAGAAAAGGGCAAAAGGCCCAGACCGTCACGTTAAACCTCGTCATCAATGGTCTGGGTACGGTTTGGGTTGATGACATTCAACTCGTTGAAAAACCCATACAGTAGCACGGCGGCTTTGCGCGTAACCGCATATGATTCAGCTAAAATCGCACCCCGTTTTGCCACTATACCGCTTATCATCATAATGTTCCGAAAAAGAATGGCGTTATAAGTGTCGTGTTAAAAAAAAGTTCCGCAATCGGAATTTTTTTTGACCACCACTATGAAACGCCGCAATCAAAGCACCTGAGAGTCGCTCAAATACACTTGTCTTACATTTTTAGTAGTAATTTCCAAGATTTGTGGTATAATTAGAGCATAAATTGTCTGAGCTCTGTATTTTGGAGTAGATTCAATGGATTATGATTGGGAATTCAGCGAGCGAATACAGTGCAATGAGGCTGAAAAGAAAGAATGCATGACACTTGTCGCCGAGGTCGTCGCCATGGCCAACAAAGCCAAGCGTAACGGCCTGCTTTCCCTGGTGCAAGAAGCTGAAGAAACCCCTCACTTTCTTTTACGCAAAGGACTTCAGCTGATCCTGGAGGGCGTCAATCCGCAGATGGTAGAAACAACCCTGCAGCATTATATCCTATCGGGGAAGCATCGTGGCAAGGAATTGTTGCAGCGCTGCATCATCGTCGAAGGTGTTTTGGCCATTCAAAACGGCATCAATCCAAATATTATAAAAGAACTGCTACTGTCCCTATTTGGCGAAGAGAGCTATGCGTTCTACGAGAATGAATTCGGCGATGGAAAAGTCGACCGCATGAAGGCCTTTTTTAAAAAAATCCAAAAAGCCAGGGCCGCTACACCATTGAGCTCCAAACTGGGGCATACCATTCTACAACTCAACGATCAGTGCATTAAACAATGCCTTAAAGAGATCAGCACCGTCGATTTGGCCCGGGCTCTGAAAGGAATCGATGGTAAAGCCCAGATAAAAATATTCAAAAACCTGCCGAAACGCTCTGCGGCTATCTTACAGGAAACCGTCGAGCACCTCGATTTGATGCGCGAATCCGAAATGACCGAAGCCCAGGAAAAGATGCTGCTGGTTATTGCCGATTTGGAAAAGCAGCCGGATGAGCTGATCTCGCCCAACTGACCTAAAGGTTGAGCCCGTTACCCGCTTGTCCGCCTTTGGTGGATTGGCACGTTTTCCAGTTAAAAAAGTCAGATCTTTTCCTATTTAACCGGCTTAACCAGCTCAACTGGCTCAACTGGCAACCTAAATGGGTAATCAACTACTTTTGAGATCGCTTTTAGTATATTTTAAAAGATATGGCCGAGGACAAACTGCTCATAATTCACCAGGGGGCTCTGGGCGATGTGGTTTTAACCTTTGCGGGTCTCATCGCACTTCGCAAAAG
>JASFIG010000150.1:0-9982 GCA_050122795.1 Desulfobacterales bacterium
TCAACTGTGTATATTCCCATGAATGGACAGCTTTTGCAAAACACCTCCAGGATGCGGGAGCCGATGCCCTGGAACTGAATATGTTTTTTCTGCCATCTGACTTTGCAAGAACCACAGAAGAAAAAGAGAAGGCTTATTTTCAAATAATCGAAAACGTAAAAAAGACCGTCAGCATCCCGATCGCATTAAAGATCAGCTATTATTTCTCAAACCTGGGTCCGATGATTCAGCAGCTTTCCGAAACCGGTATCGCAGGGCTGGTGTTGTTCAATCGCTTCTACAGCCCTGATTTCGACATTGACAAACTTGAAGTGGTTTCTTCCAATGTATTCAGCAATCCGTCCGATCTGCACCTGTCGCTACGCTGGATCGCGATCATGGCCGAACGTGTCAGCTGCGATCTTGCTGCCTCAACCGGCGTTCACGACGGGAATGCTCTCATCAAACAGATCCTGGCCGGTGCCAATGCCGTGCAGGTCGTTTCATCTTTATACAAAAACGGTAAAGGGCAAATCAAAACGATGCTCAGCATCCTGGAAGAGTGGATGACCAAGAAAGGCTTTAATAAACTGTCCGATTTCAGGGGCAAAATGAGCCAAGCCAAGAGCAGCAATCCCGCCGCCTATGAGAGAGTTCAATTCATGCGGTATTTTGGCGGGGTGCATTAATTTATTGCATCATCTCGGAAACGAAATCGTCTTTTTCGATACCGTAAGTAAATCTGCACGCAAATGTAATGTCGCTAAAGTATCTGGAGAAGAACTGAAGGATTACCAATAAGCTCATATTGGAAGAGGCGTCTCAAAGACAGCGGTGTCTGTGGGATATGCGGTAGTAATGAGTCGCTCTAACGAGTCGCCTCACCTGACCTCTATTTCGTTGCGCTCCATAACGGCAGGTGAGCTATCGATGCTGAACACAACAGCTATAATTTGCTAAGTTTACATTTCGGCTATCCTATGGACTCTTTGACCCAGCTGACCTTTGGAGCCGCATGCGGAGAGGCAATCCTTGGTAAAAAGATCGGGAGGAAGGCCCTTGTGTGGGGTGCAGTCCTGGGAACGTTACCCGATCTGGATGTTTTTATCCCCCTCGGCGGGCCGGTGAATGACTTTGTCTACCACCGGGGCTTTAGCCATTCTCTCATTCTCCTGGCCCTGTTATCGCCGATGATAGCCTGGCTGATTACGAATGTTCATCCTGACTCGAAGCGGTATTATCGCCGATGGGTTCTGCTGTGCTTCCTTGTACTGGAAGCCAGTGTGCTTTTGGATCTGCTGACCATCTACGGGACGCAAATCTTTTGGCCTTTTGACACCACCCCTATGGCCGTCCCGATTCTATTCATCATTGATCCCCTTTTTACGCTACCGATATTATCGGGCGTACTGGCGGCGCTGGTGTTAAAAAGATCTGGTACTTTAGGGCGGCGACTCAATATGGTTGGACTGGTTCTCAGTCTGGCCTACCTGGTTTGGGCGTTTGGCGCCGCGGAATTTGTCGAACGCAGGGTGACTGAAAAGCTTGCCCGTCAGGGGGTGTCCTATTCCCAGTTTTTATCCTCCCCGGCGCCGTTCAACACTTTGCTATGGCGGGTGGTGGGCATCGACAAAGACCGGTATTTCGAAACCTATTTTTCACTATTCGACGGGAAGACACCGTTATTCGTTGATTTCTACCCCAGAAACTTGGCTTTGATGGCTGGAATAGAAGACCACCCTCCGATTGTCAAACTCAAAAGGTTCACCAGTGGGTATTATGCCTTCTCAACCGTGGGCGAGTATGTAGCCATGACCGATTTGCGCATGGGTTCGGAACCCGATTATGTTTTTCGATTCAAGGTTGCCAGGTTGAACGATTCGCACCCTACCCCAATTGCCGATGAAAGGCTGAAAACCACCCGGGATTGGCGGGGTTTGGCTTGGGTATGGGCAAGAATTTGGAACCCCATGCCCCAATCATGAAAAAATCGGATTTAACCAAACCACGTTCTGATTCATACCATATCACGGCTTCCGCTCAATGCAGAGCCATATAGATCAATTAGAGACACACAATGAAAATCAAAATTGAAAAATGGGACACCCTTGATGGTGTATTGGATAAAATTTGGTTAATGCTTGAGCACGGAGCCTCCGATCCAGACGATCCTTTTCATTATCCTGTGCTGGGCACGATATCATCAGCGGGCTGCAATTTGCGAACTGTTATACTCAGGAAAGTCAACATGTCCGAACGGATTTTAATTTGTTATACCGATGCTCGAGCCGCGAAAGTGCAAGACATCAAAAATTATTCACAATCAAGCTGGTTATTTTATCATCCTGCCAAGAAAATTCAGCTGAGAATATCAGGACCAACAAGATTACATGCACATGATGCATATGCTGATCGACACTGGGCTGATACCAAAATCACAAGTCGACTGAATTACTGTGCGTCTCAGCCTCCTGGCACTCGAATTGATAAGCCCTCGTCCGGATTGCCCGATTTTTTGCTCAATAAAATACCAACCCTTTTGGAAACCGAAAGGTGCCGGAAGAATTTTCTGGTTGTTGGTGTGCACATATTTTCGATTGATTGGTTGCTTTTGAACATAACTGGGAATCGCCGCGCCCTATTTGAGTGGGATAAGGACGGGTTGCGGTCCACATGGCTGGTTCCTTAGAAGCCCTCCTGAAAATTTTCGGATTGCACAAGAAAGGTGCAATAAATTTAATTCGGAGTATTTTTCTTGACACAATTTTCATAAATTTGATACCAAACGCTTTAACTAAGGATTGAAGCCTTAATTAAAACCAAATAGAGTCGTCTTTATAAAGCCACGAAGGCAGTTTCCTCTGAAGAGGAAATCAACACGTGGCTTTTTTGTTTCCCCAACATTAGCGGAGGTGAAAAGATGAGAAAATTCTACATGGAACCCGAACCCTACTGGGAACAGGCTGAGGATTCATTTACTATTCATTACACCAAAACAGTGGTAACGGGGTGTTCACCTATGCCGCTCCTGTTTCCGGCTGGTGGGGTTTTGCAGCCTTAAATGCTGCTGATTTCAAACTGCCGCATCAGGGGGAACAAAAGGATGTGGAACTGGGAGCTGTCATCTGGGTGTATTTTCACCAAGTGAAGTAAAAAGGGGGGAAAGATGAAGAGACGACTCTATTTAGCTTTTGGTGGCGGAATTTTATCTTGCGTCATCTGCTCGTTTTTTTTAGTCGGCACGGCAATGGGTTATGACGTAACCGAAAAGTTTTCAGTCGGCGGCGTTCTGGCTGGTGCCTGGCAATATCTGCAGGCCGACGAAGACGCTGCTGGAGAAGATGTTGATGACGGTTCCAAAGGATTTAACCGTCCTTTTCAGATGTCTCGCCTGAAACTTGGAATTTGCGCATGAACTTGCGATCGATCGTGTCTTTGAGCCAAAATATCAACCGGCCTGTTAAGACCCAGTTTCCGCGGTAAAAAATTCCGGTAGCGTTGCCCAGATTATAAATCAACAGATAGGTATCCTGCGGCTCAAAGGCTTCCAGATTTCTATCTTCACATGCGGCCAGCAAGTTCGCATACAGTACCGGATTTTGTCGTACGGCGTATACCCCCACCTTATCCAGCGGTTGTTGCTCAAAACTGATGCAATCGCCACCCCCGAATATGTCGGGGTACGCCACACTTTGCAGAAAAGTATTCACCAGCAGGCCGCCATCGCTTCCGGTCGGCAATCCGGATTCCCTGAAAAGATGCGAGGGTTCGATTCCCCATGCCAGAAGTGCCAGATCAAAGTTTACTTCACGCCGGTCTTCCAGGATGGCAACACCATCCTTGAGGCGATTGACATTGAGGCCCTCAATAATATCGATATGGCGTGCTGCCAACGATTGTCTGGCATAGCGCCGGGCTTTTACCGGCATAGAGGCTAAAAAATTGCGGCCGCCGCAGACGGTGATGGCCGCCGCTGTCCCGGTTTGCTGTATCAGCCGCCAGAGATTGCCGGTCAGCTCCAGGGCAGCAGCGCCGCCGCCCACCACAATCAGCTTTGGGGTGCGGCTGCCCATCCCGGCCAGGACAATCTGCCGCACTTTGATCAGGTTTTCAATTGGTTTAACAGTAAAGATGTGATCACCGTCAACGCGGGCTTCATCTGCAGGCACAGCGCTGCCGGTGTTGCAGGAGACCACATCATAGTGGACATCGTGGCCGGACTCAAGCCTCAAAAGCTTTCGGTCGGCATCGATGCGAACAACGGTATCTTGAACAAACGCGCCGCCGCGATCTTCGACCATCTGTTTAACGTGAAAGCGCACCTCCTGCGGCCGGTACGTGCCGCCCAACAAGCCCGGGCCCATCCCGGAATAATAATGATAGGCCGACGGGCCGATCAGGGTGACCCGATGGCCGCGCGCGATGAAATCCTGCAGTTTCAGCATGACGGTCATGTGCGCGTGTCCCCCGCCGACGAGCACCAGATGTTTTCCCATGATTGCTCCTGCAAAGCGTTTTAAAAAGGTCAACCTAATCCAGGCGTTTCCGAAAGCGATTCACCGCTGCCGGAAAGACCAGCAAACCTAAGATCGCCAGGCCTGTAAACTGGGGCCACAGGGTGTCAAGCCCGGTTCCCTTCAGAAAAATCCCGCGCACAATCACCAAAAAATACTGCAACGGATTTAAATATGTGAACCATTGCACCAGCGTCGGCATATTGGCAACCGGAAAGACAAAACCGCTTAACATAAAAAAGGGCAGAATGAAAAAGAAATTTGTCATCATGGCCTGTTGCTGCGTTTTGGAGACCGTTGAGATGAACAGACCGATACCCAGCGTGCTGATCAGAAAGATAAATGTGGCCGCCAGCAACAAAAAGGCACTGCCGACCATCGGGATTTTGAACCATAAAATGGCGAAGACGATCACCAGCACCATTTGCGCCTGGGAGATAATGATAAAGGGTATGGTTTTACCCAGGATTAACTCAAAAGGTCTTAAGGGCGTCACAATCAGCTGTTCCATGGTCCCGGACTCTTTTTCGCGTACGATCGCCATGGACGTAAACAGCAAAGAGAGCAACATGACCAGAAATGCGACGATACCCGGCACATAAAAATACTGGCTGTCCAGGTTCGGATTGTACCAGGTGCGGATGCGACCGTCGATTTCCCCGTAATCGATTCGCTTGCGATAGAGTTCCCGCAAAAGCCCGGCATTGAACTGTTCCAGCAATACCATCGTGTAGGAAATCCGTATCGAAGCCATGTTGCTCATGCTGCCATCGGCCAGAATCTGTATTTCAGCCGTCTGTCTTTTATGAATTTTCGAACTGATATCCGGCGGAATGATGACACCCAGGTCGATCTTACGGTCGAGCAACAGGCGGTCGAGATCTGCGGAACGATTCAGGTAATGGGTCAGGCGAAATGTCCGGTTGGCATCGAAGGCATCGATCAGCCGGCGGCTTTCCGGCGTGCGCGATTGATCCATGAGCCCCACCCGGATGTCTCTGACATCGGTGGTCACCACATAGCCGAAAACAATCAGCTGCACCAAAGGAGCGATGACCAGCAGCGGCCTGTTTTTCTTGTCCCGGAAGAGCTGAATGAACTCTTTTCTGACCAGTTCACGGATTCTCAGTCGGCTCATATCATAAACCCTCCTTTTTTAAGATGACAACGTTCAGCAGGCTGAGCACAAAAAACATCAGCAATAAAACCAGGAAGCTGGGCCAGAGGTAGGTCAGCGATAGATTCCGCAAATAGAGTCCGTTCAGGATGTCGATGTAATATGTAGCCGGAATGACATAGGTGATCAGTTTTAAAACCGCGGGCATGTTTTCCTTTGGAAAAACAAAGTTGGAGAGCAAAAGAGAGGGCAGATAGGTTACCAGAATCGCCATCTGGTTGGCGACCAATTGGGATTTGGTCAAAGCCGAAATCAACAGCCCGACACACAGGGCCACCCCCAGATAGACACAGGTGGCCACAATCATCAGCCAGAAGCTGGATTTCATGACCACCCCGAACAAGACTTGCCCCATTAAAATCGCCACCAGCACGTCCACCAGCGCAATTAAAAAATAGGGAACGGCCTTGCCCAGCAAAAATTCGGTTGCCTGCACGGGCAGCGACCGGATGGTTTCCATGGTCCCATTTTCATATTCGCGCGCAATGACCAGAGACGTCAACAGGGCGCCGACAATCATAATGATCAGCGCGATGATGCCCGGAACGATGAAATTGCGGCTTTCCAGATCCTCATTGAACCAGACCCGGATGCGGCCTTCCACGGGCGTCTTAATGTTTTGCAGGCCCTGACGGTTGAGAAATTGAAGCAGCGCTTTCTGATTGGTCTGTGAGATATAAGCGCTGATAAACGCCCGGGTGCTGCCGGCAAAATTGGGGTCAGAGCCGTCAATGATCACCTGCAGCGGGCTTTTCCGGTCGGCCTTTAGATTCGCGCTCCAGCCGGGCGGAATCACAATGCCGAGAATCGCCCGATTCCGGTCAATGGCATGCGCCACCGCGGTTGTATCGGTCAGATACCCGATGACCAGAAAATAAACCGACGCGTCCAGTTTACGGATAAAATCACGACTCTGCGGGGTTTGATCATGATCAACGACGACGGTTTGGATATCGTCCACATCAAGACTGAGGGCGTATCCGAAGAGCAGAATTAACAGCAGGGGGATAAAAAACGCCAGATACAGACTGCGGAAGTCCCGGATAAGGTGGTAATACTCCTTGCGCGCGATGGCCTGTACGTTCTTCAGATTCATGGCGCACCCCGGGCCATCAACTTGACAAAGGCATCGTTTAAATCCGCCTGCGGCCGATCTGGACAGGCCTCACGGATGATGTCGCCCGGCGTGCCGCTGGCAACAATTTTGCCCGCGTTGATCATAACCACCCGGTTACAGTGTTCGGCCTCATCCATATAATGGGTGGTCACAAACACGGTGACGCCCTCGGCAGTGAGCTTTTTTATGAATTCCCAAAAATGCCGCCGCGTAATCGGATCCACGCCGGAGGTGGGTTCATCCAGAAACAAGATCCTGGGCCGATGAAGCAGCGCGCAGCCCAGAGCCAGGCGCTGGCGCCATCCCGGCGGCAGCTCCCGGGTCAGTCGATCCCTTGCATCGACCAGACGGGTGATCTTTAATATTTCTTCCGTCCGTTCTTTCCAGAGATGCAGCGGAACATCGTAGATACCCAGATAAAACCGGATGTTTTCAAACGGTGTCATATCCAGGTATAAAGAAAACTTCTGGGACATGTATCCGATGGTGTGTTTGATGGTTTCGGCCTGTGTGAAGATATCATATCCGGCCACATGCCCCTGGCCGGCGCTGGGAAAAATGATGCCGCACAGCATGCGGATGGTGGTGGATTTACCGGCCCCGTTGGGCCCTAAAAATCCGAAGATTTCACCGGTACGCACGGAAAAAGAAATACGATCAACGGCCACAAATTGGCCGAATCGTTTTTCCAGGTCGATCACATTTACCGCTTCAGAATCCAAATTGGTCCTCAGCGAGTGCCTGATCCGCGGTCTGGATCCGGTGGATCATGGCTTCTTCAAGATCGGTAAAATCAGCCTGAATGTCTTCTGGCCTTGCAAATTCCAGTAAATACCCGTTGTGCATCAGCATCAGCTGGTCGCATTTTTCACCTTCATCCAAATAGGCGGTGGAAACAAGGATGGTCATTCCGTTTTGTTTCATCTCAGCTAAAATATCCCAGAATTCCCGGCGCGATACCGGGTCCACCCCGTTGGTCGGTTCATCCAGAATGAGAACCTTGGGCTGATGCACCAGCACACAGGCCAATCCCAGTTTTTGTTTCATGCCGCCCGACAGATCGCCGGCCTTACGATCCAAAAACGGCAGCAAATTCGAAAAACCCAGGTAATATTCCCTGCGGCTGGTGCGCTCACGGCCGGTGATGTTGTAAATGTCCATAAAAAAATCAAGATTTTCGGCAACGGTCAGATCCTGATACAGGCCGAAGCGTTGCGGCATATAGCCGCAGACCTTCTTGACCAGTGATCTTTGGGAGACGACATCCAAACCATCCACTAAAATATGTCCGCCGGTCGGAGGGACCATGGTGGCCATCATTCTAAGCAAAGTCGTCTTACCGGCGCCGTCGGAACCCACCAGCCCGCAAATCCGGTTCGCTTGAATCTCAAATGTCACATCAGCCACCGCCGTAACGGAGCCGATTTTTTTGGATACTTTTTTTACCTCGATCAGAGACAATTTAGCACCCGTGTCAGACCGGCCTGCGGCCGGCCGTTATTTGAGCCAGGCATCGGCGGGCATACCCGGTTTGAGTTCGAGATTCGGATTGGGAATTTTAATTTTGACCAGATAGACCAGCTTTACCCGCTCCTTGTGCGTTTGGATAATCTTGGGGGTAAACTCGCCTTCGGGAGAAATAAACGCGACCATACCGGGATAGATTTTGCCTGGAAAGGTATCGATCTTGACGTCGACCGCCTGGCCGGGTCGAACCTTACCGATTTCAGTCTCGGCCACAAAAATCTTCAAATCGATCTGAGACAGATCAGATAAAGACAGCACTTCCTGCCCGGGGGAGACGACTTCGCCGGGCTCCACATTGCGACTGACAAGAATGCCTTTAAACGGAGCGGTCAATTCCGTATATTTCAGCTGTATCTCGGCCAATTCCAAAGTGGCTTTGGCAGCCTGAACCTGGGCTTTGGCAGCTGCCACCTCACTTTCAATGGCCTCGATTTTTTTTAAATTCTCCCGGGCCTGCCTGAGGGTGGCCTGTCCTTCCGCCAGCCTGGAGCGTGCGGTTTCGATGGATTCTTTGCGATAGCCTTCTTTGCGAAGCTCATAGGCTTTTTGGGCTCGCTCATATTCCTTAAGGGCCGTCTCATATTTTAAATCGGTGGCCTCTTTATCATTTTCGGAGACGATCCTTCTTTCAAAAAGCCTGTCATAGCGGGTCTTGTCCCTGCGCGCCTCTTCCAGGGCGAATTGCGCCTGTTCATAAGCATAGCGGGCCTGTTCCACCTCCTGCACACGATAGCCGGCTTCGAGCTCGGCTAGCTGCGATTGGAGCGCCTTTACCGAGGCCTCAACTCTTTCAACTTCGGCCGGCAGTATCTTACGATTGAGCTCCAGAAGGGTTTCGAGCTGTTTCAGGTTTTCCTGGAATCGCATCCAGTCCGAACGGGCCTGAGCACGTCGCGCTTCGAATTCTTGCTGATCGAGTACCGCGAGCACCTGATTTTTGGCAACGGCTTGTCCCTCGTCAAAAAAAACCGCCTGCACCCGGCCACTGACCTGGAAAGCGAGATCGGCCTGGGTGGCCTCAATGGTGCCGGAATAATAAAGTTCACTCAAACGCTCTTGGCGCTGGCCCCAAAAGACCAAACCACCGACCCCCAGGAGCAGCACCAAAAAAGCGATCAAAATCAGCCGTTTCTTCAATTGCGCCTCCCGTCTGATGAAAAAATGGTATAGCATTTATGGCCGGCAATATTCAAGCTGGAATAAACTTCCAAAATGGGGTATCCATTTGGCGGCAGCCAAATTTAAATCGAAGTCGATCCGCCTATGAACCCATATCGACAACAAAAGCTAAAACATGTTCTCTCCCTCAGGGCACGGATCGTCGAAGCCGTGCGCCGCTTCTTTAACGCAAATGACTACCTTGAAGTCGAAACGCCCATCCGTATGCCGGCGCCGGTACCCGAAGCCCACATCGAGGCAGTTGGGTCCGGCGACTGGTTTTTGCAAACTTCACCGGAGCTTTGCATGAAGCGGTTGCTGGCGGCGGGTTTTCCGCGAATATTTCAAATCTGCAAATGCTTCCGTCAGGCGGAAAGAGGCCAGCGGCACCTGCCGGAAATAACGCTGCTGGAATGGTATCGGACCGACAGCTCTTATCAGGATCTGATGGATGAATGTGAAGCATTCATCAGGAGTGTCGCCCGCCGGACGGGGTCAAGCGACATCCTG
>JASFIG010000151.1:0-9929 GCA_050122795.1 Desulfobacterales bacterium
AGATTCTGGTATACGTCATTGATAATTTTCGCGGATGCCTCTGCCATGGCCTGGCTCATGGCTTTGGCAAATGCCTCCGGGTTTCCCCGTTCGCAGGGCTTGCTCATTTGGTAGGTTTTCTGAAAGCGGATTTTTTTAGCTAGATCCGGTTCATTCGCTGCCATTAAAACGGTGCTGAGCGCTAAAACCGCCTGACAGCCGTCTGTTGTGTCGGATTCTAAAAATTCATCCACGCTGCCCTCCAGAAGATAGGCATACGGCAATTGGCTGTGGCGGGTCACAACGGCCTTAAAAAGTTGGGATTGCTGCATGTCCCGGGCCAATAAATAAGTGACGGTTGCTCCGGGATTGGCACGCCACTTGTGGTAGGTGTATGCTGCTCTCTTGTACGACCTGTCGCGGTAGATGATTTTAGAGGTATTATATATGGGCGCAACGCTGAACTGTTCGACCTTGATGACCTCGGCAAGGGGTTGAAGATCGCCGATGCGCGGCGGATCATATTCAAGGCTGTAATAATCAATTTTGTTGCTGGGCTGCTTGAGATCAAGGCAGGCGCTCAAAAACAGCGCAAGACCCATCCATAAAACACAGTATATCTGTGCGCGTCTCATCGATCATCTCCCATTATGGATTAACGCTTTCAGCGTTGCGGGGTTGCGGGGGTTCGCCAAACAGCAATTGCGACGGGTGGTCGGCCAGCAATTCCATAAGCTGGTTCAGATTTTGACTGGCCAATTCCAGATTCTGCGCGGCGACCACCAGATATTGCATCATTTCCGCAATGGACGCATCGGCTCCACTGACCAGGGCCGTGCTCTTATGCATCAGAATATTGGCATTTTCCATGGCCCGGCTAAAATTATCCAGACCGGTTTTAAGCGTTTCCTCTCTACTGACAACGATACCCTGCACCCGAGCCAGGGTGAGGTCGGCTTTGTCGAGCAGGCTGTTCAGTGATTGACCCGCATTTTCGGCTGAAGCCAAGACTTTGTCCCACCTCTCGTCTTCCAGGATTTGCTCCATTTTTTCAAAGGATGAATTGATGGTTCGGGATATGCGTTCCACATCGGCATCGTCGACGGTTTGATTGATATTATCCAGGGTTGTTTTTATTTTGACTGAAATTTGTTCAAGGTCCAGCGCTTTTATCTGTTCCAGGATCTGATCGAAGCCGCCAATTAAGCCGCTGATTTCAGATGGTTTTGAGGCGATGATCGGATACTTTGAAGGGAAGCTGAGGGGAGGTGACCGATCCGGCTCGCCTTCTTTTTTCTGATCCAGTTCTACGAACATGCGCCCGGTAATCCCGACCGATTTCATCTGGGCCACGATATTCTGATCGAGCGCCTGGCCGGATTCAATCTTTAAGACGACTTGGATGAGTTTTGAATCCGGTGCCACGGCGATGTTCTCGACGCGACCGATAAAAACGCCCCGGTATTTTACCGGCGAATCCACGTCCAGGCCCTGAACGGACTCGTCGAAATAGGTGGCGTAAAAGCGGCCTTTTTGCAAAAAGCGGGACATGCCCAGCCAGATGAAGACCAGTATTGCCAGCGTAAATCCGATGGCGATAAACAGTCCGACGGCAAATTTAGTTTTCTGGGTGGCCATTATAGCCCATCCTTTCCATTGGTAAAATCATTAACTGAATTTTTTGCACGAGTTGGAGGCTTTCATATGCAAGGCATTTAAGAGTGAGGCTATAGTAAACTATGCCTCGCCCTTAATAACGCAGCAGATGGAAGCGTCCAGCTCGCACGCAGGGTGAAAAATAATGAGATATAATGATTTTCATCCTTTATACCTTATCGGCAATTTAATGTAGTTTGCTGATTTGTGTAAAATTCTTGTCATTGATAATATTAAAAAGTTCTCATTAATTTTCATGCAAAATTTAGGTATTGTCGGCTGGCAACCTGTTAAAAAATTGTTTCACAAACGGATTGCGGCTTTGATCGCGTAAATATATCGGGTCGCCATCTGCAATAATACCGCGGGTGCTTTTGTGCAGCATGATCACACGATGGGCGACCGCAAAGATACTCTCCAACTCATGGGTAATGATGACCATGGTGGTTCCCAGGCTTTGGTTGAGATGAACAATCAGATTATCCAGCTCGGCGGATGTAATCGGATCCAGCCCGGCGGACGGTTCATCAAAAAACAGGATTTTGGGATTGAGGGCCATGGCCCTTGCCAGCCCGGCTCTTTTCTTCATGCCGCCGCTGATCTCGGATGGTAAATGATTTTGATAGCCATCCAGATTGACCAGATTGAGCTTTATCTTAACAAGATTGTCCACAGACTCGGCAGGCAAATCCGTATACTCTAAAATCGGCAGGGCCACATTTTCCGCCACCGTCATAGAGCCGAACAGCGCGGCGCTCTGGTACAGAACACCGACTTTTCTGAGTATCTGCTGCAAGGCATCTTCATTACAGCTGGAAATGTCATCCCCGTCGATGATGATTTCACCGGCCGCGGGCTTATCCAGCCCCAAGAGGTGTCTGAGCAATGTGCTTTTACCGCTACCGCTGCCGCCTAAGACCGCAAATATTTCACCTTCATAAACATCAAATGAAATCCGATCAAGGATAATGTCATCACCGTAGCTGGCGACCAGATTCCTAACCTGAATGACGGCTTTTCTGTTCATCACTCCTGCCTTATCTCCAGTAGCGCAATATGACGGCGAAAACCGCATCGGCCAGTATGATCAAAAAGATACTGCTGACCACAGCCGATGTCGTTGCCTTGCCCACCTCGGCTGCGCCGCCTCTGACCTGAAATCCTCTCAAGCAGCCGATCCCGGCAATCAGCAGCGCAAACACTGCCGCTTTTAAAAATCCCCAGAAGACATCAAAAACGGTCAGGGTTTTCAGCGTTTGCGCGATGTACGCATTGGTTGTCAGATCCAACATGAAGACCCCGACCACCAGACCACCGAATATGGCGAACAGATCCGAAAACAGTACCAGGATGGGAACCGTAATAACGGAGGCAATGACTTTAGGAACGACCAAAAACCGCGTCGGTTCAAATCCCATGGTGAACAGGGCATCGACTTCATCGGAAATTTTCATGGTGCCGATTTCTGCCGCAAACGCTGAACCCGATCTGCCCGCAACGATGATGGCGGTCATAATGGGCCCCAGTTCGCGCACCATTGCCAGACTGACAAGGGATGCAACATAGATGTTGGCCCCGAACTGCTGCAATTGGACCGCTGACATAAAGGCCATAATCAATCCCAGCAAAAAGCTGATCAACCCGACAATGGGAAGGGCATCCACGCCGACACTTTTCATCGCTGCCAGGGTGTCGTCTGTTCGCAGCGACCGCGGATGCAAGCAAATATAAACCAGGGATAAGCAGACGGACCCGATAAAAGCGAATGTAAAATTCCAGTCTGTCGCCTGCCCCAAGACGCCTTCACCCAGGCGAACAAACATATTGGGGCGTGGCTTGCGGATCAAAGGCTGCGGTTCGCCGGATGCATCGAATTTGAGGATCTTGAGGACCTCTTTGACCTTCTGGTCGGCATTTTTGAGACGAAGTTGACTTCTTTGGCCGGCCAGTAGATTTTTTAGCTCCACCAGTACCAGCGCACCAAAATCGTCCAGATAGGTTACTTTTTCAAGATCGACGGTCAACTCAGGCGGCAGGGGGGGCTGCAAAATGGATTTTATGCCGCTGATGGTTTCGCTTGCCGTGGTCGCATCCATACGTCCCTGGATGAAAAGCGTCACGTCCCCGTCAACTCCGTGCGAGACTTCATAGCTGCAGGATTGTAAGTTCTCTGAGCCAGGCATCACTCAAGGCTTATCAAATTGGAGGTTTTTCAAATTATTTTCATCAATGCCATAGGTTTCTGCCAGCGCGTCCATATCCATCTGAAAGACCAGCCAGCCCTTAAGTACATTGTCGACATAGATTTCAAAGGCGACCTCGGTGCCTTTTTTGCCCATGGGATGATTTTTGTCGGTACGATAAACAGTGAGTACTTTGTGAAGTGAATCTTCACTTCCCTGAAAATCGATGGCAGCATAACTGCTGCCGATCATATCACTGCCAGAGGTATCCGTCCTTGCTGAATAAGCGCCTGCCACTTTTCTGTCTATGTCCAGCAAAACCAGGCCGGTATAAGGAATCGCATTCATCTGCTGAATTTTAAAAAAGCGCTGCATGGCTTGATGAATGCTTTCTGTTTTTTGACCGCGAAGCGGATCCGTCAACCATGAATTGAGCAGAACATAATCTTTGGTCAGAAGATTAATGAGTTCCTTTTGTCTTGTATCTACGGCCTGATGGCCTTTTGAATAATACGGATAGCCCCAGAAAATGATGGCTGTCAGCAGGCCGATTAAGGCGAATGCCGAGACAAGCCAGATGAATGCGCGCTTGTATTTTTTTTCCAATTTTTTTGTGGCGGTGACATCGCGCCCCAGCGAAAGAACCCCCTGGAAATTATGGTGGCCATCGTAGATGACGGTAAAACTTGTCGAGATGCAACGGATGCCTTTACGGGGATGTTTGATATCAAAAATTTTTTCTGTGGTGGAATATTCGGTTTGAACCTCTTTTAAAAAAGTTTTGTATTCCTCCGGATTGACGTAGATTTCATCGACGTTGGTGTCGCGCATTTGCGGCCAGTCGCGTCCATATAATTTTTCTGCTGCAGAATTCCAAACCAGGATGCGGCCGTCCCTGTCGGTCATGATAACGGCGTCCGGCAATTGATCGCTGACTTGCTTTAGGCCGTAAAGCATTTGAGTTGCTTCATTCAGCCATTGGGATAGATGCCGGATGATATCAGGCCCCGCCGTCGGGCATTCCTTTAAAAAAAGGTTGATCTTTTCTTTGGGAATACAAATCACTTCAACCCGGGTCTTTGCTTTTACCGAAGCCGTGCGCAGGTCTCCCAAAAAAAAGGAAACTTCTCCGAAAACAGACCCTTCTTCTGTAATATCCCTTATTTTCTGGTCTCCTTTGAATATTTCAACCCGGCCGGACACCAGGACGTAGAGATCTTGCGTATCATCACCTTCTAAAAAGATGGTCTGTCCCGGATTAAAAGTGATGAGATATCTGGCTAAATCAGGATTGTTAATAATGTCATCTATTCTTAAGCAATCCATATCACAGCAATGTAGTCCAATGCTCGGAGTCAGTCAATTCAAAACCTGAATTCCTCGGGTAACCGAATAGCCGTTGGGATTGTTTTTAAAGACGGCCGGCAAGAAAGTGATAAAACCAAATCCAGTTGCGATCCTTCAATTAATAGCGCACAAATCATTTGATAAAATAGGGATTCGCTTGGCAGAATTCAAGCGGGTAATTGGATAGAAAGAGCGCGCCGCTGCTAAAAGGTTCAAGGGAGCTGATTTAAAACGAAAATAGCTTTATTTTGAACTGTTTGGAAATATTTGACCTTGACGGGCACAATTTGGGCACAATTTTACATCAAGATTAAATCTTCACGCCACAGGTTGACTTTGGTCAACAATCATTCTAAAGCGGCGATATCAAAAGATTGGTGTAGGAGACTCGATGAACCCCAGAGGACACCTCAATAACGACTTTAGCGCACTGGATGAACTGATCGAGGAAATCACCGTCGATGCATTCGGCGACGACGAGAAACAGTGGGCCTTTCGGCAGGCTTTCGAGAACGATGTTACCCTGCCGACGGACGGGTTCGTGATCGGCGAGCCGGTCTTGGTAGTCGAGATCAATTACGACGGTAACGAGCGTCGTGGACTCACAGCAAAATGCCGCCGTAAAGATGGTTCAGAACACATGGTCTCGGCCTCAGATGTGGTGTTCCCGAAAAGATCGGATGGTTCGTTGTATTTAGCTGCCTACCGCAGGTGGCTCGGCATCGAACCCTACTCTGCTGGAACTCCAACTCATTCAAGTCACAAACGTCAACACAAGGTCACGGACGACGACCTCGATTTGAGCAAACGCGTCGAGCTGGTTGCCCTTTCGGTCAAGGAGCGTGCTGCTCGCTGCCACCTATTGGGAAGCGACCGGGTCATCACCCTTCGAGCGAGCAGACTCTGGGATGTGGTGCCCGGGGAGATAGTGACCATCAAACCCCGCAAGCAATGGCGCTATGCCGGCCACCAGTACCTCTCAGGAGAGATTGAATCCACAAGGTTTGATGTGGCCGCGCTCGGCCTCGTGCCGCTGGGGCTCGAAGAATTTGGCATGCGGGATCCTAAGGAGGACTACTGGGGCGAAGAGGATGTGCCGGTCGATGAATCCGAGCGTCTGCTTGCCGCTGAATTGGCCGGTGACTCTAAGTAAGCCAAACAGCCTATTCCATCTCTGTAGGTTCTAATATTTTTTTAAGCCTTTTCTTAACCAAGGTTTCATCGCCTGGCTGATATTTGAGGTGACGTCTCAATTTTAATGTATACCATGTTTCAATTCCGATAAACACCATAAGGATCAAAATAACGATAAAAAGAAATCTGATTTTATGCTCGACAATTAAAAATCTAAGCCTTTGCGCTGCTACTTTTATAAATCCCGCACGTCGTATTTCTTGATCTGCGAATAGCGGAACCGTTTTCAATATATTTTCTTGATCGAAAATTATGGCGGCCCCTAATTTCTGATCGAGATGAATGGGGGCTTCGGTTTGTTCATCAGACTCTATCTCAAAAGAGACACTTGCTTTCTGACCGACGGGGATAGTTACATCGCCATCAACATGAGATTTTAAACCGACTTGATCTTTGACGCCCCTCAATACTGGAAGGTGTGATAATATTTCATCCTTTTGAAAAAATCTGACCGTAAGGTAATTGTTAAACCCAAAATTGAGAAGCTGCAGAGCCTCCTTTTCTCGAATGGCTATCTTTTCTGCTCCCATCACCACCACTATGAAACGTTGTTTTTCCCTTTTGGCAGTTGCCATCAAATGGTAGCCCGCCTCTTCAACATGACCGGTCTTGAGACCATCAACTGAGGGGTCTTGCAAGATGAGACCATTGCGATTATGGAGGATATGCTTCTCATGCGAAAATTCTTTTAAGCTGTGATATTCAAGTGCTTCGGGATGCTCCCGGATGTAAGCTTGCGCAAGCATGGCCATATCATAAGCAGTTGTAAATTGATCGGGAACAGGCCATCCATCGACCGTTTGAAACCGACTATTGCGAATTTTCAAAAGCTTCAACTTTTGATTCATTTTGTCTACAAAAGCGCGCTCTTCAGTATTAAGCCATTCTGCTACCGCCACGCAAGCGTCATTGCCTGATACAACGGCGATACCTTTGATTAGCTCAGCTAAAGGCACCTTGCTACCCTCCCGCAGGTACATCTTCGAGCCGCCGGTCTGTGCAGCTTTTTCGCTGATCGGCACCTCGGTATTCAGCTGAATTAGGCCTTGTTTGAGCGCGTCAAATATTAGGAAAAGGGTCACCATTTTGGCCAAACTGGCGGGCTGCATGCGCAAATGTGGATTTTGGCTGTATAGGATTTGGCCGGTATGGGCATCCATTAGTACTGCAGAAACCGAAGATGCGGCAAAAGGACAGGATATTTGTCGCGCAGAACTATATTGCGCTAAAAATACCGAAAATATTGTGGTTATCCATATTATCGCAATCATCTCCGGTTTTACACGGACACAGTGCATAACAGCCTCCTTGTATAAAATTTACCGATAATCCGGATATAACAGACACTCCCGAATCATACGGTTACAAAGGCCGCTTAAATATCAAAACTACCATGAATTATTTCCATTTATAACGATATCTTTTTTTTTTGAGTACCTTTTCAGAATGCGCCTCAGATTCATTGTCAGATACTTTCATTAATTCTTGGTCGGGTTTGTGACTGGGTTCTTTTTTGAATTCTTTTTGCGGCGCCTGAGCCAGCAGGTCAATTTTGCGGTTCATGTCAATCATCTCTTTTCTTATTCTCCACACCGCAAACAGGATAATGATTCCAAGAACAAAAAGCTCTAAAGCCAGTATAAAAAAACCCATTAAAACTGAGAGAAGCGGCAAGCCGATTAAGTTTGCCAAAAATTCTAATATGCCGATAAGATCAGAAATTAGCATTTTTCAACTTTGCCGGACGTAGGTGATCTGAATTAGATTAGAGAAATTATAATTACTGAAAACACCTTTTAAGAAGAGCTTTCATAGAGCTTCTGCGGAATATCAGAGAAAATAAGAATACCATGAAATCGGGCAAAATTGCGCGGCTATCTTTCAGATTTTTTCAAAGATGCAAACAGCTTAAATAATAAAACAAAAGATGCTTTTACGATCTATTTTCATATTTGGTACCAAATTACAATTAAAAAATGATGCAACCGCGCCAATTAAAAAGCAAATTGCTTACTCGTTGGCTATGCGGAAACATGTTATATTTTGGATTTTTGAATCGCTTGCGACTGCTTGTGGCTGGGCTTCCCATTTTAGGTGAAGGAATAGCTGTAATCGATTTTGTAATCGAATGTGATGAACGCATATTCGCTTTTACAATCAAAAGTCAGTTCAAGCGGAATAGCGTTGCTGGCGCTCTTGATGCTGGTGTCCCATATGCTCATTTTCTCCAAAATTTTATAGTCTTTATCCAGAAGATAGTTGGTGTCTTCGAGATAAAATTATGTCACACGAGATAGGGCTCTGAACTTAGCAGAAGGGGTTTTTGGACCGGGCGTCAAAAGATGCGGATACGATCTTTATTGCCAATTATCGATGTTTGGATGTGTGTATTGTATCACAGAAAAATCGCACATGAAACCATCAAGATCGATCACCGGAGGCAGGCCGCTCTGCCTGTATCCGTTCTGGCGGGGATAAATCCTTGCCGATGATGATCTTGATCCGGTTTCCGAGATTTTCCAATTCGATAATGTTGCGTTCATCCGCGCAGCATGAGAGTTTTTGCATGATGCGGTCAACAGTGCGGCGATGGCCGTTGTAATAGAATATTTTAGTACTAATATGGTCGGGGGAATTTGTATTGGTGATCTTGACGACTTTAAATCCATTTTCTTTCAATAAATCTCTGATTCTTGCGGCCATTCCTTCCACACCACAGCCGTTGGCAATTTCAAGTACGACGATGTGTTTATCCGGTTTCGCGCTTTTCATTTCATCTGGTCGGGCAGCCTGCTTGGTTTTTTTATCATTCTGCAATGGCAGGATTTCAATTACAGAAAAGCCTTTGCTATAGGTCCTTTCTGAAGATGCTGCGGATGTCACGTACACCGGGGATAGTTTCTGAGTTTTGCTGCTGCGCTTGTCTACTCCAACTGCGATACGCTTTCCGGCCGGTTTCACCGGCAGCGGGTTTTCACCATTTTTTCCGGAAAATTTGAAAACTTCGGCAACATCCACAACCCGAGGCTCAATTTTGGTGTGCGAACGTTTGGACATTTCTCGTGCGTTATTGTTGGAAGGTAGGGTACGGCTACTTCCCCGGAACGCTTTTTCAATTGTGGTGGGTTTCTCAGAAGCCGGTTGGGGATGGTATTCAGAGGCCGCTAAAAAAATGGGTTGCTCGGATACTTTCTGATCATCACTAATATGTGGTTTATCGTTTTGGGAAGCTGCATCCGGTTTTCCCCGGACAAACTCTGCTGAGTCTTGGCCTGCTTCAGAAATAATGGAGATGGCCGGATTATCTTCTGCTTGCTCTGCTATCTTAGCGCAGGTTTCTTCCCACGCTTTCCGGGTGCGCATGTGGCCGTTATTTTTGCTCAATTGAATATCAGAGGTATTCTTTGCAACCATCATGTCATCTTCAGAGGGTGTTGCTCCTTCAGGTTCGGAGGCTCCGGGTCCTAGATCGTCTGCTGACTCTGAATAGTTTTTTTCATTCGCCGACATTTCGATTTTGCCCGATATAACAACGGAATTTCCGTCGCCGGATTTGGTTTTCGGCTTCAT
>JASFIG010000152.1:0-9916 GCA_050122795.1 Desulfobacterales bacterium
TGCCCTGTTGACTTTGATGGGATGCGTCATCGCTCAGGAGCGCGTGATTGGATATCGAGTACGAGGACGACGACGAGGACGATAAGCAAACAGACGTCGGTGCACCTCGTAATCGTCCTCGTACTCGTGCTCGTCCTCGATAATAGTACTTTTACGCCGCCCTCTAAATAATCGGCGTGGATCAATTTTCAGGGGACGACGGTATCTTGTGTTTCAAAGTCAAAGAAATATCCATCGCGCTGAACCACAATCGGTTCTGGCACAGCCCAGCTGCCTCCCAGCGCCCGGTGCAAATTTACACGATTGGTCAAAATGTTCAAATCCACCTGGGCCAGATTATCCTCGGCTGTAAAACGCGTTTGCTGGGCGTCCAGCACGTCCAAATATTGTATCAACCCCTTTATGTAACGGTTTTCAGCTACGCGCTGGGTTGCGCGGGCCTCGTCTAAAAAGACCACTTCGCGCTGCCGGCGTTCAAGCTGTTTTTGGCGGGTCAACAAGGCCCCTTCCACTTCGGCAAAAGCATTTAAGACTGTATTGGCATAGTCCGAAACAGCCTGCTGGTACTGGGCTTCAACGCCCCGCTGGCGGGCTTTCAGGCGATCGGCATCCACAAGCGGCTGTGCGAGGCCGCGGGCAAAATTCCAGACAACGCTGTCGCTTTTGAAAAGCCGGTCTTTACCGTCTGCATTCCAGCCGTAACTGCCGGTCAGGGTGATTTTCGGAAATCGGTCCGCTTTAGCGGCACCAATTTGGTCGTTTAAGGCCTGCAGCCGCATCTCCGCGGCGCGGATATCCGGTCGCTGGCGCAGCAGGGTTGAGGGAAGGCCGGTGGGAACCGGTCCCGGCTGCCGGTAATAATCCGCCGGCTGGGCTCGCGGTGGCCGGATTTCCGGATAACGACCCAGTAAAATCGAAAGTTGCTGCTGGGTAATTCCCAGTTGTTGCTGCAATTCGGGAACGCGGGTTTGAGCCCCGGCCAGGATTCTGCGGGCCTGCCGAACATCAAGAGCAGAGGTCAGACCCCGGCGGTAACGGGTCTCGACAAACTGCAAACTGCGTTCAAAGGCCGCAATGCTTTCTTCAGCTATTTGCAGCCGGCGTTCAAAGGCTTCGATCTGCAAATACAGGCTGATGGTCTCAGCGACCAGGGTTTGAGCAATCGTTCGCCGGTTTTCTTCATCCACCAGTATGTCATTCCAGGCCGCCCGTGAGGCTTTGGCCAGGCGGTTCCACAGATCGATTTCAAAGAGCGCCAGAAAAGTCACCTGGTGGGTGGTAATGGTCCGTCCGCGTCCCACATTAACGCCGCCGAAGCGACGCTGATCCCAGTCATAATCGAAATTTACCTGGGGCCAACGGTCGGCAGCGATCTGAACATACTGGGCCCGGGCTTCCAAAATCCGGGCTGCGGCCTGTTTCAAATCCCAGTTGTACAGCAGCACATCCTGGACCAGCCGGTTGAGCTCGGGATCATTGAAATCATGCCACCAGCGATCGGTAATCAAAGCATCAGCATTTGAATTGATCGAATCGCTCTGATAAGCTTTTGGAATCTTAATATTCACATCAGGGCGCCGATAATGGGGGCCCAGATTAATGCATCCGACCAGCCCGCCAAGCATCATAACGATCGAACTGATTAGAAAATAGCGACGCATCATGGCTCTATCTCCTTAAGCTGGATTAATCCTCTGATATTATTTAATTATCAAAAACTAAACGGTTTTATAAAACCGCTGTTTCAATGTCAAGTGTCGTATCGGGCTGAACATTCAAAAAACCGTTTATTCATAGCCTGTTGCCTTTTTATCTTATTGAAATAAATACAGATCGATCAATTTGTAATCGTGCGGCGCCATGCCGACGACATCCAGCCGTCACTGTTGAACCTGCAGATCCATCTGCCCGACAGATGATTAAATTGATTTTCGAATCACATAAAACTTGCAAGTCAATTCAAATTAAAGTAATACAACACGAATGGCTCAGCCCGGGGGGGATCTGAAATAAGGCCTCGAAAACGCGGGCAGCCGCCTTGGAACACCCTTCTGGAAATCCCGGCCTTTTTATTTGTGCGATGACGCCATCAGACCGGGCATTGTCTTTTTGCTAACCTTCGGGTGACCGGATATTTGGAGGATGATTTCCATCTTCAGGTTACAGGCCTGCTAGGCCATGAACCGAATATTGGGCCACAACAATCCTTCCCATGGAAAACTGTTAGGATACAGGCTCATCAGTGAAGAACTAACCTAAAGAGACTGAAAGTTGAAACTGATCCGATGGCTGCAGCGATAAAATCTTTGGGAATCTGTTTGGGGGCATCAACTGTTTCGATCGTCCAGTTAAAACAGGCGTCGGATCATCCCGCGACCGGCAATCCATCTGTGCATTCCAAACCCCTGTTGATTGAATCCGCCCTTTATCCCCATGAGGGCGATCCGAAGCGCACGCTGCTGAAAGCTTTTGATCAGCTGGATCTGAGCACAGTTGATCGCATTGCCGCCACCGGGCGCAAATTTCGCAAATTTGTAAACCTGACGTCCATATCCGAACCCGAAGCAGTCGAATATGCCTATCAATATGTCAAACCGGCGGCGGTTGATTGTCCGGCGATCATTTCGGCCGGCGGCGAAACCTTCATGGTTTATGTCCTAGATCGGTCCGGGCGCATATCCAACGTCATCACGGGAAATAAATGCGCTTCGGGTACCGGCGAATTTTTTCTACAGCAACTGCGGCGCATGAATGTAACCCTGGATGAAGCTGCTCAATGGGCTTCGGTCGAGTCGCCCCATCACGTATCCGGTCGTTGTTCGGTTTTTTGTAAATCTGATTGCACCCACGCCACCAACAAAGGTGTACCAAAATCCCGGGTGACCGCCGGATTATGTAAAATGATGGCCAATAAAATTTTAGAACTCCTTAAAAAGGTCAAACGGCGCAATCTATTGCTCACCGGCGGCACCGCCCGCAACCATATGATGGTCGACTACCTCAAACAGGATATCCCGGGATTGATCGTACCGGATGAAGCCCCATATTTTGAAGCGCTGGGAGCCGCAATATGGGCGCTGGAACATGAAACCGCTGCGGTTGAAGGCGAGGCCAATTTGTTCCGCTCAGAAGTCACTTCATTTGACACCCTGTCGCCGTTGAATGATTTTGCCGCTGAGGTTGCGTTTAAAACGATCGAAAAAGGAACTGTTCAGGCCGGCGATACCTGCATTTTAGGCCTGGATGTAGGCTCGACTACCACCAAAGCGGTGTTAATGCGAAAATCAGATGATGCCATGTTGGCCTCGGTCTACCTGCGCACCAATGGTGACCCGGTCGGCGCCTCCCGGCGCTGTTACCAATCTATTCTGGAACAAGTCCAGACGCGGGTGGACCCGGCGCGACTGTCGATAATCGGCCTGGGCGTGTGCGGATCAGGCCGGCAGATTGCCGGTTTGCACGCCCTCACCGATGGCGTTATCAACGAAATCATCGCGCACGCCACCGCTGCCGTCTATTTTGACCCCGAGGTCGACACCATTTTTGAAATCGGCGGTCAGGATGCCAAATACACGTATATCACCAACGGGGTACCGTCTGATTATGCCATGAACGAAGCCTGTTCAGCCGGCACCGGCTCCTTTTTAGAAGAATCGGCATATGAAACCCTCGGCGTTGAAATGGAAAAAATCGCCGGTGTGGCCCTGAAAGGGCAGCGGCCGCCGAATTTTAATGATCAATGTGCCGCATTCATTGCCTCCGATATTAAAAACGCCATCCACGAAGGTGTGCGCCACGAAGACATTGTCGCCGGGCTGGTCTACTCCATCTGCATGAATTATTCAAATCGCGTCAAGGGCAATCGACCGGTGGGTGAAAAAGTATTCATGCAGGGCGGGGTCTGTTACAACGCGGCTGTTCCGTTGGCCATGGCCGCTCTGATTGGCAAACCCATCGTAGTTCCGCCCGAACCCGGGCTGATGGGCGCATATGGTGTTGCGCTGGCCGTCAAAAATCGAATTGATTCCGGACTGATGCCCGCAGATCAATTTGATCTGGCAACGCTGGCAAACCGCAGTGTCACGTATGAAAAATCATTCGTCTGCAAAGGCGGAAAAGAAAGATGCGATCGCCGTTGTCAGATTGCCATGATTCAGGTCGAGGGCAAAAAATATCCATTTGGCGGTGCCTGCAATCGCTATTATAACCTGCGCCACAATGTAAAATATGATGTCGCCAAACTGGATCTGGTACGAATCCGCCAGCAGCTCATTTTTGAAAAGTACGGCGCAAGACCGCCGGCGGATTCAGGCCGCACCCAGCGGGGAACCATCGGATTTAATCGCAGTTTTTTAGTCAACACATACTATCCGCTGTATTCCAATTTTTTTGCCGAGTTGGGCTATGCGGTCCTTTTGCCGCCGGAACCCTCCCAGGAAGGCATCGACCAGCGCAACGCGCCTTTTTGTTATCCGGCTGAGCTGGCGCATGGCTTTTTTTATTCGTTGATTGAAAGCCGGGTGCCACCCGATTTTATCTTTTTGCCGCATTTTAAAGCCGTGCCCGGCGAAAGTGAATCCGACGGCGATCCTCATTCCCAGGTGTGCCCGCTGGTTCAGGGTGAAACGTTTTATTTGAAAACCACCTTTCGTAAAAAATTAAAACAGCTTGCCGCAACAGGCACACAGCTGTTGACACCCCTGATCGACCTTTCCGGGGGAATCACCGATGCGCGTCGACCGTTGATCGCGACCGCCCGGCAGATGGGCATCAGACGCAAAGAGGCCGAAGCTGCCTTTGAGACCGCTTTGCGCAGACAATTGGATTGTATGGCTGAAATGCAGGCTATCGGTCAAAGCGCTCTGGCTGAACTGGAAGCGGATCCGGAAAAATTTGCGGTGGTGATTTTCTCCCGTCCGTATAACGGTTATGCGGATGAAGCCCACATGGGCATCCCGCACAAATTTGCTTCAAGAGGTATTCCGGTGATTCCACTGGATTTTCTCAAATTCAATCAAGAGCGGTCCAAGCGGCATATGTACTGGGGTATGGGCAAGCTCATGATGAAAGCCGGCCGGCTGGTCAAGCGCCATCCCCAGTTGTTCGGCACCTATATCACCAATTTTTCCTGCGGACCGGATTCGTTTGTGGTCGGATATTTCCGCGAAATCATGGGCCGCAAGCCCTCCCTGACCCTGGAACTCGACAGCCATACGGCAGATGCCGGATTGGAAACCCGCGTTGAAGCATTTTTGGATATCGTGCAGGCCTACCGGCAGCTGATTGCCCAGAAAAGAATCATCCAGCCCCGGCGAACATTTCAGCCGGCCCGCATCACGCATCATAACGGCAGGGCCAAGATAGTGACTTCTTCGGGGGAGACGGTACCCATGGCCGATCCGCGGGTCACGGTTTTGCTGGCCTCAATGGGGCGGCTATCTTCGGAAGCATTTGCCGCCGTATTGAAAGGCTCGGGCTTTCACGCCAAAGCGCACCGCCCTTCAGACGAAGCCGTATTGAAACTGGGACGCGCCAACACCTCCTGCAAAGAATGCCTGCCGCTGATTCTGACCACCGGAACGCTGCTCAGTTATGTTAACAATGGCAAACGCGACGATGAGGTTTTGGTTTATTTCTTTGCCACCGGCTCCGGGCCGTGTCGTTTCGGGCAATATTATATCTTTATGGAAGATCTCATCAAGCGGCTTGAAATACCGGACGTGGCCTTGTTTACCCTGACGTCCGAAGACGGCTACATGGGAATGGACAAGGATTTTGAAACCCGGGGATGGTGGTCGGTGGTCGTTGCCGACGTCATGGAAGACATTCGCTCGATGATACTGGCCAATGCGGTTGAACCCCACAAAGCCATGGAAATCTTTGAATTAGAATGGCAGGCGCTGCTTGGCGCACTGGAGAAAGGCGAATTTCCTGTTCTCGAGCAACAACTTATGCAGACTGCGCAGCACTTGCAACAGTTGCCCATGAAGAAACCCTTTGAAACCGTTCCGAAAATTACCCTATCCGGTGAGATTTTCGTGCGCCGGGATGCGCTCTCGCGTCAATACATCACCGAGCGTCTGGCAGAAAAAGGATTTGCCACCATTTGTTCGCCGGTTGCTGAATGGATTTTATATTGCAACTACATGGTGGATCAGGGGCTGAATCCAGAGTCCCTGGGCAAAATGGAAAAAATTAAATTTAAGATCCGCAGTAAATTTCAGGCCAATTATGAAAGGCGAATCAAATCGATTTTAAACCAATCCGGCCTGGTGCACGCTGAGCCCATCGACATCGACACCTTCATCAAAAATGCCGCGCCGCATATATCCAGAAATCTTCCAGGTGAAGCGGTACTGACCGTCGGTGGTTCATTGACCGAAGTCGTTTCTCAGTCCTGCGGTGTCATTGCCATCGGCCCGTTTGGTTGCATGCCCAACCGGTTGTCGGAAGCCATATTGAATGAAACCATGACCCGCAAAGAAAAGCTGACGACAGAGCCCGCGAATCATCAGCTGAAGGCCGTTTTGACCGATGTTGAGCAACTTCCGTTTCTGGCCATCGAAAGCGATGGTTCCCCTTTTCCGCAACTCATTGACGCAAAGCTGGAAACGTTCTGTTTACGGGCTGAACGATTGCATGAGCGCATTATGAAACACCTTCAGAAGTCCGGTCCGCTTTAGCGATCCACTAAAGCGATAGTGAGCTGAATTGAACAACCGATCGGCAGTCGATAAATCAAGGATATTCACCCATGCGCCTGGCTTATATTGGCGTGGCGACCCTGCTGACAGTCGCCTTTTTGCTGACGTTAACCCCTGCTGTGCCCGGGAGATGTGAATCCATGTCGCCGGCAAGCCCGACTCAGAGAATTGTGTTGCCCGATCCGCGGACCGACGGAGACATCTCGGTCGAAAAGGCGTTACAGACAAGGCGCTCGGTGCGCTCCTATAAAAACGACCCCCTGGATCTCGTCGAAATTTCTCAGCTGGTGTGGTCTGCCCAGGGGATCACAACAGAACGCGGATTCCGAACAGCACCTTCTGCCGGAGCCCTTTACCCGCTGGAGCTCTATGTTATTGCCGGCCGGATCGAAAACCTTCCTTCCGCTATTTACAAATACAGCCCCCGACAGCATGCATTGATCAACGTTATCTCCGGAGACAAACGCACGGAGCTCAGCCGTGCCGCCCTGCGTCAGGGCGCCATCCGAAAAGCACCGGCGGTCTTATTATTTTGCGCCGTATATGAGCGCACCACTGGAAAATATGGCCACCGCGGTATCCGCTATGTGCACATGGAGGTGGGCCACGCCGCTCAAAACGTATGTTTACAGGCGATCGCTTTAGGGCTCCACACAGCTGTGATCGGCGCCTTCCGCGACGGCGCGGTCAAAGCAATCGCTCAACTGCCCGCCGGCGAGCAGCCGTTGTATTTCGTTCCGGTGGGCCGCTAGCGCAATCCCGAATATTCAATCAGCAGTTACTTGATACTTTTATGTTTTCGTATTAAGCCTTAGTTCGGTCGCCAACGGTTTTAGCCGCTGGCTTCTCGCTTCTGGCTCCTGGCCGGAAGCAGGAAATCCAATGCCCTTAGCCAGTAGCAAGAGGCCAGCAGCCAGAAGCCTGAGTCACGAGACCGGAGACATGATAATACCGAAAGCGGAGATATCGGTATGACATCTGATAAAAAAGCAATCTGGGGCTGGGCCCTGTACGACTGGGCGAATTCTGCGTTTGCCACCACCGTGATGGCTGGATTTTTTCCGATTTTTTTCAAGCAATACTGGAGTTACGGTGCGGATGTGAACGTCAGCACTGCCCAGTTGGGCTTTGGTAATTCCATTGCCAGTTTGATCGTGGCCATCATGGCTCCCATACTGGGGGCCATCGCCGATAAAGGCTCGGCCAAAAAAAAATTTTTGGTTTTTTTCGCCTACCTGGGCGTGCTGATGACAGCCGCTCTTTTTCTGGTCCAAAGGGGACAATGGGGATGGGCCATCTTTATTTATGCAATGGGTATCATCGGCTTTTCCGGTGCCAATGTCTTTTATGATTCTTTATTGCCCGGGATCGTTGGCGAGGAAAAAATAGATTATGTCTCCGGCATGGGTTTTTCCATGGGGTATCTGGGCGGGGGTCTTTTGTTTCTCGTCAATGTACTCATGACGTTGATGCCGCAAAAATTCGGATTACCTGACGCTGCAGCTGCCGTGCGGTTTTCGTTTTTGTCCGTAGCATTATGGTGGGGACTGTTCACCCTTTTTACGATATTTTGGGTGCCGGAAGAAAAAGGCGTCTCGACAGAAAAGACCGCTGACAGCATTGTGGGTGCCGGTTTCCGCCAATTTGCAGGGACATTTAAAAAAATTCGTCACCTCAAAGTCGTTTTTACCTTTCTGCTGGCCTATTGGTTCTACATTGACGGCGTCGATACCATTATCCGCATGGCCGTCGATTATGGCCTCTCACTTGGATTTGATTCCAACGACTTGATTATTGCGCTGTTAATCGTGCAGTTTATCGGATTCCCGGCAGCCCTGGCCTTCGGTAAATTGGGAGAGTGCTGGAGCGTTCGCAAATCCATCTATCTGGCCATTGCCATCTATATGGCAGTCACCGTCTGGGGCGCGATGATGACGCAGAAAATGGAATTTTACGTCTTGGCCATCGTCATTGGTCTGGTACAGGGCGGCATCCAGGCCCTCAGCCGCTCTTACTACTCACGTCTGATCCCCAAAAATAAAGCAGCTGAGTATTACGGCTTTTATAACATGCTGGGTAAATTTGCGGTCATATTGGGCCCGGTACTCATGGGCATTGTAGGGCTGACAGCCAGACGACTCCTGATGCCGCCCTCACCAACACCCGAGCAGGTGATCGCCGTTGGCCAGGTGGCTTCCCGCTGGGGTATTGCCTCCATTTTAATCCTGTTTATCCTCGGGGCAGTTCTGTTTTATTTTGTGGATGAAGAAAAGGGGCGCGAGCAGGCAGCGCTGTTGGAGGCAGACTGAACTCAGATATCCGGTACCCGTCTTACCCGACCTCAATTGTGTAAAGGCAGGTTTAAGGCTTCCGTTCGCTGGCCGCTGGCCACTGGCTTTGATGCGGTGACAGATCCGAATTTGTGGCAGTCCTTATACAGACGTTCAAGGCAAATGAAAAATTATCAGACAGATTTTGAGGGTTTATTTTTGATACCCGGCGTATGGTAGTGCACAATATTGTCCATCTCCTATGTAAACCGCCAAACCCATAAAACTGCCTTCTTGATTGTAAAATTCAGCTACGTCGCCATGCGTTTTGCGGGGGTCGCAACTACCCGGGCAATATGTCGACAGACAATTATGATAACACCTGATTTTATGCTTTATCGTGCCGCTTTGGGTATTTGAGATGACCTCTCTGACTGTGCTTTTCCAATAATAGAATTTTCTAAATAAACAACACTGAGGGAATAAATGATAGCTCTGGGCATAGAATTTATTCAGGAGGACCCGTTGGCCGTCCAGCGTATGTAAGTACTTCTTTGGGGGAAGGGACCGTATTTCTATAATTCTCTTTACAGCCTGATCCAGGCAATCACTCCGTTGTTTTTTACTATCCGCTAAACATATAAGTTGTGAGAAGACGATACATAAGCCGATAAAAAGCAATCTCACGCTATTTGGGAAAGAGACCTTACCGATCATTCTGCACCTCCTTTTAAGTGGTTGAATAAAAAGATCAGCAGAATAGGCAGCGATCAGTATACAGGTGGGCAGGTCACTTCAACTGCAAATGAACTCAAAAGCGGAAGGTTTAGGGAAAGTACTGTTTCTGAAGGAACTCTGTATTCAGTATGGTAACTTATATCTTATTTAACGACATCAAATCAACGAAAATAAATGCCACCGGCGAAAAACCGATAACAGGTA
>JASFIG010000153.1:0-9866 GCA_050122795.1 Desulfobacterales bacterium
CGCCTGCGAGACAGTTTGCCCGAAATATATCATGAAAGTCAAAACCCTGTCCGAGCGCCTGATGCACTTTAATTGCAGAAGCGATCGCCTGGCGCCCTGCCGCCAGACCTGCCCGGCTGAAATCGACATCCCCCAGTATATCGCCCAGATTCGCGAAGGCGACTACGAAGGCGCCGTTAATACCCTCCGCGAGCGAAATCCGTTTATATTATCCTGCGGGCGTGTATGCCCACATCCCTGTGAAACAAACTGCCGGCGGGGAATCGAGGATGAACCGGTATCCATCAATCAATTAAAGCGCTTTGTTGCTGATTATGAAATGAATTCCGGAGACCGGCTGCCCATACCCACTGCGCCTGAAACGCGAAAACGCGTTGCGGTTATTGGTGGCGGACCGGCCGGGCTCACCTGCGCATATTTTCTGAGACGGCTGGGCCATCAGGTCAACATTTTTGAAGCCATGCCCAAGCTGGGCGGTATGCTGCGCTATGGTATTCCGGAATATCGCCTGCCCAAGCAGGTGCTGGATTGGGAAATCGAAACGATTCTGGATCTGGGGGTCGATTTCCATACCAATGTAAAATTCGGCCATGATTTTGACTTAAGCTCCCTGGTTGCATCCGGTTTTGATGCCATTTTTCTGGGCATCGGCGCGTGGAAAGATGCCAGTCTGCGAGTCGAAGGCGAGGATCTCAAAGGTTGCTTTACCGGAATTGATTTTCTATCCCGGCTGGCCGGCGGAGAAAAAATGCCCATCGGCGAGACCGCCGCGATTATCGGCGGTGGGAACACAGCCATCGATTGTACCCGCAATCTCATTCGATTGGGGGCCAAAAAAGTCTATATCGTATATCGCCGCACCCGTGGCGAGATGCCCGCCAACGAGGTCGAAATCGATGCGGCCGAGCACGAAGGGGTCGAATTTTTATTTCTGGCAGCGCCGGTGAAAGTGATCGGCGATGATGACGGCAATGTGACCCATCTTGAATATTTAAAGATGGAGCTCGGAGAACCCGACGCCAGCGGCAGGCGTCGACCGGTGCCCATCGAAGGCTCGGAAACCCTGCTGCAAACCGATATGGTCATCACTGCCATCGGCCAATCCCCCGACGTATCATTTACCGAGCAAACTAAAAAACGCCTGGCCGATTTGAATACCACCCGCTGGAATACCATCGAGGTGAATCCGGACACCCTGCAATCCAATATTCCGTATCTGTTTGCCGCCGGAGATGCCGCCACCGGCCCTTCCCTGGTGGTATCAGCGATTGGCGGGGGACGACGGGCTGCCCGGTCCATACACCAGTTTATTATGGGACTGGAGGTAACGGCCCAGAAAAACGAATTAAACAGCGATTTGATCCCTGAAACCCTGTTTGATCAGGTGAGCGGGATCGTCAAAAATCCCAGGGCACCCATGCCGGAGCTGCCGGTCGTAGAACGGATCCACTCTTTTATTGAAGTGGATCAGGTTTTGACAAGAGAAGCCGCTGCGGACGAAAGTAAGCGCTGTCTGTCGTGCTGCCTGACATGTTATGACCCGGACGCAGCTGCAAGCACCCCGTCGCACCCGGGGGCCAAGGCCACGGAAGGGGAAGCAGCTTAGCGCCAGAGGCCAGAGGCCAGAGGTCAGATGTCAGACTGCTCATATTAATGCTACCGCATTAATTCTGACGTCTGTTTTCTGTCCTCTGAACTCTGACTTCTGTCCTGTGGATTAAAATGCGTGATGAAAGCCACAGACACATCAATAAGTATGTGGTGTCAAATATAATTGAACCGACGGGGAGGTTTTCATGGGTGGTTTGGAATTTTTGGAAAAAGTCGACATTTTCAAGGGGTTCAGTCAGGACCAGTTGAAGGCTGCCGTTAAAGGGGGACAGGAAAAGCAGTACCCGTATGAAGAGAAATTGTTTGCCGAGGGTGAGGATGCCGATCGCATCTGGCTGGTCGTCGACGGACAGGTTCACCTTCGATTTGATTTGCCGGGTCGGCCCACTTCAGAGCAAAACACCGTTTTTTCGATAACCGCCGGGCAGACGTTGGGGTGGTCAAGCTTTGTGCCCCCTTTCAAATATGCGCTTTCCGCATACAGTGCCGTCAAGGCCTGCAAGGTCCTGCAAATTAAAAAGGATCATCTGCTGGAATGCTTTGATAAAGATCCCCGCATGGGGCTCATGTTCATGACGAATGTAGCCATCATTGCCAGCCAGCATTTTGATCAATTACAGGAATCCGCCACCGTTTCACCGGTATCCAAGGTTAAGATTACCGTTCATATGTCAACCTGCGGCATCGCCGCCGGTGCCCGTCAGGTAATGAGCGCCCTGGTTGAGGAGATTTCCAACGCCAACCGTCAGGATATTGAAATTGCCAGCGCCGGATGTATCGGTCATTGCAAAAACGAGCCCAATATCACGGTCGAAATCGGCAGCAGCGAGCCGGTCATTTATCAACAAATGACCCCCGAGAAAATGCGCGCTGTATTTAAAAAGCATATTCTGGGAGGCGATGTTCAAAAAGAATATGTCCTAAGCAATTGAAGATTGAATATTGAATATTGAAAATTTCAGGGGTCGCTGCGCTCCATCCCATTTAAAATGATCCGCCAAAGGCGACCTTAAATATTCAATATTCAATCTACAATATTCAATCATAAAGGGGTGCTCCTATGGAATATTCAATATGCAATCTACAATATTCAATCATAAAGGGGTGTGCTTATGGTCAGTCTTGATTTTTTGGAAGATGTTGATGCTTTCTCCGAGCTGGATGACGATCAATTAACGGCTATTCAGGAAAGTTGCGAAGTCGCCAAGTTTAAACGCGGCGAAACCATCTTCGCCGTCGGAGACGTCCCTGAATATTTTTGGCTTGTGCTCGAAGGTGAGGTCAACTTGATCTGGGACGCTCCCGAAGGCCCGGCGATGCCGGAAGACACCATTTCGACCCTGTCGGAGGGCATGCCTTTTGGCTGGTCAAGTCTGGTGCCGCCGAATAAATACCGCCTTTCAGCCCTTTGCGCATCCCGCAGCTGCAAAACGGTCCGCATCCCACGGGACCGCCTGCTTCAATTGTTCGAAGATGATGCCCTGCTGGGTTACAAAGTCATGTCCAAGGTGATGGTCGTCGTCGGGCAGCGTTTTCATCAGCTCCAGGATGAGGTCGCCCGGCGCAGGGGGCATGATATTATCAACAGGTGGTAGCTTCTGGCTCAGACTATAAGTCAAAGATCTCGTTTCATTTCGACCAGGTGACGTTTATTTCTGGAGTATTGGCGTTCTGGAGTACTGGAGAATTGGAGTACTGAAATATTGAAATGCTGGATTGACCGGAATGGAATAAAATCATTCAGATTTCCATTGCTCCAGCACTCCAATACTCCATTACTCCGGTTTCGTAAAACCTGTATCGCTCATAACTACCTAAAAATTTTATAATTAGCTTTGTTCATTCTTTACCAGAAATATCTTGAAAGCGCGCCCACATTATGGTAGTCGGTGCATGGCTTTCGACAGGCATTTGACAGGCAACACAAAACAGATACGGAAATGAAATGTTCTCAAAAAACGAGTTGAAGCTGGCAGGGGCAGTGGCCCTTTGTTTGTTGGTTATCGGAGTGATCAGTTACGCCGCCTTTCCAATGAAAGCGCCGGATGAGCCGCTGCGATTGATGTACACGGTTGCAGCCGGCAATGTCCTGTTCAATCATAAAGTGCACACAACCGTGGAAGGCTACGGGCTGGACTGTTTTGAGTGCCACCATCATCCCCCCGAAGACGAAACGGCACTGGTCGCCTGTGGTGCATGTCATTTGCCCCCGGCAGAAAAAGAGACAGTGAATGAAACCTGCCTGGACTGCCATGATGAGTCTGATATTGAAGATACCGAAATGATCACGCGAGGCGACGCATTTCATCAGCAGTGTATCCAGTGCCATGAGGATTTCGAGGCAGGACCGGTCGAGTGCACCGGTTGCCATGCATTATAGAACCCTGATAGGGCGTTATTCGTTATTCGTTATCAGTTATTAGTGCAAAAGGAATGATATCGAATTTTATGCCTCATGTATTCTCAGTAGGGACCATTTAATAAGGTTGCCATGGTAATTCTAATAACGATTAACCAATAACCAATAACTCCTAATTGAGCGTGTGATGCTTAATTAGGAGCTTCGAGCGGTCTCAAAAAGGTCGAAACATGATTAAAAAAGCATTTTTGGGTTTATCCATTCCGCAAATTCGTTATGAAACCCTTCCAGTCCACCTTCCGGAAACTGAAAAACTTCCAGCTCCCAAAAGCATCAATTTGTATCACCCCCTCATCAACGCCTTTAAAATTCCGTCAACGCTGGGAATTGGCGATTCGGTCAAGACCGGTCAGAAATTAGCGCTTTATGAGCATGAGACATATTATGTGATTTCACCGATCAGCGGCAAGATTTCCTCCCTTTCGCCCTATACGGGTGATTTCGGGAAAAACTATGTTGCAATCACCATCACCCGTGACGATAGCGAGGTCTTTGACGACGCGTTCCAGCAAAAGATGCAAACGCCGTCTTTAGAACTGCTGTCCGAATTTCTGACCGGTGCACCGGGAAAACCTCCGCTGGACACGCTGGCGAATTCAAACGGTCAGATTAAAACCATCGTCATCCGAGGGCTGGACCCGGATCCAATGGTCGACACCAACCAGTTTATTGCCCAATCCCACTTGAAGGATTTGAAAACCGGCATCCACATCTTAAAGGAAGCCACCGATGTAGAGGATATCGTCTTATTTACGGCCGGTGAATCCGTGCAGGGATATGGCCACATTGGTGCCCGGGTCGCAGGGGTCAAAACCCAATACCCGGCTGCCCTGCCGCCCATGGTGATGAAAGATGTCCTCGGCAAGGTATTGCCGGCCGGACAAACCTGCGAGGAACTGGGCGTCTGTTTTTTCAGTGCTGAAGCCGTGATTTCAATCGGCAGCGCTTTTGAGTCCGGGCGGATCCCGACCGCCAAAACCTTAACGTTTATAAAAAAGGACGGAACCCGCAACATTATCGAAACCTGCATCGGCACACCCATCCGATACATCCTTGAGGCCTGCGATGAAACCGTCAACGAGTTTGACCGCATCATTGTGGGCGGCCCCATGACCGGTTCGGCCATATATGCGCTGGATCATCCGGTTGGGCCGGATACCGATGCTGTCATGGTGGTGGATCGGGACAAAGCCGCTTACGCTTCGGATTATCCGTGCATCAATTGTGGTGAATGTATCCGGATTTGTCCGGCAAAAATTCAGGTCAACATGCTGGTAAGATTTCTGGAAGCCAACCAATATGAAGAGGCTGCTGACAGTTACGATTTGTATTCATGTATCGAATGCGGCCTTTGCAGCTACGTGTGCGTGTCCAAGATCCCCATTTTTCAATATATCAAGTTGGCAAAATACGAGCTGGAGCGCGCTAAATCGTCGGAGGCAGTAAATGCTTGAGAAAAAAGACATGCTTGAGCAGCAAATATCCCTGAGACAGCAAAAACTGATTGTATCCCACGCCCCGTTTTTTCACAGCGGCCGCTCGGTAACCGAGCGCAGTTACCATACCATGCTGGCTGCCGTGCCCGCGCTTTTAATGGGTTTGTACCATTACGGCATGCCGGCAGTGGGGGTGGTCTGCCTGTCGATTTCCACAGCCATCATCTGGGAACTGGTCATTAACCTGGTGACCAAAAGAACCCTCACCATTGGCGATGGAAACGCCGCCTGGCTGGGAATGTTGTTTGCCATGCTTGTACCGGCCACCATGCCCTGGTGGGCGGTGATCACCGGTACCTTTATCGTCATCGTTATCGGCAAGCATATATTCGGCGGGATCGGTAGCAACGCGTTTCATCCGGTTGCGCTGGCACTGGCAATGATGATGATCTCCTGGGGAAATCTGCTTGATTTTGATGCCACCCTGTTAAATTACGATCTTGAGTTTGCCACCATTTATCCACTGGCCGCTGCAAAATATTTTGGCGCTGCCTCGGCGGATGCATTCAATCTGGCAGATCTTCTCATGGGCCGGCAACTTGGGGGAACCGGAGCGACTTTCGGTCTGGGCCTGTTGATCGGCGGCATTTATCTGATGTTGCGGGGCTTCATTCGCTGGGAAATATCGCTCACATTTCTGGCCGGTGTTTATTTGACGGCATCCGTGTTTAACCTGTTCAACCCGGCCCAGTTCGCCCCGCCGGCTTTTCACCTGCTGACCGGTTATACCTTGATCGGCGCATTTTTCCTGGCACCCGAAGATTCATCTTCGCCCGTCAATTTCGTTCCCATGCTCATCTACGGGGCTGCCGGCGGCATCATGACCGTGCTGATCCGCAATATCGGCGCCTGGGTGGATGGGGTTATTCTGGCCATTCTGGTCATCAATCTGATCAGCCCGTTGCTGGATAAAATCAGACCTCAGGCTCTTGGAAAGGTGGAGTAAGATGCGTGAAATGATAAAAATGCTGATTGTTTTGACAATTCTGGCCACTTTATCCGGGGGGTTGCTGGCCGCCATCCGCGATAATACCAAAGACCGCATAGAGAACCAGGTCCTTGAATTTGTGAAGGGCCCGGCCATTCGGTCCATCCTGGAAGGCGCGACCAACGACCCCATCGTTGATCGCTTTCAGCTCAAAGTTGATGAAGTCGAGCACACTTTCTTTGTGGGTGTAATGGACGGCGAGCCGAGCACGGTCACCTTTGAAACATCCGGTAAAGGGTATGGTGGTGATGTCGGGTTGATGGTCGGCATCGACACCAAAAACAACCGGATAATGGGGGTCGGCGTCACGACACACGCCGAAACGCCGGGTATGGGCGCCAAAGCCAAAACCGACCCCAGCTTCGTGGCCCAGTTCAGAGAGCTGTCGCTGGAAAAGCCGGTTAATGTCACCGGTGACGGCGGCAGCATCAATGCCATCAGCGGTGCCACGATTACCTCCCGCGCGGTATGTTCTGCAACCAACGATGCTTTGAAAATATATGAAAAAATCAAACCGCAGCTGGCCGACAAGCTGAAAGAATTTAAATAATAGGGAGAGATGGATGGCCCGATCAATTGTTCAGGAATTTACCAAAGGCTTATGGGATGAAGTTCCGCCATTCCGTTTAGTCCTGGGCCTGTGCCCGGTGCTGGCTGTAACCAAAACCGTTGAAAACGGTATCGGAATGGGCCTTGCCACCACCTTTGTGCTGGTGTGCTCCAATGTGCTGGTATCCATGCTGCGCAAGGTCATTCCGGCCAAGGTCCGAATCGCCTGCTATATTGTCATTATTGCCACCTTTGTGACCGTCGTGGAACTGGTAATGCAGGCCTTTGCCTACCCGCTATTTCTTAAACTGGGCATTTTTATCCCGCTCATTGTTGTTAACTGTGTCGTGCTGGGGCGTTCCGAAGCCTTTGCCTCTAAAAATGGCGTATTTCGATCCCTGCTGGACGGTCTGGGCATCGGTATCGGCTTCACGCTGTCGCTGGCAGCGCTGGCGGCCGTACGTGAACTATTGGGCACCGGCACCCTGACATTATGGAAGGACTGGGGCCTGGTTTATAATACCTTGGGTCCGGCTTACAAACCGTTTACGTTTATGGTCGAAGCACCGGGTGCTTTTGTCGCGCTGGGCTTGATGCTTTGTCTGATGAATCTGGTGGGTAAAAAATAGGAGATCACAATGGGCGATTTAGTCGTTCTGGCAATCAGCTGTATCCTGATCAACAACATTTTGCTGGCCCAGTTTCTGGGCAACTGCCCGTTTCTGGGGACGTCCAAAAAAATGGAAACTGCCGTCGGCATGGCCATGGCGGTGGTTTTCGTGCTGGTCATGGCCGGTGTGATCACCTGGATTACCAACAAATTTTTTCTGGAGGCATTGGGTCTTGAATATCTTCGAACCGTGGCCTTTATTCTGGTGATTGCCTCCCTGGTGCAGTTTGTCGAAATGTTTCTCAAAAAAAGCATCCCGGCCCTGTATGCCGGCCTGGGCATTTTTCTGCCGTTGATTACCACCAACTGTGCCGTCATGGGCGCCTGCCTGATCAATATCAATGAAGAATACACCTTCATCGAAGCGCTGGTCGCCTCTTTCAGCTACGCCGTCGGTTTCGGCCTGGCCCTGATCCTGTTTGCCGGTGTGCGTGAGCGTATCCTTTTAGCCCGCGTACCCAAGCCACTGCAGGACACCGCCATCGCCCTGGTGACCGCCGGCATCCTTTCACTGACCTTTATGGCCTTCAAGGGGATGGTTTAATGGTTCAGGGTTCAGAGGTTCAGAGTTCAAAGGTTTAGGACTTTGTCTTCCGGCCTCTGACCTCTGTCGTCTGTCCTCTGACCTCTGAATTGACACTCCAGCACAACCGTTCTTATATTTTCATAGATCGAAAAGCCATTTAATTACGTCTAAGGGGAAACAACTGATGTTGTATAACAAGATCATGGTGCCGTTGGATGGTTCTGAGCTGGCAGAATGCGTCATGCCGCATGTTGAGGCCATTACAACCGGGTGTAAAAGTACCAACGTGGTCTTTGCACGCGTGGTCAATCCGGTGCAATTACCGGCCAGCGTTCCGGCCCGGGGCAAATTCAGCTTTACCGAAACAGAGCGTCAGCAGCTGTATCAACAGCACAAGCAAGCTGCCGAAGCCTATTTAAAGAGGATGGTGGCGAGCACCCGCCTTGAAGGTGCTGTGCTCAGCTACGAAGTGTTGGAGGGCAAGGTGGCCGATGCGCTTGCGCACTGGGCTGAAAAAAATGAAGTTGACCTGATTGTGATTGCCAGCCATGGCCGTTCGGGAGTCAGTCGCTGGGTGATGGGCAGTGTCGCCGAGAGGGTTTTACGTTCCGCCTGCGTCCCGGTTTTAATGGTTCGTGCCCCGGGGTGTTTTCCGGGCATATAGCCCCAGGTTCAAAGGTTCAGGGTTCAAAGGTTTTCGTCTTTGCTCTCATGAACTATGCCGCAGCAAGCAGGATTTCAAAGGTTCAACAATCAGGGGTACAGGGTTTTGGTTTTCAGTCTTTGAACCTCTAAACCTTGAACCCCGAACCCTGAACCTTATATATCATATAAATAGTGACACACATTACAGCCCTGCGGTGGCGCCGGCATCACTTTGCGGGCGTCTTCCAGCACCTTGGCCCGATTCCCACCGCCGCCTCCCAGCAGGCCGTTCATGACATAATGATCGTATTTTTCAACCCTTTCCTGAAACTTCTTGCGGTAGGATTGACAGCTTTGCGTCTCCCATAGATCCATGAGATCATCGTTCGGAAGCCTGCCGTAATGCACCGATGGCATAATCACCTCTTTTCCCAGGAAAGTCGTCGGTCCGCCCAGCGCCAGGTTAATGCAGGGCGCCACCGTGCCGTCATGCCGGATAAACAGGGAATCCCGCGGATCCTGTTCACAGACGGCCAGCTCCTGGGGTGTGAACGCAAAAGCGGTGGTCTCTATGTTCAATTTTTTGGCCAGGCGCCGGGCTTTGTCCAGGGATTTCTGCAGCCGGCGGATTTCTTTGGTTTCCTGCGAGGCAAAAAGACCAAATCCCTTGCCTTCCTGACCGCGGATGACATCACATTGCTTGAAATTAACCTGATCCACCCCCAGACGATCAGCCAGTTCCACGATATCTTCCATCTGGTGAGCGTTCATATCCATCAAAACAAAATTGATCATCGTTTTCGGCAGGCTGCCTTTGCGCAATCTGGCAATATTGGCCACATTTTCACAGACCCGCTCAAAATCGGATCCCACCCGGATTTTATTATACATATCAGCGGTAGCTCCATCCATGGAAATGCAGATCCAGTTAATCCCGGCGGCGAGAATATTTTTTAACTTTT
>JASFIG010000154.1:0-9736 GCA_050122795.1 Desulfobacterales bacterium
ACCTGTTTTGCTGTGCAAGTTTCTCAAGCCTTTCTTTGAGTTTTCCTGCGACCAATGCAGCTGCTTCCGGTCGTGTCTCAGCCAATAAAATTCCAAATTCATCGCCCCCAAATCGTGCCGTTACATCGACGGAGCGAATATGGTCTTTTATCGTTTTTGCGACCAGGCGTAAAAGCTGGTCGCCGACTTGATGGCCATAACGATCATTAATATGCTTAAAATTGTCTATATCCAGGTATAAGACCGAAATGGGCATCTGGTATCTCCGGGCTTTATTCAACTCCAGATTCGCTAAATCGAAAAAAGCACGCCGGTTGTGTATCCCGGTTAGGTGATCGGTTCGCGCGAGCTGCCTGTGATTGTCAAGTGAGGCTTTCAACCTGGATATGATGTAGGCAACGACTAAAAATACGATCAGTCTGAAGCTTTCGTTCAAAAAAGGTATGAAAATGTTGGAAAACGAATTCAGCATCATTAAATCCGCTATGAGCCACGATACAGCGCTTGCAAACGATATGAGAACGCCGCTCCATCTTCCAACATACCAGCTGGTCAACCCGATCGGAAATAAATAAAAAAGCGATAGCGCCAATTCCGGTCCGGTCAGATAACGCATGACGCCAATTGCTGAAGCGATGATAAGACAAGAAAAGGTGAGTAATAATTTTGAGTTTCGATTAAAAATGCTTTTATCAGCCTGATTCATGCAACTCTCTGCGAGCGTTCCGGTCCCGCTTCCGAATGGTATAAGCCAATGATGCCATGATGGTATCGGATGTAAACGGCTTCTCGATGAATCCCTGGACGTTTAACTTCCTGGCCTCTTTAACAAGATTTTTATTAAGATAGGCGGTAATGAGTATCTTTATGGCACCCGGCTGGGTGTTGTGAATTCGTTTCAGAAACTCAAGACCATCCAAGCCCGGCAATTTGTAGTCGACAATAAATAGATCAAAGGTTTGATCATTGATTGCAGCTAATCCCTCTTCAGCGGTTTCCAGGGCCATCACATGGCAACCTTCGGCCTCGAAGAAAATGCGCAAAGAATCCCGGATCCACTCATCATCGTCGACAAGTAAAATTTTCATTCCTCTAATTTCGCTAAACAGTTCCATACCACGCCTTTACGTTTCAATTGGTATTCGGTAATCTGATTCACACTATCTTGTTAGCATAAGGCATGCCAATCAGGATTAAATAAATATTAAATAGAAATTCAATAAGTTATAGGTAATGATGTTTCAGGGCCTTTCAATAAACGAATTGAATTTTGAAGAATTAAGAACGTTATTTTCTCAATATTTCGAACCCTGGCGGTTGGCCGGTACCCGCCGAAAAGCCATTTGCAGCCATCATAGGTGTCTAAACGCCTTAACCACCAAAAAGCCGCCGTGCCCAGGACCATCGCAAAGGGGCTCGAACTCTTTAATCTCATTGAGTGGTTTTGACAAGGTTTGTCAGCAGGTAAGATCGATTAATCCTGCTTTGATGCCAAGGGGAGCAGCAAAACGGCCGGTACCGACATCAATCTCAACACCCCATCCATAGCAGGGGCGAATAGCACGGACAGCCGGCAACTCGGAATAATAGGCTGCTGCGTGGCGCTGAAACCACGGATCATAGCGACCATCAATTCATACCTTCAAATAAATTCGGGAGCATCCTGTTCTTCACAGTTCATCTGGGCTTCCAAACAATCACAATAATAATCAAATACCAGGTACATGCACCTATCAGAACATGACGACTTTTGATAATATCGACACTTCTTTTGCTCCTCCACACTGGTTGCAGTGCAGATCGACATAAGGTCTCTTTTGCAGAAGCAGAACCGATCAACCCGCACCGTCATCACCCCCCCTGGACTTTGATAAATGATACTATAATGTAATTTTCAGGTTTTTAATTCTGCGGCTATCACCTTAATCTGCATCAAATGTGCCAGCGTTTCGGAAAAAATTTACTCACATTAAATCAAACCGTTATTGATAAATCTGACCGAAAATTGTTCCTGTTACCACCAAATCTTGAAAAATTTCTATTTTTTTTGGCAAAATTTCAAGCCTGTAAAATCCCATTATAGGCATTCTAAACTTCGCACTAATTTTCATGTAAGATACAAGGTAATAATTGGCTGACGCAAATAAGGGGGTTGACCTGCTTCGATTCTTTTTGGCTGGCTTGGTTTTTAGACGAGCGCTGGGGTCATATCCAACATCCAACGCGATCGGGTGACAGTCCAAGACCGGCTGCCAATGCGACATGGGGGGCTCAATAGCCGGAACATCTACATATGCCCGTTTACATCCGGCTTTCGCGATTTTCAAGCTTTCGAAGTAAGGCGGATGTTCCTATGTTCGGGTAGAGACGCCCCTGCAGCGCCAGAGATATCCAACCCTTTTCTTCAGAAACAACAATGACCAGAGCATCACTGACCTGGCTGAGACCAACGGCTGCCTGGTGGCGTGTTCCCAGTCCAAGATCCTCTACTCCGGAACGCTTTGGCGCAAACGGCAACAGGCAGCCGGCTTTTATGACGCGCGTGTTTCGGATAACTACGGCCCCATCGTGAAGTTCGCTGCCTGGATAAAAAATGCTTTCCAGAAGGGGTGTACTGACAATGGCATCAATGATGACCCCGCTCCGGATATAATTATCCAAATTGTCTTCTTGTTCGATCGCCATGAGTGCCCCATGTCGTCTGGCGCTCAGCTTGGAAACAGCCATAACAACTTCGCCTGGGATTTTGATGTTTGAAGATATGCAACATCTAAGATGGCTCTGCAGTAAACCTTGCTCCAGTTGATTAAGCCCTTCTCTTATCACGAATACATCCTGAAGGTGATTCGCTAATCGAGCACACTGCTTCAGATTCGGAATAATTTCGTAAAGGTGGATAATGCGGTGATTCAACTCTTCGAGCTTATCCTTAAATGCTTCCTCTGCAATCGGTTTGTTGTTGTTATTCGGCGGATTCTTTGTCATTTTGCTAGTGCTTTTTGTCCCTCTGTTCTACCTTAGGCGACCCTATGTCTTGGAAAGGACGATCGCCAGTGCGACCGCAACGCCGGCGGCAAAACAGATGAAATAAATGGTATTCTCGCGGCCCCAGCGTTCGAACCGACGGATGGCATAGATGCCGATGGTGGTGAAAACCGCGGCCATGGAGCTGGCCCCCAGAGCCGTCCAGAAATTGTTTTCCATTTGAATTTACTCTCGCATCATTTTCGATCCGCAATTGGGACATTTCATACCCAGACAGGGTTCTCCTGGCCGGTGGGTGACTCTTTTACCGCAACTCGGACATATGCAATATCCGCCGGGGCCGGCTCCAAAACCGCCGGACCGGCCTCTGCCACGCCCGCTAACAGTTCCAAGGCCTTCTTCTCCTGGTCCAGTCCCATCTCCTCTGGGCATTTTTGATCACCTCCTCTCCAGCAATAATTCTGGTATCACGACACGACGGTCTTGAATGGATCGTCTTGCATCCGATCGAAGATTTCTTTTCAGTGCCAAAAATTTTAGTCATCCTCAGTCAATTTTTGGCTTTACACTTTAAGGTCGCAACATCCGACTGCAGCCCCTGAAATCAAAGCGCATTTTTCCAGTTTAGATAATATGCTTTCTATTACCCCTCCCATTTTTTTAAAACTTTTGGATCGGTGATGACAACCACGGGGCAAATCGACTTGGCGCTCACGCGTTCGACGGCGCTGCCCACGTACCATCTGGCTTCCTGTAATTTTCCTCTTATTTTGGTGTGAGATCCCATGACGATAAGATCAATATCGTTTCGTCGGGCATACTTTAAGATTTCGATATCCGGAAATACCCCTCCCCAGGTGCCGATTTCAGTTTGAATCTTTTCGGGAATCTGATTGCCAAATTCTTCTTCCAGTCTTTGCCTTACATTGCGAATATCGGTTTCATATCGTCTCTGGGTATACTCCGGTTGGGGAGGAACCGGTAGCATGTGAAAAAGATACAACTTTGATCCGCGTTTGTGCGCCAGGTCCAGTGCAAACTGGAAGGCACAAATGCAGGAAGGCGAAAAATCGATGCTGACCATAATGTTGTTAAAGGCCAGCTTGCTTCTTGGAATGGGGTTAGTGGCGATCATCACCGGACAGCGCTCATGCTTGATGACCCCTTCGGCCGTGCTGCCCACCGCCGCGCGAGCATCTGCCGCGCCTTGGCGGTAGGCCTTACCGGTATGGGCACCCAGGACAATTAAGTCAACGCTTTCCTCCCTGGCCCATTTTAAGGTTTCCATCCAGGGAACCCCGGAGGCGATGCGGATTTCATATTTGAGGGACGGTGGCAAATCACTTCCGCAATTTTTAGCTAATTCTTCTTTGACTTCATCCTGGTAGAATACATCACCGACAATTTCCTTACCGGTTCTGTAGTGTCTTACATAATTTCGATAAATGGACGTGTTTGATTCCAACGCATGCAGGATGAGCAACCTCGCATTATAAAACTGCGCAATTAAGCTTGCGGATAAAACGCTCTCATCGCATTCCAAAGGTCTGGCTGTTGCCGCCAATACCTTTTTAAACATAGCGTTTCACCTCCTCATAATTTCATCGACCCGGCAGCCAATTGCTCTTGCCCGCAATATTATGACTGAATCTTCAAAGTGGGCCGCCGACCCCGCCATCAGCCACATACCCACTTGCGACATCCCCGATTTAAAAACACAACCCCTGATTTAAGCGTTTATCCGCTGCTTGTGCTATGTCTAAACCTTTCTGGCTAATTTATTGGCCGCGCCTAAAAGCAAGGACTTGAAACGATCCAATACAATGGGATGCGCTTGAATCGGAATGCCCATCCAGTCGGAATATTCCAAAAATTCTTCCGGTTTTTCGGCCATATAGTTTTCAACGAATCCGATGCCGTCCAGGACGATCGCCCCTCCTGTGTGCCGGGGAAAGTTTTCGTTGGCCAGGCCTTTATCCCAGTCCTTGAAAACATGATGCCGAAATTTGATCCAACCCGGTGTCATCCACCATACTTTTTCACCGTCGGCCACCTCTTCAGAGATTCTCTTCCGCTGCGCCTCACCGGCCAGCACATCAACACAATGCGTCGCCTGAATGCGCGTTACGTCCGGCCCCATTGCTTGTATGATGGTTTGCATCGTGCGGGTGGGTTCATCGGGATTCACATAACAGAACTTGCCGCCATACACGACAATCACCTTTTTGGTTCTCTGTTTAGCCTTGGTGATGCGTTGGAGCAGCTGGCGTTCGAGTTCGTGGATATCTTCGTGGAGTCCCGGCGTCGTGAAAAACAGATGCTCACTGTCCAAAAAGCTGGTCTTTTTCAAATAGTTGAGCTCCAGGCTCAGCGTGCCGCAAGACACGATGGCAATATCCGAAAATGATCCGTTGTTCATCATATGTTTTATCCAATGACAGTTGTTTTGTTTTTGCAGGTTTCAATCTGCCAACACCGCTTTCACATTGAATTGCAACCCGTTGTTTTACACAGAGGCTGCGGCAACTGATCAGCCGGCAATTATCAAAAGCCAGCCGGCCGCAAGAAGTGCCGCCGGATCAACCACCAAAATTTCCGGCGCCCAGACCACGCATGGCTTCATCGGCAGTTACACGCAGGCTCGCCAGGGCTTTATCAAATTTATCCCTGTCGGTTCTGATATCGTCGATCCCGGTCTCCGGGGTGCAGTTCTTGCGAATCTCCTCGATACGATCATCCATTTCAGCGATGAGCATATGAAGATCCTCGATATTCGAATGAAACTTATCTTTTTCACCACCTGACAGCTCATCCAATTTACGGACGATATCATAGACGTTGGCCTTCCAGGCCGTGAGTTCCGCCTCCATCGTCTTACAGCAGTTTAACGCTTTCATGGTATTCTCCTTTCGTTACCAATTATTTAGTTCTCGCTAAGGCTTTAATCCCGACATGCAAGGATTTAGATCATGTTATGAAAAGCCCTATTCGTCGTGCACCGTTAATTCGGTTTCCCCTTTGGGCAAAGGTATAATAAATACGGGAGTGCGGCTTCGGCGTAAAACCCGTTTGGCAACACTTCCCAAAAAGGCATTGGCTGCAATACCCTTACCGTGCGTTCCCATAACGATCACATCGCATTTTAATTCATTGGCCTTTTCCAGGATCGCGTCCGCCGCAAAGCCTTCACATACTTCAATAAATTCGATCCGGCTCTCAGCTTTGGGAGTATCCGCTAATTCTGTGTCTGAAAATGTATCTAGCCGCTTTTTTATGCGGTCCTTAGTGTAGGCAACTTGACCATTGAAGATCCTTTCTTTCTGTTCCTGATCCAAATAAAGTTCCATATGAGCACGCACAGCAGTGGATATGGATTCAAAAACATGCAGAATAATGATCGTGGCATCATGCTGAGTTGCAAAATTTATGGCATATCTGAAAGCGTAGGCGGAATTCGGTGTCAGATCGGTGGCATAAAGAATTTTTTGAATCTTCGGAATCATGATTGGGCTCTTCCTTTACTATTCTGGATGGCAGCCCGTTAACAAGCTCTAAGCGCAACTTATTTCCACATAAATTGGGAATCCATTTGCCTGCCTGACGAAAAATCAGTTACATCCGGATGAGGGTGTAATTGATCATCTCGTCTGGATTTTTTAACACCTGCTCCGACGATGGGACGTCTGAGCAACTTTTCATACAGATCGATATATTGCATCCTGGTAATATGATAATCATTGAATACGCTGCAGCCGACAGTCATTTTCTCAGACAGTACCTGCCCCAGCGGTGCCTGGGGAAACCAGATCAGATTTTCACCGATTTTTACCGGCAAGGTCGAGCCGGCGATGCAGGAATGGTCGGCGGCAAATATGCCGCTTAAAAGAAAGTCAATCGCATTGGTTTCCCTCGTTTCCTCGTAATTTGCCGGAAAACGATCAAAAAAGAGGTGTTGCCAGAAAGCGGCAGCATCAATACCCACGTCTTCGATTTCCGACAAAAGGCTTTTGCCCGTTTCAAGGCTTTGAAAGGTAAAAATACAGGGTATCTCCAACCTTTTGGCCATGGCCGGAATCAAGCCGCTCATCCAGCCGTGGCAATGAATCAAATCTGGCTGCACCAGCGGCAGGATGTGATGGAAGACCTCGCGCTGAAAGGCCAAAGATATTCTGATATTTTGCCGCTGGTCATTTAATTGGGGCCGCTTGGCATAAAAAAACGCCCTGTCCTCGGTCAGATGCACGCGGTTCGCTGGAATTTTTATAGCCGCCATATCGCCGGTGCCGCGGAAGATATCGGAAAAAATGTTGCGATAATCCGGTTGCGTTACATGAAAATCCACGCCCAGGCAATACAGATCGTGGATCAGATGGGATAAAAAACCATCGAATCCGCCCGGTTTGATATTCCGATAATCGGAATCGTTTCTGCGACCGGCAGGAACAAAGCATACTTCCGGTGTTACGAAAAGAATTCTAGCTCGATTAAATGTCGCGGACATAATCTTGCCTATCTTTGAAATTGCCCTTCACCCAACTGGCGGCCCTCAGCCGGCTCCATGCTTGTTGCCCGCCGGGTCCAAACTCTAACCATTTTTTGTATTCAGATATTTTTTATACTTTGAAAGCTGACCAGCCATCGGGGAGACATCATCATCCAACCAATTTCGGTATTCATTGAGCACCCCATCGTCTATCACTCTATCTTTAGGGTGATGCTGTATGCTTTGAACCTGCTCAAGTTCTCCTGCACACTCACGACACAGACGAGCCGCCGGCAGCGCTTTTAACCGTTTTGATTGGATTCGCTTTCCACAGATTTCGCAGATCCCGAATGTGCCGTCTGCCATTCTTTCCAGCGCCATATTTATTTCTTTGATCTCTTCAAGGCCGCGCTCGATCAGATGATCCGCCAGACGCATCATGTCTTCCTTTTGGGCAGCATCGATGATCTCGATCTCGCGTCCTTTGTGATCCTCACGTCCCAACTGTAAATGGGCGGTCTGCTTAAAAATCTGCTGTTTCCGCCTTAACAGTAATGTCTTTAATTTTGGCAGCTGAGGCATTGTCATCTTTTGCTACTTTGTCCGAAACACAAATGCCACGTTTCGTGCAACTTACCTAAAATAGTGTTATCTCCAATTCATCAATGTGCTTTTTGTTTTTGCGGACAAAGTCGACCACATAATAGGGCACTTTCTGATGCAATAAATACGATTTAAAATCATGTTCGATTGTATGGCGCGCGACAGGCCAGCTCTCTGCTGATTTGCAGAATACATCATATTCACTTTTCCCGGTCACCCGGGCAATCTTGTAAAGCTGTTCTTCTATTGTAACCGGTCTGTCACGGCTGATTTTTTTCTTCAAACCGTGCAGCATTTGAGACAAAGCGCCGCCAAAGATCACCGCAAGCCATGCCTTGGCTCCGGATTTTATTTGGCCGACCATTTGAAATCCTCCATGAAATTTGCTCGCTCAGTTTCCATCAAAACGGCTTCTAAAAATGCCGTTATCGTTTCTAAAGCAAATTGTTTTTGAACTCAATAACAGCATAAAGCGTGCCAGTGAAAATGAATTGCCTTAAAGGTAATTAAATCGGCTCATTATAAAACTGGGAACCTGAATAGAACCTCTTGATTGCATTCTCTTTTTGAAAATTTTCGAAATTTGGTTTTGAAGAATTTCAAAATCATCAAATGTTTTGCAAAAATGCGTGGGAGACATTGTCGAGGATATCGAAATAGACGAAACGACCATAGCCTTTGGCGCTGCGGCTGTTTAACGATCCAAGACTGAATTTTTCAAATACACGGAATTGATCCAGACAGATGAGAGCGCTGCGGAAATGAAATTGGAAGAGTTTCGACCTGTTGCATTGGCTCAATCTGAGCTATTCCTTCTGCAAAAAAGGCGGATTGATGACATCTGCCTCTCTCCATTCGGGAATATAGCAGCCGATATTGATAAATTCACGCGCTGTACGACATTCAGGGCAAACATCCGGGGCAATCGCGCCGATCAGGGTAAAACCGCACACGCTGCAGTGCCAGTATGTCATGCCGCACCGTGGGCAAATATCTTTGTTGAATCTGCGGGTAGAACTATATCCACACTCTGTGCAAACCCACAGCTCGTTTTTATTATTCATTTTTTGTTCCTCTTTATTCCAATTCCCTTAAAATTCGACAAATCTCAATCCGCTAAGCTTTTTCAGACAGTCGATTTTTCATCAACTCACCAATCTGCTGTGACGTCGCAAAATGATCATGTGCCAGAATTTGCCTTATACTTTGTTTGAGTGGCATATTCGTGTCAACTCGGATATGCAATTCGTCACGTATTTCGGCAAGCGGTTCAAATTGTGCTCGAAACTGCTTTAAATGCTGTAGACGGGCATCAGAAATGGCAACAGCTGCCTCCCGCTCAATCAGGCGTTTTTTCAAGGTTTGATAAGGCGCCATACATTCTACGAATATGATGTTTGCGTCCATATCTTTGGCCAGACACAGAACGCCGTCCCGCTGGTGCTCACTGGCGTAAGTTGCGTCTAAAATCACCGACCCGCCTTTTTTAACCTCTTCCTGGGCCAGCAATAACAGTTTAGCGTAAGTATGGCTGCTGGTCTCTTTTGAATAAATACCTTCTTCAAATGCTTCGATTTGGGGCGCTTCCGGATCCAGACCAAACAATTCTTTGCGCACCACATCCGAGCGCAGGACAGCCACCCTGAGTATTGTGGCGAGCTCGCC
>JASFIG010000155.1:0-9660 GCA_050122795.1 Desulfobacterales bacterium
GAATTTGGCTTGAAAATATTCGGCCCGTAATTTTGGGGCGGGGCGGATTTCGCAATACCGTTATATCTGCTTTAAGATCACTTTTCCCAATCCGGAGATCCTCTTTATATGTAAAGCGGTTATTGCGAGCCGTGATATGCCCTCTGGCACGGAATTCGCCCCGTAGCGGCACCACAAAATCTGCCAGGGGGTCAAGCCTTTCGATTTCTGTGCCTGTCAGCTCATAGCTAAAATCAAACTCATTTTTTGCAAATGGTCTGGCGATAGACCCCTGGGCCGTAAACTGCACATCATCGGTCTGAATCTTAGCCTGCATCGGGAAGGGGGCGTCTGCCTTGCGGATCTGATTCAGATTTGAGGTGCTGATTTCGGCCTTAAACGGAGCACCCCCTATCCTGCCATTGAAAGCGCCAGCCAGCGGCTGATCTTTGTTTGCTGATATCACCGCTCCATCGATCTGAAAATCCAGCGTCTGATTGATAATTTCAAGCGTGGCGTTCAGGTCGGCCGGTTTAATTTGTAAACTGAAAGCCGGCTGCCATAGCAACGCGCGCAGCGTTTTGCCGCTACTGTTGCTATCGAGGTTAATCGCGTCCGCCGTTCCGGAAACCATGTCCGGCAATTTTAATTGTTTAAGCGTTTGCCCCACATCAATTTTTCCGGCAGTCGCTTTTAACGCAACAGCCGGAACATTTTTTTGCCGGCGTACCTGAAGTTGACCTTTTACCGGGGCGCCTGCCAGGTTTGCACGAAAAGGCGCCTTCAGTTTACCGTCTGCGAGCGTCACTGTCGAATTGATGTCCGTCACCGCAATCGGACTGCCCTTAACGTTCTTTACGTTAAGATCTAAACGGGCGTCAAAGGCTGTTAAACCGTCAAGCCTAAGGGGACGATCCAGCAACCCGGTCGTCCGGCTTTTAGGCGAAGGTTTTGACGGGTCTTTAAGTTCGCTCAGGGTGAGTTGCCCGGTAGACAGTTTGCCAGTTAGAAGGGGTCGTGGTGCTTTGTCTTCCCAGCGGGCGCTGCCGCTGAATCGATTGTTTTTTATCTGAACTTGAAGGTTGCGCGCCTCGTGCACATCACCGTCAGTGCTGACGTCAGCGCGCAGATCGAATTTGCCAAGGGCCGGAAGAGAGGCGCCAATCAACGGGCCCAGTGATTCAAAGCGGTTGCCGGAGATGCGGGTTGCAATTTGCAAAAGCTTTCCGTTTTCGGTGGCAACGACGGCGCCCTCGCCCCGAATCGTCGCCCCTGTTGCTGAGGCTTGGATTTTCAGGGGCCAGGCCTTTTTGCCGGCTCCCTCGGTTGCCTTGGGGCCGCCCTCAAATGTCAGCGAAAGGGGAGCTTTGTCGAGTACGACGTTCAGTGATGCGGCTACGGAACCTTTTTCTTTCACCGTTACATTGCCCTGCTCAACGGCTAGCGTCTGCCAGAGTCCGGGCTGCTCTATGCTGCCTTTAAGTTCGGTGACTTTAATGCTTCCTTCGGCAATCTGGGTGTGAAATGAAAACCGATAAGGCCCAACCTCCGGCAGGTCTGTGCCCAGCAGCCGGGCCAGCGTGTCTGAGGTTTCGCCCTGTACGCTGGCGTCAAGCTCGAAGCCTTCAGCCAGCGTTGCCGGTATGATCGCACCATCCAGGTTCAGTTTTATTTCAGCAAGGTTCAGCCGGACCTCTATCGGCCAGGGTGTGGACTGGGAGATACCCTCAAATGGCTGCGTTGACGCGAATTCGAGTGCGAAGGGTAAATTGTCGAAGAGGCCCTCTAAGGCAAGCCGAAGCGGTTCATTCCGACCTCCGGATGCTTCTCCATCCGAGAGTTCGATCGCAGGCAATTCCGGCAGGCCCTCAACCCGGGCGTAAATATCCGTCACGCGAAAAGCCCCCCCGGTTTTGTTCACGTTTGCTGATAATTCAAAAGGACCGCTGGTTGGGAATGCCACTTCAAGCAGAGTTTCGAGAGAATCTGCCTGATCGCCTCTGATTTTGATCTGGTAATCGCCCCGTTCCCATTTGAATGCCTGCTCCATCTGCCCGGCGAGGGCCAGTGACATATCGGGCCCCTCTATGTCCAGCTTCAGTGACCACGGATTCTGGGGGCCGGACAATTCCGCCGGGCTGTCAGCTGCCAGCAGGATGGTAAATGTCATCCCCTTGGTAGTGCCCCGAGCCTCGATGCGCTCCGGCTCTCCGGGGGTGTTCCATAGCCGGGCCTCGCCAATCTCGAAACGCCTGCTGCGGCCATCGACCGATCGAAAATTGATGACCGTGTCTGCGACCATCAGCTGCTCTATGGGCGGCAGCACCCCGGCAGCTTCACTATCACCGTCATCACCGAAACTATAGTTGTTGTCACCTTCGGGTCCTTCCTCGATGAACAGTTTCACACCGCTGAATGCGACGTCCAGAACGTTTAAATCGCCAAGCAGCAGCGGAAAAAGCGCTACCTGCAGCCCGACCTTTTTAGCTGTAGCAAAATGGGGGTCAGCGGCCCAACCCGGGTTGCCGATGGTTATATCTTCGACGATGATGCGCGGTCGCAGCGATTTCTCTATCCGGATAGGGCCATTGATCTGAAAATCACGGCTTAAGGCGGCGCTGGCCATGGTCTCAAGTTGATTTCGGAAAATAGAAGGGTCCACAAACATCAGCGCTGCAACAGCCGCAACGGCAAGAAGTACCAGCCCGATGAAAGCAATTAAGACGATTTTATAAAGGCGCATTTTTGTATTTTTTTTATTGGCGTTACTGATTACCGAGACGGATTATAAAGAAACTGTCCGCGAGTGTTGAGTCTGGAACGGTTGATGACGTCGAACACACCCAGTCCGAAGCCCAGTCCGGCTGTATAGAAATTACTTGCCAGCCCATATACGTTACGCGTTTCTCCCGGGGTGTCGTAGGCGGCATCGACCGATAAAGATCGGGGCTCACGAATATTGATCAACTGAAGGCCACGGGAGCCGTCGGCCACAATGAGGAGATCATACAACGGGTAAACACCTTGAGCCTCACCGGGCGTATCCACTGAGCCGACCACGCGCGGGTTACCAGGGTCGTTGATATCGACGGCATAAATCCCGTTGGAAAAATCGGCTACATAAGCATGGTCGGATATCACGTGCACCGCGCGTGCATCACGGGCTGCCCTGACGGATGCCACAATTCTTGGCTCGGCAGGTCTTCGGATTTGGATGATCTGAAGTCCACCGTTTCCGTCTGCCACATAGGCATGGTTGGCGGCGACGTCGACATGATACGCTTCACCCGGCGTGTCGATTGATGCCACCATCCTCGGATGCTCAGCGTCTCGAATGTTGATAATTTGGAGCCCTGACTGCGCATCCGCGACACAGGCATAGTTGCTGAAGACATAAACGTCCCGTGCGTCTCCGGGTGTGTCAACCGCGCCGACAATTCTTGGCTCGGCGGGGTTGCGAATACCGATGATCTGAAGGCCGGCCGAGCCGGCCGCTACATAGGCAAAGCTGCCAATGGCGAAAACACCGTTGGCTTCTCCGGGCATTTCCACCGTTGCGACCCGATTTGGCTTAACCGATTGAATATCGACCACATAAAGCCCTTGCAACCCTCCCGCAACATAGGCATGCCGTCCGAGAACATGCACATCCAGACCCGGCAATTCTTCGCCGGTGGCACCGGTTGTGACCAGCATCAGACCCAGTAAGAATATGGTGCACTCTATAAATAGGCAAAGACGTCGTTTCATTTATCCTCCTAGCTTCCGGTGATTTATGATGCCACTGTTGCCTGCCTGCATTCTAAAAGACGGGAATTTGTCACCCGGGAGTTGAAAAATTTTCTGACTGTATGCGCCTGAAAGATATAACTTAGGAACGAATAAGGGCTAAATCAATAGTCTTTCTTTTCGAGTGTTAAAATGTGGGCAACCAATGGATCATTTTATATGATAGCGCATGATGGGACGGTTTTCAGATCGGCGGGTGCACTCCACAAATCCGGCCCGGATGTAAGCCGACGCCAGGCCCGTCCAGGCAAATACATCCGGCATTTTGTCTTTCTTGGGCTCGACCGGGTAGGCCTCGACAATTGTGCCGCCCTGTTTTTCGACGTGTTCAACCGCTGCCCTTATCATACGGATGCTGACGCCTACCCGGCGATATGATTTTTCTACAAACAGGCAGGTGATCGACCACACCGGAAGATCATCGAGCGGTTTGAGGATTCGGGAGCGTCCAAGGGCAGGAAAGTGCTCGCGCGGCGCCACCGAGCACCAGGCCACCGGTCTTGCATCAACAATGCCCAGAATTCCCGGGGTTTCATCGGATTGGATGATGGCTTGCATGGCCTTTCGGTTACCCGTGCCTTTTTGTTGTTCGAACTCTTTGCGGGTCAGCCGCCAGAGCATGCACCAGCAGCCTCCGCATGCACCTCGTTCGCCGAAAAGCGTTTCAAAATCAGACCATCTGTCTCTGGTCACCGGCACAAATTTAATTTTAATACCGGTGGATTTCATGGAGCGCTCGACTTTCTCTCTTCGGATTCCATGTCCCTGAGTTTTCTTCTGAGCACCTTTCCAACCGCGCTTTTAGGCAGCTCGTCAAGGAACTCGAAAATCTTGGGGACTTTATAAGCAGCCAGATTCTCACGGCAGTGGCGATTCACCTCTTCCTCGGTTAGGGTTTCCCCCTCAACGGTTACGATGAAGGCCTTGACCGTTTCACCACGATACGCATCCGGCACGCCGATGGTGCAGGCTTCCAATATTTTGGGGTGGCTCATAAGGACATCATCTATTTCCAGCGGGTAAATATTGTACCCGCCGGCGATAATCAGGTCTTTTTTGCGATCGACAATCGACAGGTAACCAGCCTCGTCGAATGTGCCGATATCGCCGGAGTAAAACCAGCCATCTTTAAGCACCGCTGCGGTTTCTTCCGACTGCTTGTAGTACCCCATCATGATCTGAGGGCCTTTAATGACGATTTCACCTTCTTCGCCGGGGGAAAGTTCTTTGGTCGGATCGTCGAGGGCGACAATTTTAATGTCCGTATCCGGTATCGGGACACCCACCGTCCCCGGCCTGATATTTCCGCCCCAGGGCGTGACCGTCGCGTAAGGGGCTGTTTCCGTCGTACCATAAACTTCACACATCGTTGCGCCGCTGATGTCTTTGAGGGCGCTGATCGTATCAGATGCCAGCGGTGCGGCACCGGAAAAGAAGCCCTTGATTGATGAAAGATCCAGTTTGCGGAAATTAGGGTCAGCCAGCAATCCGACAAATAAGGTCGGGACACCCGGTAAAAAGGTGGGTTTGAATTTCTTGATCAGCTGAATGTTTATTTTCGGCTCCGGCCGCGGCACCATGATGTGCTCCCATCCCTGCCAGGTAACCAGATTCTGCATGGTGGCAAATCCGGCCGAATGGAAGACCGGATAATTGCCCAGCAAGCGCTCTTCACCGGGATTTAAATCCGGAAACCAGGCCACGAACTGCTGGACATTACAGCTCAGGTTGGCATGGCTGAGCATAACGCCTTTGCTGACACCGGTGGTACCGCCTGTGTATATCAGGGCTGCCAGCGCATCCCATTTGCTGTGGTCCTGAATCGGATCGGCTGAATACTGCGGGATCAGATCACAGAAAATCAGAACATCATCGCCGGCTTCAACTTTGCGATACATGTCCCTTCTCACCAGTGGAAAAAGCTGTTTTTTGGGAAACGGTAGATATGAATGGATATGGCAGCCGATGATTTTTTCGATCTTCGTTTGGGGCTTAATTTTTTGGATGCGCGGGATCAAAAGCGTAAGGGTAATAACGTGTTTTGAATCCGAGTCGTTGAGCTGATAGGCCAGCTCCCTTTCGGTGTAAAGCGGGTTGTTCTGGACGGTAACGGCCCCGATGCGCAAGATGGCCATGTTGGCAACGATCACCTGAGGGATATTGGGCAGGCAAACGGCAACTTTATCACCCGGCCGGACATCCAGGTCCAGGAGTGCCCGGGCACACTGGTTGACCATTGCGTCCAGCTGCTTGAACGTAATTTTTTTGCCCGTATAATTTAATGCGGTATGTCCGGGGAATATTTTTGCGATTCGGGTAAGGGCTTCTGGTATCGTGCGCTTTTCATACTCCAGAGTTTTCTTGACCCCGGGTGCATATGAACCGTGCCACAGTTTTGTCTCCATGCATCCCCCCCTTTCTTCTTACCTGAATTTTGTATGAAAATTAATGAGAAGATTCAGGTGTAAAATAAACTCCATATTTTGTCCGAGAGCTGTGTTGTAATCGACTCGACTGGGCTCGTCGCAGGCCGATTCAAAATGCAATTGTATCGCGGCAGGATGCCGCTCCCACATACCTTTTTATAAGACGGTAAAACGCATGTTCGTAATTGAGAATAATAGTGGGAGTGGCTTTTAGCCACGATGCGCGTGCCCCGCCAATTTATGCTGTATAATAGGACCATGAGAAAGGACCCGGGTGTGCAAACGACGGCGAAAAGAGCGGAAGGGCGGTTGATCTGTAAATGCGAAGAGATGCGAAGTGCAGCTGCAATCTGAAGCGCCGAAGCCCGTTATCGGTTGGGTTGCGCCCTTTAACCCGCTAATGGTTTCTGCCCACCGGTGCTCGTACGGTTCGGCATCAACCGTATACCATACTTCTTTCAGACGCAAGACCGAACGTAAATAATCGATGTGCCAGTGGGGACGAACAGAGACTCTGGTATGATGTGCGATTCGGGCCTGGAGGCCGCTGGGACCGAAGGCGCTGCCGATATACACGTAGTAGCCGGGCCGGACCCGCAGCGACCCCAGTTTGCCAATGACCACCTGCTGTTCGGAATCGCCGGTCATGATTAAAGCATATGTACCGGGCTGTGTCAGCATTTCTCAATAGTGTCTAAATCAAAATGAAAATACAAAATTTTTTTAGCAACATTATGCTGTCCTATAAATCCGAAAACCTAAATCCGAATTCCGAAACAAATCTAAATGTAAAAAAAATCAAATCCAAAACATATGGGTTTTGAACATTCCAGTTTTGAATTTTGGTTTTGTTTCGAATTTCGAGTTTCGTGCTTCGGATTTTATGATCTGTTTTTAATGAATTTCGCGAAGACTCGCTTATGTTTAAAAATTATTTACAGTCTGAATTTAATTTGCCGTATAACCGCTCGGTATTTTCAGAAACCGCTGCGATGACTTCTTCTTCAGACACATCTTTAATCTCTGCTATGGCCGTAACAGATTGACCGATGTTTGCCGGTTCGTTGCGCTCATCAGGTGCGGCTCCCAGAACCGGGCTGTCGGTTTCGATCAATAAACAGGAAAGGGGTAGTCGTTTCACCAATTTTTGTTTCTGGCGCGAACGGACCACCGACGGTGGGATTGAAAAAAAGTAACCGGCTTCAACTGCCGGAAGCGCCGCACCGGCCTTGCCGTCGAATGCATGCATTTGCACCCGGGCGGCATTGTTTTCCAAAAGCAGCGCAATTGCGTGGCGACCGGCGGAGCGGGAGTGAATATTCAAGGGCAGGTTCAATTCCTTTGATAAATCAATGAACATTTTTAAAATTTCCCGCTGCAGCGCCTTATCTGAATCTTCTTTTACGACCCAGTAATCCAGTCCCACCTCGCCGATGGCAACGATGCGCGATTTGTTGCCGCGCAGAAAATCCGCCATTTGACGGGCTTGCTTTAAATCAAGGTAAGTCGGATAAAGACCGGCGGCCGGCTTTAAAATAGGATATTGTTGGGAGAGCGCGACATTCTTACGGGCATCCGTAAGATCCTCCCCCACAGCGATGATCGCTTTGACACCGGCATTGCGGGCCCTGTCCAGAACCGCATCCCGATCTTCATCGAAACTCGGATCGCACATGTGGGCGTGGGTGTCCACCAGTTTTGGCGCTGATACTGTCAATGGTCTTAGACCTTATATTCGAGTACGAGGCTTAAATTAGCCGGAGTGTTGGAGCAAATTAAATTGCGGAATGCAGAATGCAGATTTCGGATTTTAAATACCGGACATTTCGCGTGTTTCAATCCGCAATTGGTTTTTAATTCAGCACTGCTTCCCTTATTGGCTAAACCGAATACTATTGAAAACATTGCACATGGGAAAATGACCTTACCCGAATCGATAGTGCTTTTTGACATCCTTACGGATTTTCCAGGTGCAGGACATGCCGGTCGGAAAGGTGACCAGGTCCCCTTTGCCGACTTCCACCGGCTCCTGTCCTTCCGGCGTGACGACAACATCGCCTTCCAGAAAATAACAGGTTTCAGACTCATCATATGACCACGGAAATTCAGATGATTCTTTGGTCCAGATCGGCCAGTCACTGACACCCAACTCTTCCAGTTGCTGCTTGCTGGGATTTCGGATCACTTTAATTTTGCTCATTTTACCTCCATCCGGGTTTGAGGGCTGAGAAAAGCGAGTAAGATACAATACTGAGCTTTCAAATTTTCTGCGGTTTGCTGGTTTTCTAAACTGTTTTTGGTTTTGACGCCATCTCTAGTGTTACGTCCCGCAAGTAACTTACAAAACACCGAATGATTCTATCAATCTTCTTTTTTAAAAATAAAGTCGATTAAATCTCAAATGACAAATTCCAAATGACAAACAAATCTCAAATTACAATCAAACAAATTCTAAACATTTTTGAATCATTGAAAATTTGATTTTGGATATTGTTTGTTATTTGTGAATTGGTGCTTGTAATTTTCTCACTTAAAGAAGTGGTCTACACTCAAATATACCACACGACTTTTGTAACATTTTTGTGGGACATGACACTAGCGATGGGCCTCCAGGCAGGCCACCCCCTCGGGCCCCACGACGGCATCATGCCGCACACCGGCCGGCAACTCCAGACGGTCGCCGCTGTTCAAAGTGAGTTTATCCCCCGCGTCGGGCAGACCAAAAGTGATGGACCCACGAACCACATAAATAACTTTGTGATAGGAATGGTCATGGGCGCCGTAAACATCACCGGGGCTATTGGACCACATATATGGATGTAAATCTTCATCGGCCAGAATACTGCGCAGCATGGCTTCATCCGGTGCTGTTTTTTCTGACCAGCGAATGACTTTAATATTGTCTGATTGCATACTTACCTTCTCTGATTTGTAAAAATTAAAATCGTCTTTATCATCTGCTGTCCAATTAAACTTTTGCATTTTTCTTCAAAGATCAAGCTTCAAGGCGCTTTTCGTTGCGGGCTGCCGATACCAGCTTGGCTTTATGGGGCGCGAATGCTAATCCATATGCAAAATGGCCTGAGCTAAGCGCTCGCGCATGAGCTTTACCATGGCTTTCCAATTGATGTCCTGAAAGTCATCCGCATCGCCTATTAATGGCGTAAGTGCGCGTAACAGGTCATGATCGCCTTCCCGCCAGAATCCCATGGATGTATAGTTAACCATGGATACATAGGCCGGCGGCGCGTAAAAATTAAAACCGGGCGGACCGTCACGGCCGATATAGCGGCCCAGCAGGCGCCGAGGGGGTCCCAGCAGGCCGGCAAAGTCCGCCAGTGGATGGCCGGGTTTGATAAAAACCGGCCTTAGCATGACTTCCCGGCCGCCGGCATTGCGGCCATAGGTAATGTCTTTAGCCCAAAAACGTGGCTTTTGATCCGGATCAATTAAAAAAGCGACACCC
>JASFIG010000156.1:0-9613 GCA_050122795.1 Desulfobacterales bacterium
ATGGCGGCCTGCAGCCCTGCCGGGCCGGTACCCAGGATAATCACGTCGTATTCTTTCTTTTCGGACATAAGTTATCCCCCCTAAAAAAATGCTTTCAGTGTCAAATAAAAGGTTCTAAGGTTCAAGGTTCAGCGTTCTGAGGTTTAAAATCAAGTATTGTGCTTCTCAGTGCCCAATCTGGGATAGATCTTTCCAGAGACCGTGCTGTCAACAATCTACCAGAGCAAATTTGCCAGAGTTCTTGACCTATGAACCTTTGAACCCTGAACCCTGAACCTTTTTTATTTTTTTTAGTGCTTGAACAGCCAACATTTTTTTCTTGATGCGTGGCGGATACAGCTTTTCGACTGTGTTGGCCTTATTGTCAAAGCGGTGGATATAAAGCCGGCGTATGGGACTGCCGTAGACACTGATCATGATGGTTGTGCCGTCAAACGGATTTCCGGTTTGATGAATGCCTTCGTCCAACGGGCGCGTCAGCTCGATTTCTCCCGGCTGTAGATAAACCGGAGCGGCTTGCAGGAGCTGGGCAAACCCTTCAACAGAACCATCATCTTCGCGACCGTAGCGGATGACCCCCAATTCCCCGACCGCTGAGCCCGACAGCCCCCAGGAATTATGATCGTGAATCGGCGTGTAATCGCCGGGACCGTATAAAAACATGCGCAGCGAAAAAAGCCGCTTTGGATTGAGATACAGCAAAATCTCATCATCGATCATCTGGGCCTGCCGCAGATCCGGATAGGGGTTGCCGTCCTTGATGTTTTGTAGCAATTTCTCAAACAGTGCTTGATTCCGCAAAAAGTTTGGAAGCTCATTTTGAAAAAATTCAATTCTGGCCGCATCACCTGAAATTCCTTCTATGGAATCAGACCAGCGATTGCATATTTCCAATAGCGCTGCCGGCGGCCTGGGTGGTCGTGGCATGATTCTAAACTCCCTTGATTTCAATATTTACATAACTATTTAGAGTAAGGATTTCAAAAATTACAGCTACTGGCCTCTTGCTGCTTGCTTCTGGCTGATAGTCTGAGGTCATTGATTGCCTGCTCTAACCTTTAGGCTCCAGATTCACAAGATGAGCGCTTTAGAATCAAACATATAAATTTGAAAGGAACAGGAAGCATTCATCTGCTCGTTGTTAGCCAGAGGCCAGCAGCGAGCAGCCAGAAGTCATTATTTGGAATTCTCCAACCGCACGTACTGGTCGTAGTAGGCGGCACCGGAGCCGATGTCGGTCAAGCGGGCTGCAATCAGCTGATTGACACCGCCCCCCCGGCTGATCCAGTCCCCGCGACGGTAGATGACCACCTCCGGGTGAAGTCCTTCCATGGTTTGCACCGAAACCTGCAATCGCCCCAGCGGCGAAATCAGCTCAACAGGCCTGGCCAGGTTCAATTCCTTCAAACAGAAACTGTCAGGGGCGACCCACACTTCCGGTGGCTGGTTTTGATCCTCAGCCAGGATCTGCGAATGGATCGTTTTGCGGCGTACCAGCGATAACAGGCGCAACGGAAATTCTGCCGGCGCCTGCGGTTCGGGATGCAGGATATAGGGAAAACGGTAGCGGCCATCCTGATGGTCAAAATGCAAATCTTGATACGCAATGGGCGACCGATTGGAGCGCACATAGCTGCAATCCCGCAATTCTTCGAGCGTCGTGGATACATACGCAGAATCTAATGATGCCCGCAGGCAATCTTCGGCAGATGGCAGCTCAACTGCTGGATCCAGGCGCTTGCCGATCTGTCGGAGAATCCAGTAATCGTTGCGGGCTTCGCCGGGTGCTGCCAGCGCCGGGCAGACGTATTGGACCTGCTCGTGCAGATATGAACCGATGATGTCCTCCTGCTCCATAATCAGCGTGCTGGGCAACACCAGATCTGCATGCCGGGCGGTATCCGTCATAAAGGCATCGACCACGACTTTAAATTCGATGCTGGCAAAAGCCTTTATCATAAGCTGCGAATCCGGCGCCTGATTGATGACATTGGAACCATTGACCCAGAGCATCTCAATCGGCGGATTCTCGGCTGCCAGAATTTGCCGGCCGATCAGCGGAAACTGAAAAGAGCGCCGCGGCCGTTTTTCCTGTTCCCGTAGCCATTTCAAATTCAGATTGCGGTAGGCGTGCAGCTGAAAATAGCTGCCGCCGCCCGCGCGCCCGACATTGCCGGATAGCAATGCCAGCGCATTAATGAATCTGACGTTTTCACCGCCGTATCGATACCGCTGCAGGCCGGCACCGATCAGGGTGGCCACCGGCTCCTTTAGCGCATAACAGTCATAGATCTGTTCCAGCTTCGTTTGAGATACATCACAGGCTGCAAGCAGATTGTTTTTCGGCTGAGCTTTGATCAAATCCAAAAACTTCTGCGGCGCTCGTGTGTGAGCCAAAATCTTTGTATCGATCCGATTGTTTTTTAGCAATAGCTGCAGGAGGGCGGCTGCCAGGAAACGATCGGTACCGGGTCGAATCCGAATCTGCACATCTGAATAAGAACGGTTTCCATCGCCGCCCGGTGAAATGGTTACCACCCGGCTGCCGTTTTTACGGGCCTTTTTAACAAGAGCCGCCGTGTGCACCGAGCTGCGCGCCAGATCTTTGCCCCAGTTGACGATTCGGGAAGCATTGAGTAGATCTTTGATATCGTTGTTTTCCCGGGACCCAAAATCATGCACACCGGCCATATAGCCGGCGGCATCACACAGTGATCCCCGCACCCGGCTGCTGCCCAGGCGGCTGAAAAGCAGGGCGGTGGCTTCTTTTAAGACGCCTTTGGCGCCCTCGTTGTGGATATGCAAAATAGCCGCGGGGCGGGAGCGCAGCGCCTGGATCCGGGCGGCACACAGATCCAGAGCTTCATCCCAGCTAATAGCCTGCCAGCCGGTTTTGGTTCTCAGCTGCGGTCGGGTGATGCGATCTGGACTTTGGACTCTTTTGACATGATCCTTGAGCTTGGCGCAGGTAAACCCGGCGGTAAACGGATTGCCGGGATTTCCCTTGACCTTCACTTTGCCGTCTTCAGTACGTCCAATGATTATCGAACAGGCATCCGGGCAATCCATGGTGCAGGCGGTGGTCGCTCTTTTCATTTTTTCATTCATTGTTTGTAACTTAAGCAGCGAAAAAAATTTAGTCAAGAATGGGGTGGCTCGGCATCAGACCGGGGGGAGCGGATTCAGCCTTCTGTTGATGGTACATTGATACGTGATTCGGCGGTATGCATATTTTAAATTTTCTGTTATCTGGCTTGACTATAAAATGGGGATCAGGTATCAGTGTCATTTGAGGATGAAATCGGCTGGCGCCTTTGCCCTTTTGGTCGCTTCCAAATTCGTTTTTAATCATCCTTTACGTCGCACATCCCTATCAATTATATTTTTACTATTTTATTTGCTTTCAAAAAGTAAAGTTTTATATTTTATCCATGGCAATCAGAATAAACCCAACAGTTTTAACAAAAGATTCGGTCTATTGAGACCTGAGAATATGGCTAATTAAAGTGCTGAGCTTGATTTTACACACCAGACGTTCAGCAAGGTAGAAACCAAATCGAATAGAAAGGAATTGACATGGACGTAAAAGATTATTGCAAGGCGATGTTGGCAGAGGTATCGGCCTGGAAGGCGAAGCTGGAAGCGATGAAGAAGACGGCGGACGGATTCGGGAGCGAGCAAAAGGAAAAAGTTCTCCCGCTGATCGGGCAGCTCGAGCAGGATGTCGCGACTGCGCAGATGCGGGTGGATCAACTCGAGAACGAGTGCCCTTCCGACTGGTCGCCAATCAAGAACGAACTCGACGAACTTTTCGGTACGGTCGGTAGCAAACTCGACCGTACCTTTCAGGATATGTCTTCCCGAGAAGTATTATGGTAGAAGCGAGCCGGGGGTGAGGGCACCTCACCCTCCCCCCGGCCGCAGGCCTGGAAATATTGACTCTACCATAGTATCTTGAACGACTTTACCGTATTTTGTACCCTGACCTTTTGACATCCACGGTAGACGGTGTCTACAAAAAATCCTTCATAAGGCCGACCGAGCACCGACATTTTATGAAGCTTTATTAGAAACAAAGGGCTCCTGTAACCCAATCAAAAAGTGCGCAAGGATCGTCGACATGCCGGATGTGCTCTTGACCACCGTTTGTCGTCCCTTCGGCGGCAACGGTGAAGGGGATTCTGTCGGGGCCGAGTTGTTTCATGCTCAGGTGACCCGCAGTCAGGGTATTTTCAGCTATCGTCAGGTAATTCGTTGCTGGGGCCTCGATTATATCGCCGAAAACATCCAGGCACCAACAGTGGTTCTCCACTATCCCTCCAAACGTGAATTTCGTCGTGAAATCCGCAAGCGGCGGTACGGTATCATCGGCATCAATTTCGTGGTGGCCACCTTCCACAAGGTTCAGCAGATGGTGAACACCATACGAAAGCATTCGCCCGGGTCGACACTTGTTCTGGGCGGATATGGAACCGTTTTATCCGATGACGAGCTGCGCCCCTTCAGCGATGTTATCTGTCGGGAAGAAGGCATCGGTTTTATGCGAAGGCTTCTTGGAGAGAACCCGGACCGGCCGATTTATCATCCCTACACCCCCATCGAGTCTCCCCGGGTATATTCTGTTCCTCTCAAAACGAAGGTAGCGCATATTACCGGCGGACTCGGTTGTCCCAACGGGTGTGACTTTTGCTGCACATCGCACTATTTCAAACGGCGATACATTCCTTTTGTTCAGAGCGGCCGGGAATTATATGAGACAATGCTCATGATGGAGCGCAAAGCCGTTGAAGCCGGGGATAGCCTCAGTGGTTTTATCTTCATTGACGAGGATTTTTTTATTCACGAAAAAAGAGCCAGGCAGTTTCTCGATTGCGTGCGCAAAGGTGGTGTCTCGCCATCAATCATGGGATTTGGCAGTGTGCGCGGGCTTTCACAATTCACGGCCGACGAGATCGCCGAGATGGGATTCGATATCATCTGGACGGCGTTCGAGGGAACCCATTCCGGTTATAAAAAGCTGCGGGGCGCAAAACTCGATGAACTATACCACGGGCTCAGATCCCGGGGGGTCGCCATTCTGACCTCGATGATCATCGGCTTTCCTTACCAGGATCAAACAAAGGTTCAGGCGGAATTCAAACAACTCATGGATTTGGCTCCTGACCTGTGGCAGATCCTGATCTACTTTGCATTTCCCGGGACGCCCCTTTACAAAAAGGTTTTGGAGGAGGGGCGTTATCTGAGCGCTTACCGGGACCAACCCGATTATCGCAAGTTCGATGGTTTCTCCATGCACTTTAAACATGAGCACTTCCATCCGGAGGAAATAGAAGACCTTCAAAAGGCATTATACCGCAAAGCATTTGAAATGCTCGGCCCCTCCCTGGTGCGCGTCATGCAAACCTGGCACGAAGGCTACCTGAGCATGAAATCTTCTTCGGCGCCTCTATTGCGCCAGCGGGCGCTGCGAATGCGCGAGTATGTACAAAGCGCCCTTCCCGCCCTCTATCCCGCGATTTGGTTTGGACCCAATCGGAATCGCAGAGCAGAGGCCAGGCAATTTTTCGATGATATTGTAAGGGAGTTTGGCTCCCTTTCCTCCAAAGAGAGGCTGGCGTGTTGGGCCACGCTTCCCTTATCTTTATGGACATGGATGACAGAGCGGCTGGGGTTGTTCCAACAGCCAAGGCTTTTTCGCAGAGAACATCGTGTCCGATCTTCTAACTCGTAGCGCTTCACTTATGTTCTTCTATATGTTAAGGTAATGTGGCTTTTTAAAATGGCGGCATAGCCAAGTGGTAAGGCAGAGGATTGCAAATCCTTCATCCCCTGGTTCGACTCCGGGTGCCGCCTCCAGAGAATATCCGCTCATTAGTTGATCAGAATAATTTTCATTTAAACGGCATTGTCGTTTTGTTTTTGAGAATTTTGCGCACTACCAGGTAAACAGTCACTCTATTCATTCGACTTCTTTGGGATTGCCAGCCTTTTCTCTATTAAACTTACCCATGTGCTAATCGATGCCATTTTCCGGGATATCGGATTGTTTGCCGGCTAGACCGCATGCCATCGAATAGGGAATCGCGGTAAAAAGAAAATCAAGCACGTTATGCGCCATCATACGGCCAACAACATTTTCTTCATCGATCACTGAACTGGCGCCGGCCTCTTTCAGCTGATTGATGGCGATATGATAGCGGCCGCGCGCAATAATAGCGGTTCCCGGGGATGTCAGCCGGATATTTCGGATAATATCGCGGCAGGTGTTTGGATCGGGTACCGTCACAACCACAGCCGCGGATTTTCGGATACCGGCATGTAAGAGCACTTCACTGTGGGTCGCGTCACCCGGATAGACATTGAGTCCCATTTGCTCGGCTTTTCGGGCTGATTTCGGGTTCATTTCGATGACCCGCGGGTGGATCTGTTTTTCCAGCAAAGCTTCGGCAATGCGCCTTCCCGCAGGCCCGAAGCCAATAATCATCAGCTCACAGGCAGCGCTATCTTGTAATTCTGCTTTTTGCCGGGCACTGCTGCGAGATTTCAGCAGCCGGGAAATTAGCGCGTTGGCCAGCGGCAAAGCATAATTGACCATATAAGGGGACAGTAACAATGAGAGAATCGAAACCGAAACAACGAGATCGAAAATCTCTTCTGAAATCGCGCCGCCGGCGCGGGCAATGTTGGCCAGCACGAATGAAAATTCGCCGACCTGAGCCAAGGTGATGCCGGTCGCTAACGCCTGGCGATCGGATACCGTAAACAGGCGACAGAGCATATAAATAATGATGGATTTTCCGATAAAAACGGCTGCAAGAGCAGATACGACGATCGTGATATGGTTAACCAACCATACGGGTTCGGCCAGCATTCCGACAGATGTGAAAAAAAGCGTTACGAAAAGGATACGAATGGAGCCGATATCGGCACGTATCTGGGTGGCAAAGGGAGACTCACCCAATAACATGCCGGCCAAAAAAGCACCCAGGGCCGGAGATAAATTCATCGCATGCGCTGCCCAGGTCGATCCCAAAGCGACCACGATGACCAGCAACGCAAACAGCTCACGGTTGGCAACCAGTCCTTTAGACTGAAAGATGACAGGCATCAGCTTGAAGAAGACCAGATAAAAGACCATTACCATGGCCGCTGTGGCGGCCAGGGTCTTGATCAACGGCATGAGGATTGAATCGACGTTGCCCTGCGGGCTTAATATCGTGACCAGCAAAACCATGGGAACAACGGCCACATCCTGCAGCAAAAGAATGCCGAGAGCATAACGGCCGCGGACCGAATCGATCTCCACACGGTCAACCAAAACCCGCAAAACGACGGCTGTTGAGCTCAACGCCGCAATCGCCCCTAAAACCAGCGCTTGCGAAAAGGTGTACAGCAGCATCAGGCCGACACAAAAGATCGTAAGGGTCACACAAATCTGCAATAATCCGATGGCCAAAACGTGTGTTCCCATGCTTTTGAGACGGTTAAATGAAAATTCGAGGCCAATCGAAAATAAGAGCAAAGCCACGCCCAGCTCTGCAACGCCTAACATCGCATCGCGGTTAAACAGGATGGGGCCTAAGATCATCCCTGCCAAAAGGTAGCCGACAATCGGGCTTTGCCGCAAACGCTGCGCGAGGGCACCCATGATAAATGCGGCGCCCAGCAGCATCAAGACCTCACCGAGTAAAAACCATACATCCATATTCGCTCCTGTTTCGAATCAGAAATGCCTGTGAATCAGAAAAACAAAATCGTCTATATTCGCTGAAGATATATATTCAATCATTTTCAGCTCTATGATCGCCATTTATTTATTATGTGATTGTTGACAAGCAAGGCAAGTAAATTCATATCCAAGAGGGGGATCCACAACCATGCGCGGACAAAATAGAGTTGCTTTCATTAATTCAAGGAGAGCTGGGCGATTCTTTGTCGCTCACCGGTTCGAGCCGGATGAGACTGCCATTGGACTCGTCGGTAAGGACGTACAGCAGCCCGTCGGGCCCCTGACGGACGTCTCTTACCCGCTGGCCGATTCGCAGGGCAGACTGGCCGACGACCTGGCCGGCTTCATTCAGATCGACGCGCCGGATGTCCTGGGATTTCAGACCGCCGACAAATAGATCACCGCGCCACTGCTCAAACTGCGTGCCGGTGTAAACCACCAGCCCGGAAGGTGCGATGGCCGTCATCCACACCACCACAGGATCGACCATGCCGGGCTTTGACGTATGAGCTGAAATTTTGGATCCGTCAAAGTATTCGCGGCTGAACGTGACCGTCGGCCAACCGTAATTTCTGCCCGCCCGGATGAGATTGAGTTCATCGCCGCCCAGAGCGCCGTGCTCCGATGCCCAAACCATCGAGCGCAGAGGGTCGTAAGCCAGCCCCTGAATATTGCGATGACCGTAGCTCCAGATCGATGCTTGTGCATCGGCAGCGTCGGCAAAAGGATTGTCCGGCGGAACAGCGCCGTCATCTTTGATGCGCAGGATTTTCCCCAGGTGGCTTTGGCGGTTTTGGGCCTGCTTGCGAATCCAATCACCCGCCAGTCTGACCGGCGGATTGCCCCCGTCGCCGATAGATACAAACAGGGTTTCATCCGGCAGCCACAGCAGGCGTGAGCCGAAATGCTGGCTGCCGACTTTGTTGGCCGCCACTTCAAAAATCACCTGCCAGTTTGCCAGCCGGTTGCCGTTTAAGACGGCGGTTGCCACGCGGGTGCGGTTGGCGAAGGTATTGCCGTGCGCGTAGGTGAAATATAGCCGGCGGTCTTCCTCAAATCGGGGGTGCAGGCTGATATCGAGCAGCCCACCTTGTCCGGAATCGAAAACATCCGGGACACCGGCAATCGGATCAGAGGCAAGCCGGCCGTCCTGCACGCGTAGCAGCCGTCCGGGTCGCTCAGTTATGAGAATATCACCGTTGGGCAGCCAGGCCATACCCCAGGGATGCTCCAGCCCCCGTAAAAGCGCGACGGCACGAAAGCCCCGCTCGGCCGGGACATCACTCTGGGTGATATACGGCTGCGCCGCAAGCCGATCGGAACACATCACAAAAAATAAAAAGAGCATTACAAAGCTAAAGCGCGGTTTCATAGGAGAGCCCTTTTCTGCTTGCCGGAGCGAATGACGGTTGTTTCATTTTACATTTAATTTCTACGTGGCCAATGATACCATCTGCCCGTGGCAAGTGATGTGCTTTGTTTGCCGTAGATGTCTTAGAAGTCCTCGGGCTTATAAACGTCGAAGAAAGTTTTCTCTCCTATAATTGAATCTATCTGCCACTGCAGTTCTTTGGCATCTTCATTATCCATCCATTTCAGCCAGGCATCAACTGTTTCCCATTCCATCACCACGATTAATTCTCCGGGATCATTCAAATTTGAATAGGTTGTCCGCGAAATGAAGCCCGGCTGCTTTTCTGACTTCGCTCGCAACTGCTTGAGAAGGGGCACGAGCTGCTTGGTTTGATCCATCCGAAAGACACGTTTTATAACAATCAATACACTCATTGAAATACTCCCCTGTTGCATAGGTTGGTGACCATAAGAAATCTTGTGTAGATACGAGTACCTATAAGCATTGAATCAAATCCCAATTTTTGTTCG
>JASFIG010000157.1:0-9610 GCA_050122795.1 Desulfobacterales bacterium
GTGAAACCGACCTGATTTTTGAGAAGGGTCGCGTCTATATTCGTAAAACCGAAGTGGGTTTTCTGGTCGTATTGATGGCGCTTTACGTGCCGATTGCGATGGTTCGGTTAAATTGCGACATCCTTTTACCGTCGTTGCAGCCATCAAAACCGGGTCGAAAATTCGGCCGGTTCTTTAAGAAATAAACAAAATCCGATGCACCGTGCCGTTGCAAATGAAAGGGTTATCCACATAAATGAACACTGACATTGAATCCAAAATCAACGAGGCTGAAGTCTGCCGTTCAATGGGATTGTTTGAAGACTCGCTCAAAATTTACGAAAATATTCTCGGCAGCGTGTCCGCCCAGGACGCCCAGACCCAAGATAAAATTCAAAAGCGCATCCGTTTGCTCAAACACGAAATCGATAGTGAAGAGCGGACTGGAACCAAAGGGGTTACGGCAGAAGACATCACTCTTCTGCGACAAAGTATGTCCAATAAGGGTGATGTTCCGGCCATTTTGGACAGCGCTTCGGCCTTCAAAGAAATGGGGCTGTACGGCGAGGCCCTTCCGGAATACGCTAAGCTATTAAAAGAAGATTACCCGGTGAAAAAGGTAATGCCTGAGATCAGCGAATGTCTCTTAAAGCTGAATTCTTCGTCAAAAGCATTCGATAAGCTAAAAAGTCTTTTAAAACCGCTACAACTAACTGATGAGGGTATGGCTGAAATACTGTTTCTTTTCGGTCAAGATATGGATAAGCGTGATCACCGCGAAGTGGCCCTCTACAGTTACAAAGCTGCCCAAAAATTGAGTCCTGACAATGCAGAGATTAAAAAGCATTTGGACGCGGTTGCGGCCACGTTTGCGAGCGGGTCAAAATATGATTACCTGCTGCGCGAAGATTTGGTCACGACAGAGAAATTGCAACAAGCATTCACACTGGCCAAAAAGATGAACAAAAGCGTTGAATTTGTTCTGATTGAACATAACAAAATCAATAAAACGGCTATCGGTAAATCCTTTTCACTTTTCTACGATACCCAGTTTCGCGATTACGATCCTTCTATTACGGTGCCGGTCGAACTTTTATCCAATTTGAAGAAGACTTTCTTACTGAACGAGTGCTGGGTCCCCATCAGCTGGGACAAGGATGGGGTGGAGATTCTGGTCGATGATCCACGGGATCTGAACAAAACCGACAACATCAAATCTCTAATGAAAACCAATCAGATTAATTTTACCGTCGCCATCCGTGAAGATATTGAGCAGTACATAAAACTGTTTTTTGATGGGAGCCAGCCGGTCGCCGAGGCGACCACAGCGCACCAGGCGCTCGATGACTTCGATTTAATTCCGGATGTCTCTTTTGAAGAAGAAGAGGAAGAAGAAGAGGTCGATGAGGGCTATGATGAGGCCTCGGGTAAAATCGTTAAGCTGGTGGATCAGACGATTATTGCCGCTTACCGCAAAAATGCGTCGGATATCCATATTGAGCCTTCATCGATTACCAGATCGACATCGGTACGTTTTCGCCTGGACGGTGTCTGTCAGGAGTATCTCAAAGTCCCCAACTCCATGGCCCGCGGTATTGTATCCAGAGTCAAAATCATGTCCAACTTAGATATCGCCGAACGGCGGCTGCCCCAGGACGGAAAAATCAAATTCAAACGCAAAGGGGTGCCGACTTTTGAACTGCGCGTTGCCACCCTGCCGACTCAGGGTGGATTCGAAGATGTGGTACTCAGAATTCTGGCCTCGGCCGGTGCGATGGAACTTGACGATATGGGCATGACCGAGCGCAACACTAAAGTTATGAAACGCGTCATCGCCAAGCCTTATGGACTGGTTCTGGCGGTGGGCCCTACCGGTTCGGGTAAAACCACCTCATTGCATGCAATTCTCAGCTATATCAACAAACCAGGCATTAAAATATGGACAGCCGAAGATCCAATCGAAATTACCCAGGGCGGGTTGCGACAGGTAGAGGTCAAGCCTAAAATCGGTCTGGATTTTGCCCGGGTGATGCGGGCTTTTCTCAGGGCCGACCCGGACGTTATCATGATCGGGGAAATGCGGGATGAGGAGACAGCTTCCATCGGCATAGAGGCCTCATTGACCGGCCACCTGGTCTTTTCGACCCTGCATACCAACAGCGCCCCGGAAACCATTACCCGCCTGCTGGATATGGGGCTCAATCCCCTTAATTTTTCTGACGCCTTTTTGGGAGTTCTGGCCCAACGGCTGACACGTCGCATATGCAAGGACTGTATGGAAGAATATCCGCTGACCAAAGACGAATATGAGATGATCTCTGTGGATTACGGTGAAAAATATTGGGCTCAAACCGGTATTGAGTACAACCCGGATACCACCCTCTATCGGCCGGTGGGCTGCGACGCCTGCTCCAACACCGGTTACCGCGGCCGAATGGGTATCCACGAGCTCATGGAAGGCACGCCCAAAATCAAATTGATGATCAAAAAGCAGGCCAGCACCGAAATGCTGTTTGCCCAGGCCATGAAGGAAGGAATGTCCACCCTGCGGCAGGATGGCATCATGAAGGTTTTCAAAGGCTACACCGACATGTCAGAAGTGCGACGGGTGTGTATTAATTAATGGAAATTGGTTCCCCGGAGTGGCATACCATCATCGTCGACGGCGCCCAACAGTTGGGCATCACAATCGATGAGCGCATGAGCGCTGCGTTTGGCGTCCATGCTGCCGAACTGCTCCGCTGGAACCGTAAAATGAATCTGACCGCCCTTACCGATCCCCGGGATATCGCCATAAAGCACTTTTTGGACTCGCTGGCGCCTGCCAAATTCATCTCCGGGGGTGACCGATTACTCGATATCGGCTCCGGCGCCGGTTTTCCGGGTATACCGCTAAAAATTGTAAAATCCTCTTTATCCATTCTGCTGATCGATAGCACTCGCAAAAAAATCAATTTCTTAAAGCACATGATCAGGTCGCTTGGCATTGATCAAAGTGAAGCCCTTCAAATCCGTGCAGAAAAACTCAGCGAAGATCCCGAATTTGCGCATTGCTTCGATATCATTATCAGCCGGGCGCTATCGGATTTGACATCATTTGTGAAGGCGGCAACGCCGTTGCTGGCAAAGCAGGGGGTCATAATGGCCATGAAAGGAGCGCCTGATCAGACGGAATTGGATATGTTACGCGCAGAGATTTTGGGCGACCGCTTTTCTGTAGAAGTTCAAAATTACAGCCTACCTTCGGTTCTTGCCCACCGATCGATTGTGATCATAAAACATCATCATTAGACAGTAGATCGCCGTTACTTTTTTTGGGTCAGATATCATAAGCGTATCACAGCTTTTCAAAGGCGTTCAAACGTACCGATACGTATCGGGTGTCTTAAGTTTGGATAATATGTTTCATCAGTAGATAATTAAAAATAGCTACTGGCATCCCAGCAATGGGTGCACAGTTTTTCTTTGGGCATTCCAATGGCCGCAACCAGATCCTCCAGTTTCTGGTACTGCAGGGAGGTGAGTTTCAGTCGCTGCCTGATTTGATCGACCATTGCCTGATTCTTCTCCGATCCGGCCGTGGCATATTCGGCTAAATGTTCATCTTCGGTGTCTTCCAGCGCGGCGATGGCTTTGCGGCCGGCCAAATCCAGCGTTGAGCGGGAGGTAGAGAAGTTTAAAAAATCACAGGGATAGATGAGGGTAGGGCAGGCCGGCCGCATATGAACTTCTTTGGCACCGTATTCATATAAAATTTGAATGGTGTCCTGCAGCTGGGTGCCGCGGACGATCGAGTCCTCGCAAAAAAGAATCCTGCGGTCCTCGATCAGCTCTTTTATGGGGATCAGTTTCATTTTGGCAACCAGATCCCGGATACTCTGATTCTGAGGCATAAAGCTGCGGGGCCAGGTCGGCGTATACTTAACAAAGGGTCTGACATAAGGGATATTCTTTTCATGCGCATATCCGATGGCGTGCCCGATGCCGGAATCCGGGATACCGGCGACAAAGTCGATTTCAACGCTGTCATTCTGGGCCAGGCGCCTGCCGCAACGGTTGCGGGTGGCTTCCACATTGATGCCTTCATAGCTGGTCGCCGGATAGCCATAGTAAACCCACAAAAAAGCGCAGATCTGCATCTGGTTCTGCGGTGGTTTTCTTTGCTCGATGCCCTCGGCCGTTATGAAAACAATCTCACCGGGCCCCAGAATTTTTTTCATCTGATAGCCCAGGTTGGGAAAGGCACAGGATTCCGATGCCGCTGCATACGCCCCTTCTTTCTTGCCGATCACAACCGGTGTGCGGCCTAATTTATCCCGCGCTGCATAAATACCGTTTTCGGTGAGCAATAGCAGCGAGCAGGAGCCTTTGATGGCATTCTGGGCATGCTGGATCCCGGCTTCAAAGGATTCGGCCTCGCTAACCAACATGGCCACCAGTTCGGTTGGACTGGTTGCGCCGCCGCTCATTTCTGAAAAATGGCGTTTACTCTTAAACGCATTGGTGGCCAGCATCTCGATGTTGTTAATTTTGCTGACCGTCACAATCGCAAAGGTTCCCAGGTGGGAGCCGATAATCAGCGGTTGCGGATCATAGTCGCTAATGACGCCGATACCGTTTTGGCCATGCAGCTTTGGTAAATCCGGCTCGAATTTAGATCTAAAATAATCATTTTCGATGTTGTGGATCGATCGCGAGAAATCTTTTGAATTCAGCACCGCCAGGCCGCCGCGCTTGGTGCCCAGGTGGGAGTGATAATCGGTTCCGTAAAACAGATCACTTAAACAGTCATTTTTGGATACACATCCAAACAATCCCCCCATGTTGAAAGTCTCCTTTCAGATGGTTTCAGCCCTTGAGGCGGATGAATTTTACACTCAGGTCAGCGCCTTTGATATAAATCACGGCGGCTGAACCCGGTTGACCGGATTTGGGATATGAGGCGCTTCCGGGGTTGATAAAGGTAATCCCATTTTTTTCATATACATCCGGGCGGTGCGTATGGCCACTGATGACAGCTTTATAACCGGCTTTATCCGGTTCCTGATTCAGGTGACTGGCGATATGCGTCACAGCCAGTGCCATCTGGCCGATCTCAATGATTTGAGTTGACGGCAACTGGCTGGCCCAGTTTCCATAATCCATATTTCCCCGCACGGCCAGAACCGGTGCGATTTTTTCCAGCTTAGCCAAAATCCTTTCATCGCCGATGTCACCGGCATGAACGATCAGATCAACTTTCTTGAAGGCTGTGGCCACCCCGGAGGGCAGGTGACCATGGGTATCGGAAATCACGCCGATCAAATGTGTTTCTGCAGGGTCTAATGTTACAACCATTTTGGAATCTCGGATCTAACGCAATCACTGCGTTGGCTGCTTTTATGCGGTTAAGGTTTGAGGCCACACGAGCAGAAGTGCTACCTTAGGCCAGGCGAGAGCCGTCAGGAACTTTTTGCTGGGGTTCTGCCAGAATGACTTCGCCATTTTCAAGGATAAAGCCGGTCACCAAAAATTCAGACATGAAATTTGCAATTTGCTTGCTTGGAAAATTCAGTACACCGATGATTTGACGCCCGAGAAGTTCTGATTTGGCATATCGTTTGGTAATCTGGGCGCTTGATTTCAAAACGCCGAACTCGCCAAAATCGGCCCAGATTTTGTAAGCCGCACTTTTGGCTTCCGGGAAGTCTTCCACCCGTCGAATGGTGCCAGCACGCAGTTCAACTTTTTCAAAATCCTGCCAGGATATCGGTTTCATCGGAATTAACCTTTTGTGCGACCTGCATATAGAAGCGTGCATATCCAAAAAGACAATACGCGTCAGAGTCCGTTGCTGCAAGAAATTGAGTTTTACGGGAACCGGAAACCGGATGTCAAGGGGATTTCGCAACCGCACCGCCATCTAATGGCCGGGTGGTGTCTGCACCTTCAATTCAGGAATCCTCAGAGATCTTCACCCTGCGGCGGCGCTTGATTTCACTGCGCTTTCTTTTAGCAGACAGGCGACGTTCTTTGGCGGCGCGGGACGGCCTGGTTTTGTGTCGGGGCTTGGGTCTGACGGTTGCCTGGCGGATGAGCGCAACCAGTCTTGCAATGGCGTCCTTGCGGTTTTTGTCCTGGCTCCTGTAACGGCTGGCCTTGATGACCAGAATTCCCTCTGCGGTCATTTTTCTGCCGGCAATGCGCTTCAGGCGATTCCGAATGCCTTCAGACAGAGCATCTGATTGCATAACATTGAAGCGCACCATTACGGCGGTGGACACTTTGTTCACGTTTTGGCCGCCCGGACCGGAGGAACGGACAAAATCCATTTGAATGTCGGACTCATCAATATACAATGTATCGGTAATGCGTATCATCAGTTCTGCAAATGGGTACACCATATTGAAAATGAACACCAGCTAAAACTGATCTTACCTGAGACCCGTTAAGGACCGGATACCCATTGTTCAAGTTTCACGTGAAAACACATTGGGTAGTGTATCTTATGCGATATCAGCACTATAAATTGGCTTTTGCATATGTTTGTTTAAATTAATATTGTGTGTGATGGCACGTTTGTATTCCAATGGACATACATGGAATCATGCCTATATTTGATTCATATAAGTGAATATAACCGATAAATAATTTATGTTTCAGTTTAATATATTTACATATACTACTGATATAATTTATATTAAAAAGGAGTAAACTATGGAGCTTCAGGGCAAAAAAGTGGTCATTCCGGTGGAATCATTGTTTAATACCTTTGAATTCTGGTATCCGTTTTATCGCCTGAAAGAAGCCGGTGCCGAGGTTGTCGTGGTGGGTTCGGGTAGCGCTGAAACCTATACGGGAAAGCCGGGCACCGAAGTTAAAGTGGATGCCAGCATCGATCAGGTAGCCGCAGCGGATTTCGATGCCATTGTCATTCCTGGCGGCTATGCACCGGATATTATGCGACGATATCCCCAAATGGTGCAACTGGTCAAAGATTTGTTTACGAGCGGCAAGGTGGTGGCCGCCATTTGTCACGCGGGCTGGATGCTGGCGTCGGCCCAAATATTGGCGGGCAAAACCGTGACATCCTTTTTCGCTATTAAAGATGATCTGGTGCATGCCGGTGCGGAATGGATCGATCAGGAGGTAGTCGTTGATGGTAATTTAATCACCAGTCGAACACCGGATGACCTGCCGGCCTTTATGCGGGCTGTTATCGGCGCCATACAAAATGCAGGCTAAACCCGATAGAGGCGCCTTTCAAGGATGGTATCATGTGGTTTTAGTGGACGTTTGCACTTGCCTGTGCTAATAGGAGGAGCAAATTCGGTTATATTGCCTAAAGGCAACGGTTTAACAGGTGCTGCCTATTGAAAGGTTCACCTCTGCAGGTAAAGGAGGGGGATATGAAAATACTGGTCGGATATGATGGAACCAACTCGGCGAAAGAAGCCCTGAATCTGGCAAAATTCCACGCAAAGGCATTCGGCGCATCCATTGAAGTGGTTACATCCATGCAAAAAGGCACTGCGTCTGAAAGAAAAGAAATCGAACAGGCTGAGCGGGGCCTGGAGTATGCCAAATCCCTAATTGAGGAAGCCGATATTTCCTGCAATACGCATCTATTGATTCGCGGGCTATCGGCCGGTGAAGATTTGGTGGAATTTGCCAAAGAGAACCAGGTAGACGAAATTATCGTGGGCGTCAAACGCAGATCCAAGGTTGGTAAATTGTTGATGGGCTCCGCTGCTCAGTATGTCATTTTACAGGCCGATTGCCCGGTAATAACGGTTAAATAGAATCTATTTCATACGTCCATAATTCCGGCTTGCCGCATCCCAATGGAATCATCCGGTGACAACCCCGTGATCGTGTCCGTATCACGGGGTTTTTTATGCCATTTTTTTGTTGAGGGTGTTTTCGAGTTTAGCCACTCCCAGTGAGCATGCCAGCGTCAGCATTAGATACATGACTGTGATGGTAATCCAGATTTCAAACGTAAAATATGTCGTCGCCATAAGTTCCATACCCTGAAAGGTCAGTTCCTGAATCGAAATGACCGAGACGATGGCCGAATCTTTGATGGTTGATATAAATTGTCCGGCCATAGGCGGCAGAATACGCTGAATGGCTTGAGGCAGGACAATCAGCCGCATACGCTGCCATCTGGATAATCCCAGCGCGTCTGCAGCCTCCCATTGGCCTTTTTCAATGGACTGGATGCCGGCGCGGACGATCTCGGTCATGTAGGCGCCTTCAAATATGGAAAGCGTAATCAACGCTGAAATAAAAGCGCTAAACAGCGGTGGAGCTGCGAAAAAAAACGTCATCAAAGCCTGGGTCGATTCGCTGCGGGAACGGATAAAGGCATCCACTCCCAGGGCCGGCAGGATCTGGTTACTGACGAAAAAATAGAATATAAAAATCAAAACCAAGGGCGGTAAGTTGCGGGTTAATTCAACATAACTGCCTGCCAGCAGGCGTTTAAATAGACTGCGACTGACACGCAGCATTCCCATTACGACCCCGATGAGGGTGGCCAGTATAGTGGCCCAGATACTCAATCGGATCGTGGTCAAAAACCCTTCCAAAAGTACGTTGGGAACCCATTGACGGGTATCCGCATCGAAACGAATGAAATACTGGGGCATGGATTCCCAGTTCCAGGAGTAATTCAGACCGATCCATACCTTGTAAACGATAAACACGACAGCCGCACCTATCAGGCTGCCTAAAAAAATATCAATGGCGGTTATTTTGGGTTTGGCGGGTACCACGCGCTGCCTATTTTATTTTATCTTCCCAATCCTTGGTTTCAAACCAGTAGTGTTTTCGTTCGGCTAGCCATCCTTTTGCTTCTGTCACGCGAATCCAGTTGTTAAAATAATTGAGGGTATCAAAATCTCCTTTTCTGACGGCAAAGCCGATGGGTTCCTTGGTGAATGTGCCTGTGATCGGTAAAAATAACTGATCCGGATACTTAATGGCCTGAAATGCGGGCAGGGGAGCTGAAGCAACGGCCGCGTGCGCCCTGCCGTTTAACACCTCCTGGATTACCTGAGCCTCATCATCAAAGAATTTTTTTTGTGCGGCCGGCATGTATTTGTTGGCAGCATCCGCAGCCGTTGAACCCAGGCGGGCGGCAATGGTCACATCGGGCCGGTTGAAATCCGTCAAACGGCTGAAGCCGGCCGCCATCTTTTTATTGGCCACAATCGACTGACCGGCATAATCATAGGGCCGGGTGAAGTTGACCTTTAAATTGCGATCCGGTCGTACGCTCATCCCCCCGATAATCACGTCAAATTTGCCGGTGAGCAGTGCTGGAATAATGCCTGCCCATTTGGTTGGAACAAATTCGATTTTGACGCCCATGTCAGCCGCCAGTTGACGGGCGACATCGATTTCAAAACCGATGAGTTTGCCGGTCTTGTCCTTCATGGCCCAGGGAACAAAGGTGGACATGCCCACCCGCAGCGTTCCACGTTTGATGACCTGTTCGATTGTACTTTCCTGTACCAGTTGTTGCTGGAGCTCTCCGGCTAAAGCTGGGCCGGCCAGGCCCGTCATTATCGATAGGATCATCGCGATTGCCAGCAACCGATGAATTGTTTGCATGAGCTACCTCCTTTTTCGAAATTCAAAGCGA
>JASFIG010000158.1:0-9481 GCA_050122795.1 Desulfobacterales bacterium
ACCGAGCATATTGATGGACCCGTGCACATTGACTTTGGTGGTCTGGACCGGATCGTTTTGGTAATGGATCGGCGATGCCGGACAGGCAAAATTATAGATTTCATCGACTTCCAGATAAAGCGGAAAGGTGATGTCATGCCGCACCACTTCAAAGTAAGGGTTGCCCAACAGGTGGATAATATTGCGTTTGGTGCCGGTATAAAAATTATCGACACAAACCACATCGCAATTTTCTTTCAGAAGGCGTTCACACAGAAATGAACCCAAAAACCCGGCGCCGCCGGTTACCAGTACACGTTTGCGAAGGTGCATCGGAAAATCTCCAATAGTTGAATGTCAATGATCGGGTCGTGGACATGCTGCTTTCGTTTTGTAAACAGCTAAAATGATTAAGATATAAATATATCATAGAGGCCCGGTCATTAGCAACCATCTTTGGATGCAGACAACGAATCGATCAGCGTTAAACGCTCAAATTGTCCGCAGCCTTGAGATTTAAAATACAAAGCTGCCGAAGCGCATCCCAGGGCATTTGCCGGGTGATTTAAATCAACCGTCAGGCGATTAAAGCAGACAAGTTCTTGTAATCTGGAAGTTGATTTGCTATGCGAGTATCATATTCGTCGTTTCGGCATTCATCAGCCCCCGTAGCTCAGTGGATAGAGCAATGGATTCCTAATCCATGTGCCGCAGGTTCGATCCCTGCCGGGGGCACCAGGCGTCATCTACAGATATTTTACACACAAAGGGATAAAATTCATAATGGACAAAGCCATCAAAGTGGGCCTCGTTGTTGCCATTATCGGTATCGTCGCATATTTTGGCTATAACCTGTTCAGCAGCTGGCACAAACAGAGCATTGAAACGGCCAAACGACAAGAACGGGTGGCATGGGAAAAACGAACCAAGGAATTAATGGAAAAAGTTACGGGAATGGAAGAAGAAATGGCCTCCATAAAGGGGGAGACCATTCCGGAGGGAAAACTCAAAGAGGTCTTTGGGCCTGATTCAGCCGTCGTGAAAGAAGAAGAGCCCCTTGATTTCGAAGATATCGAACAGCAGATTAAAGCATTTTTCACCTATCTTGACGAGCAGGACTATGTTCAGGCCTATGCCTTCAAAGGCGGTACCTATGAGCAGTTTCAGATAGTGTTGAAAAAAATGTCTGCAAACCTGCCCAGCCTCACCGATGAGACCGTCTCGCTTTACAATTTGTATCGCAATATGGCGCATTTCTTTCGAATCTTGGGCAAAAAACGCGTGAACCTCGTACGCGATATACTGCAAAATGAGGGTGAAATCCTAGAGTCGGCCATGCAGACGTTCTATCAATGGACCGCCTATGAAGCCGGTGACATCAGTGTAACCGGCCAACCATCGTTGCAGACACTGTATGCCTATTCCGGATTTTTCCTGAACACGCTGGCCGGCAGGAGTTATCTGCTCCGCAGGGATTCAAAGATCCGAATCCTAACAACCTATTATTCGGTGCTGATCCTCGATAAGGCCAATGATGAAAAATTGAATTCAGCGGGTATCGATATCCGGCCCCACATTGAATTTTTATTAAATGATTTTGAGGGCCAAATGGGTCTGATCTATCATAAACAATACGTATCAGAGTTGCAGAAACTTGCCGGCAAATACAACATGTCCTGATACGGCTGAAAACCCCGAAGCCGACCGTATCACGGACTGCCTGACAAATCGGTTTTATTCCCATCTGTCCAGCATCATCCGAATTAAAGGAGATCTGCCATGCACGATAGGCCGCAAGCAATGGTTCTGGCATCTTTTGCCGCCGATGCCTTAGCACTGGGTGTCCATTGGATCTATAATACCGGTGTGATTGACAAAAAATTTGGCCGGGTTGAGCGTTTTATAAAACCCGAGCGCCCAACTTACCATCCGACCAAGGACCTCGGCGAATTCACCCATTACGGGGACCAATCTCTGATTTTATTGGAATCCGTTTCCGAGTGTAATGGGTTTGATTTGTCCGATTTTTCAAAGCGCTGGCAAAAGCTGCTTGTGACCTATGACGGATATATTGACGGGGCGACCAGAGGCACCCTCGAAAACCTGGCGTCCGGAAAAGCGCCTTCGGAATCCGGATCCGGCTCTGACGATCTTGCCGGCGCATCCCGCATAGCCGCGCTGGTTTATGCATATCGCAACGACCTGCCGGCCCTGGTTGCCAGTGCCAGAGCACAAACGGCGTTCACTCACCGTCATGAAGCGGTGATTGAAGGTGCGGCTTTTTTCGCCACCGTCACTTACCGGATTCTGGGAGGAGCTTATCCAACGGCCGCCATCGAGCAGACCCGGAAGGAGGTTCAGTCTTCGCAACCGTTAAGTGAATGGATTCAAATGGGGCTGGCAAGCGTAGCACAAAACAGCCGCCAGGCGATCGCGGATTTCGGTCAAATGTGTGAAATCCCGGCAGCCTTTCCGGCCGTCATCCATCTGATCGCTAAATATGAAACCGATCTGAGGAGCGCTTTGATTGAAAACGGCATGGCAGGCGGCGACTCCGCCGGCCGGGGTTTGCTCGTGGGGATGGTGCTGGGCGCCCATCTGGGCCTGAACGCCATACCTGCCAAATGGATGCAGGACATGAAAGCGCGACCGCGCATTCTGGATATGCTGGATAAACTCGATAAGGGACAGGGCGACTAACGGATCTATTGCTCAACCCTGACTCACACAGATATTGCGTGCTCGCCGAAAATGGCGTAACATAAACATGCAGACATAAGCTAGCCGGCATAAACGTGTTGACCGATTTCAAGCCCAGCGGAGCTGCCATGCGCCTCATATCAACCGAAATTCAGGATGTTCACATCATCGAACCCCAGGTGTTTCAGGATGATCGCGGATATTTTCTGGAAACCTACCATGGTCGCCGCTTTGAATCCGCCGGACTTTGCGATGTCTTTGTGCAGGACAATTTGTCTTACTCGAAGAAAAACGCCCTCAGAGGACTGCATTTTCAGGTCACCCGTCCCCAGGCAAAACTGGTTCGGGTCATCTGTGGCGAAATATTTGATGTGGCGGTGGATATCCGCCGCACCTCTCCCACCTTCGCCCGCTGGGTCAGTGTCCATCTCTCGGAGCATAATAAACGGCAGGTATATATTCCAGCCGGATGTGCCCATGGATTTTGCGTGCTCAGCCAGAGCGCCCATGTTTTTTATAAATGTTCGGATTTTTATGATCCGGATGATGAAGGCGGAATTCTGTGGTCGGATCCGGCCCTTGGGATCGATTGGCCCCTCGCGCATCCGATTGTTTCTGACAAGGATGCCGCCTTGCCGGTTTTGGGTGAGATTCCCACCGAAAAACTCTACAAACCGCTGAAGACACCATGAACGTCGTGATTACAGGTGCAAACGGACAGCTGGGTCGCGAACTGGTCCACCAGGCCCAAAGCGCCGATTTTGATGTGCACCCGTTTGATCACCAACAATTTGATATTACTAATGAAAACCACATCAAGCAGGTTTTAACCGGCCTGTCACCGGCTGTGGTGATAAACGCCGCTGCCTACACGAATGTAGACCGGGCTGAAGATGAACCGGATCGGGCCTATGCCGTGAACTCAGAAGGACCGGATTATCTGGCCCGATATTGTGCCGATTACCGACATGCACTCATTCACATTTCCACCGATTATGTTTTTGATGGCACAACCGATCGACCCTACCGGGAAAACGATCCCATCGCCCCTCTGGGCATCTATGGCCAAAGTAAAGCAAAGGGTGAAGCCGCTGTCCGATCCGCTTTGCCCGAACACGTCATTGTACGCACATCCTGGTTGTACAGTGTTCACGGCCATAATTTTGTTAAAACCATCCTGAAACTGGCCGCCGCAAAAAAAGTGCTCAAAGTGGTCGCCGATCAGCTGGGTTCACCGACCAGTGCGGCTGACCTTGCTGCAGCAACGCTGGTCATCGCCCGTAAAATCGGCTCTGCTGAAAACTTGGCATGGGGGACTTACCACTACTGCGGTGCCGGCATCACGACCTGGCATGCTTTGGCAGAACACATTATCGATCTGGCTGCCCCGTATTCCGCGCTTCAGACCCGGCAGGTAGAAGCGATTTCAACTGCAGAATGGCCCACGCGGGCACCCCGACCGCTGTATTCGGCGCTGGATTGCACCCGCTTAAAAGTTCAATTTGGCATCGATACCCAACCCTGGCAGCAAAGCCTGCAAGATACCATTGAGCGCATCTTCACCGGAAAATAAGAACTGTTATGGGTTATTTGTTGTTGGTTATTCGGTACCAAGAGTTTGTCGTTTGTTAATTGGAATGATCTTAGAAGGTGATTAAATCGTATAGAAAAAACGTCTGATCGAATTATCGAATACGCCCAAACCAATAACTGATAACAAATAACGAATAACGCGCCAGCCTTTGTTGCAATTTGCAAATAAGCAGTAAATAATGTAATATTAATACGTTACAAACCACTTTAGTAGAAAAACATTGACTGTTTTCGCATTTCAATTTAACATTAATGGTATCGGAAGTGCCTCGTGTTGTTTTCATTTCTCCGATGGGTGCATTTCAGTAAACATCATAATCGCGCACACCTGAATGGCGGCATCATTTTAGCCTCACGCACGATTGCCGCTGAACGCTAAAAATATCATTATTTTCTGAATTTATGGAATCAATACCACAGAAAAAAAGCCCGGTCCTGGTCGTAGATGATGATGAGGGCCTCTTATTGAGCATCAAGGCGACCCTGGTCAGTTCGGGTTTGCCGGAGCCCGCTTTGGTTTCCGATAGCCAGCGGGTCATGGATCTGGTTCGTGAACATGATTTTCAATTGATTTTACTGGATCTGATGATGCCGCAGTTAACGGGAATGGAGGTTCTTCAGACCATCAAATCAGAAACGCCCGATATCGACTGTGTGATTGTCAGTGCCATTGATGACGTTGCATCTGCCGTGCAAGCCATAAGCCTGGGCGCTTCAGACTATCTGGTCAAACCGCTTAACAGTGATAAATTGATCGCACTTGTCAACCGCACGCTTGAAAAGGTCAATGTTCAACATGATCTGGCGCAGTTTGGCAGCAAAAAGGTATTTTCCAATCTGAAGAACCCGGCGGCATTTACGGATATCGTTGCCGAAGACGAAGCCATGGCGTTGGTATTTCATCAGGTAGAAGCCGTTGCCGGCACCGATTACAGCGTTGTGATCCACGGTGAATCCGGCACTGGCAAAGAAATGCTGGCGCGCGTTATTCACAAATTGAGCAATCGCTCCAGCGCGCCGTTTTACGCTGTCAACATGGCATCTTTCAGCAAAACGATTTTTGAAGATGAATTTTTCGGGCATGCCAAGGGCGCCTATACGGATGCGGGCAATGAAAAAATCGGATTTTTCGAAGCCGCCAACAGCGGCACTTTGTTTCTAGACGAAATCACTGAATTGGACCCATCACTTCAGGGCAAATTATTGCGTGTCATAGAGGAACGGGAACTCTACCGCCTGGGAAGCACCGAAATACGGAATGTGGACGTGCGTATCATTGCCGCCACCAACAAAGATATCAACGAGGAAATCCTTAAAGGTAAATTTCGAGCCGATCTTTATTACCGCATCAATATGTACAACATAAACGTGCCGCCACTCAGGGAACGAAAAAAAGATATTCTACCGATTGCCTGCCATTTCCTCAAAACGCATGCCCGGGCCAACGACAAGGATATCCGCACATTGTCACCGGGTCTGGAGCAACGGCTGATGCAGTATTCTTTCCCTGGAAATGTGCGCGAATTGGAGAACATTATTGCAGCCGCTGTATTGCTGGAAAAATCAAACACCCTGGGCCTGGCTGCAACCCTCAATCTGTTGCCCTATGAAGGCCCGGAGCGGCGCAAAAACGTGGAATTGTTAACCTTAGAGGAGCTCGAAAGGCGTCATATTGAAAAAGTGTTGAGCATCACGGGCGGAAACCGCCCCAAAGCTGCCAAAATACTGGGTGTAAACGTCTCAACCGTATATCGGAAAATTGAAAAGTACAATCTGGAACGCCGGGGTGATGGCGAATTCTAAAACCCGCCAGGGGCCAAGCCCAACCCAGTGACCCGATCAAGCTGAAAAAATGTAAGCATCGTTGGGAGGAAGAGACATGTCGGACGGTTTAGATGTCATTATCATTGATGATGACAAAGGCATTTGCGATGTCGTCAGCGAACTGGTAGAAACCTTTTACAGCTGGGGTAACGTCATCGCCTTCACAAACGCCGACGAAGCCATTGATTATTGCCTGCAGCGTGAAGTTGGCGTCGCCATTTTTATCATCGATGTATTTCTGGGCGGTCTGAGTGGATTCTATTTTTTGGATGCGATCGAAAAAAAGTATCCGACCGCCCATCAAGATGCCATTATCATTAGCGGAAATGCCAGTGACGACGTCGTTAATATGTGTTTGGCATCGAGGGTGAATTATCTGCTGGAAAAACCGATTAAACCCTATGCACTTCAGCTGGCGGTCCGAGCCATCACGGGCAAATACCTGGACTTTGCCAAAAAACTGTTGCAGGACCGTTCATATGCCGACAGTGTCGCAAAACTATAAATGCGCGTGCAACCGGAGCCATGGCCCATTTTGAAATCATTACAGGTAGTGCCGTCACCGCATTATTGGATACCCTTATCCAGCATAAAACCTTCCTCAAACTGACCCTCGTTGATACTGAATACGAGAGCCTGGCCCGGATTCTCAGAATAGCGGATCACAATAAAACACCCAGCCTGGTGTTCAACGTCCCGCAGGGATTTGAAGAAGCGGCCGCCGATCTGGATGACTGGCAAATACGCTTTGAATTCAGCGGACCGGACCAGATCCAGTATGCCTTCACAGCTGCGGGCGGCGAAATTGCAGATAACCGCATCCACCTGAGCGTACCTAAAGAAATAGAGCGCCAGCAGAGAAGAGAACGTTTTCGGATCGATGCACCAGAAGGCACCCGTATTCACTTCATAAATGATGGAAAACGCCTTGAGCTGGAAGTCATCAATATCAGTATCGGCGGCTCGCTGGCTGCATGGGTTCAAAGCCGCACCGACATGCCCCAAAATTCACCTCTTGCAGTGACCCAGCGGTTCGAGGACGTCAAACTGGTATTTCCAGCGGAAATCTTGCAGCGTCCGATACAAATTGAGGCCCTCGAAATCAAGCGCATCGAACAAAAGTCACAACACAGCCGTTATGAGTTGGGTATCGAGTTCGATGAAATCAGCGATCACGAAAAGATGCGCTTAACGGACCTGATTTATGAATTGCAACGGCAGTACCTGCGCCATCGCCTACCCGTAGACCTCTAATTCACGGTTGCCCCGTTAGGCCCGTTAAGCCGGTTTAAAACACTTTTGTTTTTGACGGGCTCAACCGGCACAACCGGCCCACCGGCTAACCTGCCTTGCTAAATCTCAAGCTGTGTGCCCTCCCGGGCAAAAAAAACGTTGGTGTCCCCGGTATGTCTGGGATCACACAGCAATTCTGTCAATTCATCCAATTGGACGTCGGTTCGCATTGGATCATGGTGAAAAAGGGCCAGCGTGCTGACGTCAGATCGTTGCGCCGCTTTAATCACAGACTCCATCGGTGAGTGCCCCCACCCTTTGCGGGATGCTTCATATTCCTGTTGCGTGTACTGGGCATCATGAATGAGCAGGTCCGCACCGGCAAAGAATTCTATCATGCGCTGATTTTCCTCTCTGGCAACCGCCTCGCCTTGATGGGCCATAAGGGCATCAAAGGCCGGATCCTGGGGGTCGCTGACAAACAGGTTTTGAAAGGGTTCGGTATCATAGGCGGTGCAGCAGACTTTGCCGTTGTATTCAAACCGCAATCCGAGACACAGAAGCGGATGATTCAGATATTTGGTCGTTAAACGAATATCATCTCCCAGATCAAAACAGCCCTCTGCCAGATTGATATAATCAATTTGGGCAGCCAGCTCTTGTTGGCGCACCGGGAAATAGCGGTAGGACAGCTGGCCGCCGATGACGGTTTTCAGGGATTCTGTCTCGCATGTTACCGGACCGTAAACCTTCAGACGGGTCCGGGGGTTGAATATGGGCGCAAAAAAAGGAAATCCGATAATATGATCCAGGTGCGTGTGCGTTAAGAAAATATCGCTTTTAAAAGCCTTGATGGCGTCCTGTTCAGCCAACAGATGATCGCCCAGCAGGCGCAGGCCGGAGCCCGCATCAATTATAATACGCCTTTGAACATCAGCGAAGATCATCTCGATGCATATGGTGTTGCCGCCATATTTGGCGGTTTCGGATCCCGGGGTCGGTATGGATCCCCGCACGCCCCAAAATTTAACGATCATGACCGGGTTTCCTTTGCGAAATCTCCAAAAATATTTTGGCGCGATCAATTTCGGCAAGGACGGTATCCCGCGCTTGCGCCAGGGTGAACGCATCCAGGCCGACACGCGCCATCACCAGCGCTGCAAATTCGTCATTGGCCAATGTGTCGTCATCCGAATCCTGTTCCAACAAGCGGGCATAAAGATCGGCCAATGCGACCGTAAATACCAGCTGAAGGGTGTTCTCAGCAGCATCTGCGGGCCGATGGTGGTAGGTGAGAACATCAACGTAGGCCCGGCTCAAACGCCACTTGCGAGCAATCAGACCACCGACCATACTATGATCGAAGCCAAAAATGACGCTTTCAGCTTGCACCGCTGACCAGTGCTGCTGTCCGGTCAGCGCCATGGCCTGTCTGGCTTCATCGGGAAACTGATGGTTGAGCGGTATTTTACCCAGATCGTGCAAAAGCCCCCCGACAAAATAATCCTCCTGATCTGCCAGCTGCACGCCCTTAAATTCGGCCAGCCATTTGGCCACCACGCCGACGGCAACGCAGTGCTCCCAAAATGAAACCGGAGATAGCGTCCCAAAAGGTTTGGCCATCGGTAACTGCTGCAAGATGGCAAAGCTCAACACCAGGTTTTTGACCGTGTTGATCCCCAGCATGATGATGGCACGGGTTAGAGAAGAAACCGGGTGGCTGAGCGAATAATAGGCAGAGTTGATCAATCGCAGCACCTGACCGGCAAGGACCGGATCCAGCGCAATTAATCGATTCAGATCGTTGGGTGAAGATTGTGGATTGTTACACGTTTCGAGCACCTTTGTTGCGGTCGTCGATAGACTCGGCATACGGGCAACATAGGCCTCAATTTGATTTAGATACGACGCTTGATGGCCGGAAAATGCTTGCATCTTCAACGCCGCGGTATCAATAGACCGGGATGTAGTCACCCCTGTTAAATTTGATGACCTCCAGGGAGGTCGTAATCAGGGTTCGATGGACAATGTCCTTGAGACCATCTTCGTCGGGCATGGTATTCAGCACCGCCGACAGCTGCTCTTTTTCTTTGGCAATCGTATTCAGGAGCGGTTCAATCTGGCGCAGGGTCACCTGTGGATCAGCCAGCTG
>JASFIG010000159.1:0-9467 GCA_050122795.1 Desulfobacterales bacterium
TATTTGAATCAGATCTACCTGGGCCACGGTGCTTACGGGGTTGAAGCTGCGGCCGAAAATTATTTTGGCAAATCCGTGACGGATCTCAGTCTGGCTGAATGTGCCATTCTGGCCGGTTTGCCCCAGGCCCCCAGTAAATACTCGCCATTCCGTCATCCGGAAAGAGCCAAACAACGGCAAATATATGTGCTCAACCGTATGGTGTCCGAGGGGTATATCACAAAGCCGCAGGCCGACGAGGCCATCAACACCGAAGTGGAGATCAAGCCGCGCCGCAATTTGTATATTGAAGAAATCCCGTATTACACCGAACAGGTCCGCCGTTACGTCGAAGAGAAGTACGGTCGCGAGATGCTCTACAATCAGGGGCTCAAAATTTATACCGCGGCCAATCTCGAGATGCAAAAAATTGCCGAGGAAGAAATTGAAAAGGGCCTGCGAGAACTGGATAAACGCCAGGGGTTCCGTGGGCCGCTAAAAAAACTGGCTCCTGAGGAAGTCGAGACATTCTCAAAATCCATACAAACCGAGCTGGATAACGAGCCCCTTGAGACCGGCCGGACCGTCAAGGGTGTTGTCATCAAGGTGGATGACAAAAGTAAAGTCGTTACGGTGCGAATCGGAAATTCGCTCGGGCAGATAGTGCTGGCCGATATGCAATGGGCCCGCAAGCCGGATATAGAAGTGGCCTATTATGAAGATAAGCTCAAGCGCCCCGGCGAAGCCCTGCAAGCAGGAGATGTCATCTGGGTAAAAGCCAAAGAAAAGCCGCAAGATGCTGAATTATGGCCGCTGGCACTGGAGCAGGAGCCGGTTGCCCAGGCCGCTTTAATGTGTATCGAGGCGGAGACCGGATTCGTCAAGGCCATCGTCGGCGGCCGCGATTTCCGCGACAGCCAGTTTAATCGTGCCATCCAATCCCGGCGCCAGCCGGGCTCGGCATTTAAACCGATCATTTACGCTGCTGCATTAGACAGGCAGTACGAGGAAGAACCGCAACGGTTTTATACCCCGGCATCGGTCATTATTGATTCGCCCATCGTGTTTGATGACGAAGAACGGGACTTTACCTGGAAGCCAAAAAATTACAAAGAGCGGTTCTTCGGCCCCACGCTGATGCGCGACGCGCTGGCTAAATCGCGCAATGTCGTAACGATCAAGATCCTGCAGGATATCGGCATCGATTATGCCATTGAGTATGCCAATAAACTGGGCATCCATTCGGATTTGAGCAAGGATCTTTCCATTGCCCTGGGGTCTTCAGGCGTGTCGTTGCTCGAATTGACCAAAGCCTATTCCGTTTTTGCCAATCGGGGATATTTGATCGAACCGGTTTTTATTACCAAAATCGAAGATCGGGACGGCAACGTGCTCGAAGAGATGGCACCCGAGCGCATCAAGGTGATTGATGAAACCACTGCTTACCTCATGACACACCTGCTGGAAGGTGTGGTCAAGTATGGGACCGGCTGGCGGGTAAAAGCGCTGAATCGACCCGTGGCGGGTAAGACCGGCACGACCAACAATTTGTTTGATGCCTGGTTTATGGGCTACACCGCCCGCTATATCACCGGCACCTGGGTGGGATTTGATGATGAAGCCCCGCTGGGAAAATCCGAAACCGGATCCCGCGCTGCCAGCCCGATCTGGCTGGGCTTTATGCAGCGCATTCTGGCGGATACGCCGCCCAAGATATTTGAGGTGCCCGAAGGCGTGGTCTTCACCCAGATTGACGCTGAAACCGGGCTTCTGCCGATTCCCGAATCCAAAGAAACGGTGTTTGTCTGCTTTAAGGAAGGCACCGAACCCATCGAATACAGCAAAAAGCCAGGGGAAATTGCCGATACCGGCGAGTTTTTCAAAAAGGATCTATAGTATCGCTCAAATTAGGTTTCAGGTGTCAGTGTTCAGGTGTCAGGGAGCATCAGACAAAAATAATAAAACAACAAAAACATACGACCGTTATGGCGATTAAGTAGCAAGATCTCGAATCGGCCACCGAAGGCCTGACACCTGACACCCGAAACCTGACACCTGATGGACAGCCAGCCGCCAACCTTCCGTTTTTTTATCTGTCATCTGACATCTGACCTCTGTCCTCTGAAGAAGGAGGGGCGGGAAATATGGGCTTGTGGGTGGCAAATTCTTTGGGCCAGATGATTTCCTGCTTGCCCCCGATCCACTGAACCAGATAAGTCGGCAGCCTGTTCTGCTGGCTTTTTTTATCATAGGCCACAAATTTGATGGGCCCCAGCAGCGTCGATATGTCCGTGAGGGAAAGCGCATCGCGAACAGCTGCCGGCGTCAACTCTCGGGCCCGTCTGAGGGCTTCGGCAATCACCATCATCCCGGCATAGGCTTGAGCTCCGTAAGGCCCGGGCGGCGTCCTGTACCGGTCTGTAAATTTCTGATTGAATGCGGCCGCACCGGGGTGCGGCACCAATGGTGTCCACAAAGTGGTGCTGACAATATGGTTGGAAGCCTTTCCGGCTTGTGAAATAAATTCGGTTTGATCAAATCCAGTTCCTTCGCCGACAAAAAGTTTCGGACTCATCTTGAGCGCTCTGGATTGGCGCACCAGCAAAGCAGCGTTTTTGACATCGTCTGTAATGACATAAATTAAATCCGGATTTTTGAACCGCACACGGGCCAGCATCTCTGATAAATTATCGTTGGTTTCAAAACGCTCCCTGATGACCAGCTCCAGATTAAGGGAAGCTGATTTTTTAAAAAAGCGCCGGGCCGCAGCTGAACTTCTCAGCGATGCTGTGTGCAGAATTGCAACCGATCTTAGATCCGCAGCCGTCGTCGAAATAAACGTAGCCAGGGCCTCCAGGTGTTCACCGAGGGGTTGGTTCAGCCTGAAAACGTATTCCCAGTCCTGCTCGGTAATTTTGTCTGCCATGGCTCCGGTTACGACAAACGGTACCCGGTCCTGCTGGGCGATGGCGCCGGTTGCCCAGGTTGCCGAACTTGAAAAGCCGCCGCCGATGACCAGGACGTTGTCCGTTTGGATTAATTTTCTGATGGCGGCCCGGCCCCCATCCGGGGTGCCTTTTGTGTCTGCCAGAACGAGATCCATTTTGCGGTCTTTGATCCTTCCGCGGGCGTTGATTTCAGCGGCTGCCATCAAAACGGCGTTTTTTTGAATCTGCCCGATGGCGGCATTACGGCCGGAAAGCGGCAACAATACCCCAACTTTAATCGGATCAGCAGCAAACGTATTGCAAAGCAGGATCCCGCTGCAGAAGACGATAAAACCGACTGAAATTGCTGCCTTTTTCACCACGCTCATTTCCCTCTCATTGAAATCTCAAGATGGCACAGCTTCTGCTATAGAAGCCCGACCCGATCAGGGCTCAATCAATTGATTCTGCATGGCAAAGCGCGATAGCTCCGCGTTGTTGCGCAATCCGAGCTTTTTGAGCAGGCGTGCGCGATAGGTATCTACCGTTTTGATACTGATATGATAGGCGCGAGCGATCTCGCGGTTGGTCTGTCCCATGGCCAGGCGGCGCAGCACCTGCAACTCCCGCATGGATAAGGAATCCAGGGGAGATTTGCCATCGGTCCCTTTTGCCACCCGCAGCGCCAGTGCTTCGGCCGCCTCATCCGTGATGTAGCGTTGTCCTGCATGGATTTTGCGAATAGCCGTTACCAGCTGCTCGGGTGCGGATTGTTTGGTGAGGTATCCCATAGCACCGGCCTGAATGGCACGAACCACATATTGCCCCTCCTCGTGCATGGTCAGCACCAAAATCGGCAATTTCGGGTAACGGGTTTGTAGCTGGCTGATGACTTCCAAACCATCCAGTCCGGGCATGGAGATATCGATGACCGCTACATCCGGACCTGTATCCTGGACCAGCTGAATGGCCTCGCGGCCATCGTTGGCTTCAGCGACGACCTGCATGTCGCCGCTTTCTTCGACAATGCGGCGCAGCCCGGCACGTACAATGCTGTGGTCATCCGCTAGCAGTACCTTTATCAATTTTAGCGCCTCGTCAGAGATCCGGTAATTATTAATAAATTGAATATTGAATATTGTATATTGAATATTTATGGAAGTCGTTACGCTCCACCATTTTATAAAAAAGGAATTAAAAATAGATAGCATTCCTTAAATATTCAATATTCAATCGACAATATTAAATTTCTTATAATTGATCCGCCGCAGGCGAACCTTTAATATTCATTATTCAATTTTCAATATTCAATATCTAACTACCCGGCTGCCCATCGACGGGCACCTGAAAGGAGACCCGGGTTCCTTTTTTAGGCTGCGACTGGACATCCAGCGACCCCCCCACCAGTGTCGCCCGTTCGCGCATGCCGGCCACCCCCAGTCCTTCGGATTCAGACAGATGCAGCGCATCAAACCCGAGACCATCATCGATGACGGACAGCGTCAACAAACCATTTTGGGTTTTGAGGGCCACCTCGACATGGCTGGCCGCTGCATGCCGGGCAACATTGGTCAATGCTTCCTGAGCAATTCGATAGGCAGCGGTTGAGACGGTTTCGTCCAGAAGGGGTATGTCGTTGTGTTCGAATACACACGCAATTTCGGTGCGTTTTTCAAAATCAGCCGTAAACGACTCCAGCGCATCCACCAGACCCAGGTCATCGAGAACGCCGGGTCGCAGACGAAAGGCCATGCCGCGTACGTCCTCAATGTTCTTATCGATCAGCCGACACATCGTCAAGGCGCGCTCAGCAGCTTCAGGGTCCGCTTTTTTTAAGCGCTCATGCATCCAGACCGAATCCATCCGCAATGCGGTCAGTACCTGCCCCAGTTCATCATGCAATTCCCGCGCAATGGCGGAGCGCTCCTTTTCCTGATTGGCCATAATGCTACCGGATAGCCGCCGCAACTGGGTCTGGGCTTTTTTGACGGCGGTGATATCGTTTAAGATCCCGCATACACCGCTGATGGCACCGGATTCATCATAAATCGGAAATTTAACGGCCAGATAGGTGTGCAATCCGTCAATTTGCTGGATATGTTCCTCGAGCTGCAAAGAGCGCGCTTCTTCTAAAACCTGCGCATCGCTGGCGCGGAATTGATCGGCGAGCGTTTGCGGCAAAATATCATAATCGGTTTTGCCCCGGATGTCAGTGTTGCGGACCTCGAACAACTCTTCATAGCGGGTGTTGACCAGTGTGTAGCGGCCGGCTTTATCCTTGATGTAAACGACCGCCGGCGTATAGGTTAGTATATTGGTTATTTCCTCGGTCTGCTTGCGTACCAGGCGCTCAAGATCCCGGGAGTAGAGGCTGAGCTCTTCTTTGGCCTGTTTTAACGCTTCCTCGGTGCGATTTCGCTGGGTGACATCAATTGAAACGGCCAATGATCGTATGATGTCGCCGTTGGCATCACGATCGGCAATGGCCGAAAGCAGGACGTCAATTATGTCACCATTTTTTTTGATAAATTGATAGGGGATATCCTGGCAGAACCCGGTGTTGAAAAATTCAGGCAGAACTGTGGTTTCAGCGTATTCGCGTGAACCCGGCGTAAAAAAGTCGGTGAGCTTGCGACCGATGACCTCATCGCGCTCATAGCCCATAACCTCCGCCCAGTAAGCGCTGACACTGACCAGGCGGCCTTGCGGATCGATCGAGTGCAACATGGCCGGCGTGTGATGATACAGTGATCGGAAGCGTTCCTCGCTGCTGCGCAGCGCTCGTTCTGCGGATCGGCGCTGCCGGATTTCATGGCTGGCCTGACGGTACAAAAAGAAAACCGCTATGCCGATCAGCACACACAATGCCAGCACGATCGGACCGGTGGTTTTGATCAGGGGCTCGATGACCGCCTGGGTGATGGCATCCAGCCGGCGCAAATGCACCACATTCCACCCCGGATAGTTGGATCCCAGTTCTACCACCTGGATCTGGTAGGCATTGCCGTCACGGTCCCGGATATGATCATCTATGGATTCCAGACCGGTCCACTTCCAGGGGCCGGTGCCGAATTGCAGGGATTGTTCGATCAAAGGGATATTATTTTCATTGGTTTCCCACAGCAGATGATAAAGCCAGTCTTTGCGGTTGGAAATAAAAATAACCCCGTTGGGATCATTGACCAGCACAATTTCGTCCGATTCGGTCCCCAGCTGGCTTTCAATTAACTCGATGGACGCTTTGATGACCACAATGCCGACAGGGGAATATTTGTTTTCAGCATAAACGGAATGGCTGTAGTAGGCGCCGCGTTTGCCGGATGTGGTGCCCAGGGCCAGATAGGTGCCGGGATAACCTGAAATGGCATCTTTAAAATAGGGTCGAAAAGCAAAGTTTTGGCCCACAAAACTGTCGGGGGCATCGCGATTGGTCGAGGCAATGGTGTTGCCGTTGCTATCCATCAGATAACACACATCGGCCGCCAGCGTTTGTTTGAAATGATCCAGGGTGGTATTGGCCGCAGCCAGATTTTCTGTGTTGGGTCGGGTCAGGGCCAGCTGCAGCGTTTGCATGCCGGCCAGGGTTTTGACGGGTTTGACGTTTTCAGCAAGGAAGATGCTCAGATTTTTTTTAATGGTCCGCAAGCGCTGATCGGCCTGCCGCTCAGCTTCTTTAAGGGCGGATTCTTTTAACGAGGAATAATACAGATATCCGCCGGTGGAGGCCGATAAGAAAGCCAGCAAGGACAAAACGATTAATATTATGCGAAGCTTCATGACGCGCGTTTCCGGACACAAAAGCCGCAACAATTATTTCCGGCAGTTGCTTGAAAGGTTTGATCGATATTGTCAACTCCTCAATTTACACCAAGCGGTGATTGATGGCAAATGGTTTCAAAAAGTTCGCCGTCAGATCAAGTCTTATGTATCTAAATTATATCCTAAAACCATCGGGGGTGCCGACAGTGCCATTAAAATCAACCTTATGCGATTTTCTGTTTGCAAAAGGGGCATAAATTTGTAAGAAATTTTCTGACAATAGAATCAGAAATCGTCCAATTGACAGTTTTTGCGCGCAGTTGTAGGTATGAACACCTTATTGTAGCAAATAGCCCTTTCTGTGCCGAGCAGCATCAATATCCACCTTTCACTTTTTGTTGGACGACAGCGGTTAGGATCACTTTTATTCAATGGCTATTTTGCTTTAAGATAGCGTTGGCCGATGTTTAAGGAAATCGGCCGTCCTTAAATCATCAACCATAATGATGATTTCCACTGATCTACTGGAAGCTATCTCAAAAACAGGATTTTGGTTCAAGATTGCGGCGGAGCCGAGTTTTAAACCGGAGGCCTACTGATGTATGTCGAGGATTTAAAACGAGGCACCAACAAAGATACTTGTCCGCCATTGGCGGATTGAGCCAAAAGACATTTTTGAGATAGCTTCTAGTTGCCTTTTCGGCCGTGATGGGAGGTGGATCATGAAACTGGCATTTAAATTTTCCTATTATCTTGTCATCCTTTCCGCAATTGTCGCTATTTTAGCCGCCCCGGTGACCGGCTCTGCTTCTGAACCCTTAATTATCGGCATCCCGCATTCAGAGGCCTATACCTATGCCAAGATGATGAAAAATTCATTTGAAATGGCTCTTGAATCGATCAACAAAGCGGGCGGGATCAAGGGTCAGGCGTTAAAGCTGGTGTATGCCAACGACGAGGGTAAACCCAAACCGGGAGAAAAAGCGATTATCGACCTGGTCGAAAAAAGCGGTGCTGTCATGCTGGTGGGCGCCTATCAGAGCAGCAATACCATTTTCATGGCCAGAATGGCTGACAAACTGGATCGGCCCTTGCTTGTGTGTACCGCTGCCGATGACCGCATCACCCAACGAAAATGGAAAAATGTCTACCGCTTGAACCCCCCTGCCAAGGGATACACCAACGGGCTGGAAGATTTTTTCCTGAATAAGATCAAGCCCAAATCCATGGCCATCGTATATGAAAACAGCCCTTACGGTACCAGCGGCGCCATGCGGATGATGTGGTTTTGCCGGGGAAATGACATCGAGCTGCGGGCGATCGAGCCCTACCACAAGGAAAGGCTAAAGCCGGATTATTTCAATCGTATTGTGGCACGTTTGAAAGAAAATCAACCGGATGTGATTTACATGGTGTCCTACCTCAAGGATGGGGCCCTGCTGGTTAAAAATATTCGCGAGGCCAAGATCAAGTCATTGCTGTCCGGCGGGGCCGGCGGTTTCACCAGCCAAAAATTTATCGCCACAGCCGGCGCCAGCGCCGACTATCTGTTGACGGCTACGTTGTGGTCGCCGTGTTTGCAATATCCCGGGACAAAAGAATATTACGACCAATTCACAGACACATACGGCAGCTCACCCGACTATCATGGTGCCGAAGCCTATTCGGCCCTGCTGGTGGCTGCAGATGCTTTGAAAAGAGCCGATTCATTCAGTCCCGCAAGTATCCGCAAGGCCCTGGACCAGACCGATATGACGACGCCTTTCGGTCCGGTGAAGTTTACGTCATATGAAAACTTTGAAAGGCAAAACAGTTTGTCCACTCAAGTGTTGCAAATTGTGAAGGGTAAGTTCGAGTGCATCTGGCCCCGTGAGCATGCGACTGCCGATTTTGCTTTGCCCCTCGAATAAAGATCGTCCGTCATGTGGCAACGCCAAAAGCTGAAATTTTGGGGTTGCTCGTTGTTGGTGATGACACCACAAAATTGAAAGGAGGTGATTTTCAAACAAAAGATAGAAGGTGACAATGATAACAAAAAATGAAATGGCGCGTCATGCCCGCCGGACCGGCGGGAGTATGATGCTCAAACATTGACTAACTAAAAAATTTTAGGAGAGTTACCATGAGAAACAAATTGTTTACCATTCTTATCGGAATCTGTGTTTTGATGTTAGCATTTTCCGGAAGCGCCTTTGCCAAAGAAAGAGTCATATTCGGCGGCGGACCGGCCGGCGGAACTTTTCAGGTGGTTGCCAACGGTATTCAGGTCTATGATCCGGTTAAAGCCAGTGAGACTTTTTCCGTCAAGGCCCAGACATCTGCGGGCTCGGTTGAAAATTTGAGAAAGACCAATGCCGGCAGACAGCAGATGAGCGTGGTCTATTCCGGGCACGTCTGGCTGGGCCGCAACGGCCAGATGAAAAATGATCCCAAAAAATATGAAGATGTGCTGGCCGTGGCCTGGCTTTACGGCGCACCGGCCCAGCTGGTGGTTCGCCAGGGCTCGGGCATCAAGAGCGTCAAAGACCTGGTCGGCAAAAAGGTGGGTGTCGGCAATGCCGGCTCCGGTGCCTTTGCCAATTGCGAGCTGTTCTTCACCCACATGGGTGTCTGGGACAAGATCGAACGCAACGCCATGGGCTACAACGACGCTGCGGCCGCTTTCGGCAACAAACAGCTGGATGCCTTCTGGCTGTTTACCGCCTTTCCGAGCGGGGCGGTCATCATGGCAGCCCAGACCAATGACATCGAACTGGTCAACCTTGACAAGGACGCCGAAGCTTCCGGGTTCTACAAAAAGTA
>JASFIG010000160.1:0-9441 GCA_050122795.1 Desulfobacterales bacterium
TGCTGATACAGCCGGTCGGCCAGCTGCAGGATTCTGTGGTCTGATTCCGGGCTGGCGCCCACAATCAGCTGGGTGCTCTGGCCGGCCGGCGCATAATGGGGCACATGCTGCAGACGCTTGCGGTCTTCGCGCGTTTCGGCGATGGTTTCCCGGATGACTCCCATGGGTTTTAGAACGGCGTCATAGGTTTTTTCCAGGGTAAGCCGTTTAAGGCTTTCTTCAGAAGGCAATTCGATATTAACGCTCAGGCGATCGGCGTAAAGTCCGGCCTGCCGGATCAGGCGCCGGTCTGCGTAGGGAACGCATTTTAAATGGATGTAACCGTTGAACCCCTGCTGCCGAAGCGCATGCACCGTTTTAATCAGTCGCTCCATCGTGTCGTTCGGGCTGCGCATGATGCCGGAGCTGAGAAATAGGCCTTCGATATAATTGCGGCGATAAAAATCGACGGTCAGCGAGACGACCTCGCGGGTCGTGAATGCGGCGCGCGGAATGTCGTTTCCGACCCGGTTGACGCAATAGGCGCAGTCGTAGATGCAAAAGTTGGTATAGAGGATCTTCAGCAGGGAAACGCAGCGACCGTCTTCGGTATAGGTATGGCAGATTCCGGAAGGCGCTGCATTTCCCAGCCCGCCACGCGTATTCTTTCTGCGGCTGCCGCTGGATGCGCAGGATACATCATACTTGGCGGCGTCGGCCAAAATGGCCAGCTTATCTTCAATACGCATCAACTGTCCTTTGGGGTTTGTTGCAAAAGAGCGCAATATAACCCAATATGCTGCGCTCTGCAAGCGGTGGTAATTAAGATGCTCGAAGGTGCTTTTCGTGCCTGTAAAGAACATTTGAATTGATGGGACTTCCTTTTGGTTGACAAAATTAAAATAACCACTATAATGACCATAACATAGGAGGTCTGTCATGTTGACGATTCAAGATTATATCCCGGTCACAAAGGCAAAAAGTAAGCTCTTAGACATCATCAGAAAAATCGAAAGCTCTGACGATACGGTTGCGATTACCAAAAACGGTGTCCCGGAAGCAGTTCTTCTAAGCATGAATAAGTTCGAAGGTCTTGTTGAAACTCTTGAAATTCTCTCGGATGATAAGGCCATGAAATCGATTCGCAAATCCATCAAAGAGGCCCGTGAGGGTAAGTGGCTTGATTTTGATGAGGTTTTCGGCAAATGAAAATCTGGAAAATGCGATTTACGCCGGAATCCTCCCGCATATTATCAAAGCTTCATCCGGAAAACAAAAAGCAGATCAAACAGGCCTTGACCGAACTTCGGCAGAATCCGCACTCAGGCAAAGATTTGCAGGAGGAGCTGGTAGGATTTAAGTCACTCAGATTCAAGCAGTATCGAATCATTTATCTTCTCAATGAAGAAAAGGAAATCATCCAAATTATTCATATCGGTCAGAGAAAAGATGTGTATGAACAATTCAGACGCTTGCTGATCGAACTTCAAAAATCCTAATCCCTTCCCCTTAGCCTCGCTATTCGCTAATCGGTCATCTGGTTCTTAAAATCCAGTTTTTCCAACAGGTTGCCCGCCGCATCATAACCGTAGGTTGTCTCCTGGCCTTCTGGCCGTATCTCCTTCTTTAGTCGGTTGCTGCGGTCGTACTCAGACCCGGTGGTGTTGCCGTTGGCATCGGTCAGAAGGGGGCTTGCCGGCTCATGACGGAAAAGGACACGTCATGACCCAGGCAGGACAATTCATGCTTTAAAAGGACAGATCATGACCGATGATTAACACGGTGAATTTGGCAGCCATCTATGTGAGCTATATACGGTAGGGTAATTGACTGTCAGCTGAAAGGAATTATACAAATAGCTAAATAGAACGTCCCCATTTTACTCACTGAGCTAAAACTCTGGATTAGGAATGCTCGGCGGCTGCAATTATCAGCATGCCGGATAAACGTAACGATCAGAGGCAAGGTTCGTGTTAGTGGGAGAATCGCTGGAAAATAATGTCAAAAAACAAAGGACACCTGCGCCCTGAAACCAGACACTCTTATCAATAACTGATATTAATTGAATTTAAAAAATTACTGCTTGAGCCTTGACAGGAGGATTATGGAATGTCCCCATCTTCACAGTGTTCGGCTGTAATTTTAAGATCGGCAGGTTTGATGTAAGGCGAGGCAGGTGGCCAGAAAAAAAATCGCCGCGGGGGTGCCGGGCGATAAATTCTTCCGGCACCGCCGGCGGCGATTTGCCATACGGGGGGTGCTGTGGTTTAGCTGTTTTTGAGTTCCTGAAACGTATCGTGCCAGGAGCATTTTTCGCAAAAGACTTCGGTGTCGCTGTTGACCTCCGCGCAGTCGGATTCAGCCGATTCAGGATCAAAGACGACATCATCGCCCTTTAGCTCGAATTCACAGGTTTCGTATTCATCTTCGGAGTCTTTGACGAAAAAATTCAGACTGCCGCATACGGGACATTTCATTTTTAACTGCTCCAGTGTTTCGTTTTTGGTGTTTGGTTGTTTGGTGTTTTGTGTTTTGTGTTTGGTTTAAGTATTGAAGCAGGAAGGCATGCTTGCCTGGATCAAATACAAAACACTAAGTACGAAATACGAAACACTAAATACTTGAAGATTTTTTTAAAATCTTCAAACCTAATCGACTTTGAAGAAGGCTTTCTTTTTGGCTTTGCAGACCGGGCACTCATCCGGGGCTTCGCTTTCACAGGTGTAGCCGCACACACTGCATACCCAGTAGTCGACTTCCTCGAGACCGTCCATGTTATCCAGCGCTTTCTGATAAAGGTCGGCGTGAACCTGCTCAACGGCATTGGCATACTCAAAGCTGCGTAGAGCAGCACTGTTGTCTTCGGCCTTGGCGTCTTCGATCATTTCCGGGTACATGCTTTTAAATTCATGAGTCTCACCGGCAATGGCCTCTTTGAGGTTGTCGGCGGTGGAGCCGATGCCCTTGAGGGTTCTCAGGTGAGCGTGGGCATGCACGGTTTCGGCTTCAGCTGCCGCGCGGAAAAGTTTGGCCACCTGGCCGTAGCCTTCCTGATCTGCTTTTTTGGCAAAAGCCAGATACTTGCGGTTGGCCTGGGATTCACCGGCAAATGCGTCTCTTAAATGTTGTTCGGACTTACTCATACAGTTCCTCCTTTTATTTTCCATCCAGAAATGGCCCTTTTTACAATGGTCTGTGTTCTCCGCAGCTCACAATGCGTAAGGCAAAGTGCATGGAGCAAAGCGTTTTGGACTGATGCAGCAATGGCTTTTTTCTGCATTGGAAAATGGTTAAGTTGTTAAGATTAGATGGTTAAGAAATAGGTGCCTCAAGATGTCTAATAGTATAAAGGTCAAATATTAAACAAGTTTTGTGCCAAACACTGTTAAATGCCGTAAAGGAAAATGAACACGTTTGATTTTAGGCAGTTACACGACAATCGATCTGATTGGCTGGCGACCGATGCCTGCCTGAAATGAGACATTCTGTCTCAATAAGCCGGGGCATCATCTTGCGAGATTCACTTGTTCATAGCCATAAATCCAGTGCACAAAGGGCTTCTTCCCGATAGATGTTTCAGGCATTTTGTTGAGTCACAATTGTCTTACGAGACACAGATATTACTGGTCTTTTGACATACGACCCTGCAAGGCTGCATGAGCCGCCGCCAGCCGGGCGATGGGCACTCTAAACGGTGAACAGGACACATAGGTCAGCCCCAGTTCATGACACAACAGAATAGACTCCGGGTCGCCGCCGTGCTCTCCGCAGATGCCGCATTCCAGATCGGGATTTTTAGCGTGCCCCTTGGTCACGGCGATTCGCATGAGCTCCCCTACACCGTCGCGATCGATGGTGGCAAAGGGGTTGTCCGGTAAAACCCCGATGGAGATGTATTCCATTAAAAATCCGGCTTCAGCGTCGTCACGGGATATGCCGTAGGTCGTCTGGGTCAGGTCGTTGGTGCCGAAGGAGATGAACTGAGCGTAGTCGGCAATTTCATCCATGGTCAGCGCCGCACGTGGAATCTCGATCATCGTACCGAATTTATAATCGATTTTAATATCCTGCTCTTCCATCACTTTTTTGGCCTCTTTTTCCAGAGCCTGGCGCTGAATCTTGAGCTCGTTGACATGGCTGGTCAGCGGGATCATGATTTCCGGATGGACATCCACCCCGTCTTTGGCCACCGTGCAGGCGGCTTCAAAGATAGCCCGCACCTGCATAGTGGTCAGCTCCGGAATCTGAATCCCCAGGCGCACACCGCGCAGGCCCAGCATCGGATTGGCCTCGTGAAGGCTCTCGACCCTTTTGAGAATGGACTGTTTAAGGCGGATCTGTTCGAGCAAATCGTCCACCTGGGCCAGGTTGGCAGCTTGCTGCAGCCTGATTTTCAGATCGGAAAGCTCGTGCATGAGGTCAAAGCGATTGGGTAAAAATTCATGCAGCGGCGGATCGATCAAACGGATGATCACCGGCAGCCCGTCCATGGCCCGAAAAAGCCCGGCAAAATCATCGCGCTGGAAGGGTAAAATCGCATCCAGGGCCTCTTTACGTTCGCGGGTCAGATCGGTCATGATCATTTTCTGGACATGCGGCAGGCGCTCGGACTCGAAAAACATATGCTCGGTGCGGCACAGTCCGATGCCCTGCGCCCCGTATTCACGCGCTCTTTCGGCATCCTTGGGATAATCCGCATTGGCCCAGACGCCCAGGCGCCGGAACTCATCGGCCCAGGACAGCAGTTTCAGCAGCCAGGGATCTTTAATATCGGGGACCATCGTCTCCAGCTTACCCAGATAGACCTCGCCGGCGGTGCCATCGATGGAGATCCAATCGCCTTCTTTTATTTCATGAGTCCCGACACTCATCCTGCGATTGGCCAGATCAATATCTAAAGAGGCAACGCCCACAACGGCCGGTGTGCCGAACTGCCGGGCCACCAGGGCCGCATGGCTGGTGCGTCCGCCGCGGCTGGTCAGAATTCCCTCGGCCGCCAGCATGCCGTGAACATCGTCGGGTTTGGTTTCGGGTCGCACCATGATCACATCTTTGCCACCTTCTTTGGCCCACTGCTCGGCACGATCGGCATCGAAGGCGACAATGCCGACGGCAGCTCCCGGCGACACATTCAGCCCTTTGGCCAAAAAAGCTCCCGAGCTATGCGCTTTTTGCACGGCCTGGACGTCGAACTGGGGATGCAAAAAGAAATCGATTTGATCGGGAGTCACGCGCAACACCGCTTCTTCCTTGGAGATCAGCCCCTCTTCGACCATATCCACCGCAATTCGAACGGCCGATTGTGCGGTGCGCTTGCCATCGCGGGTTTGCAGCATCCAAAGCTTTCCGTTTTCAATGGTGAACTCCACATCCTGCATATCGCGATAATGCTTTTCCAGGTTCTCGCAGATCTTCTCAAATTCGGCATAAGCTTCCGGCAGATCCTTTTTTAATTCTTGAATATCATTGGTCAGGCGAATACCGGCCACCACATCTTCACCCTGGGCATTCATAAGGTAATCGCCTTCGATTTGTTTTTCGCCAGTAGACGCGTTGCGGGTCATGGCCACACCGGTGGCGCTATCGTCTCCCATGTTGCCGAAACTCATGGTTTGAATATTCACAGCGGTACCTAAATCATGGGCGATTCCGGCGGCATTGCGGTAGTCGACGGCGCGCTTGCCGTTCCAGCTACTAAAAACCGCTTCGGTGGCCATTTTCAGTTGCTCATAAGGATCGGTCGGAAAATCTTTATTGGTGTGCTTCTTAAAGAGCTTTTTAAATTCCGCGGTCACTTTCTTCCAGTCATCGGCAGCCAGCTCGGCGTCGGTTTTAGCTCCGGCTTTTTCACGGGCTTTTTCGATTATTTCCTCAAAGGGTTCATCGGGTATGCCCATAACTACGCTGCCAAACATCTGAACCAGACGGCGGTAAAGATCATGAACGAAACGCTCATCGCCGGTTAATTTGATCATCGCTTTGGCCGTATCATCGTTAAGCCCGATATTGAGAACCGTATCCATCATGCCGGGCATGGAAAACTTGCCTCCCGAGCGGCAGGAAACGAGCAGCGGATTAGTCGCATCACCAAATTTCTTGCCGGTATCTGCCTCGACCTTTTGCATGGCCTCCAGCACCTGCTCCCACATACCGGCCGGAAAACTTTCGCCGGCAGCCAGATACGCATTGCAGGCTTCGGTGGTCACCGTAAAGCCGGGCGGCACCGGTATGCCGATTCGCACCATTTCAGCCAGGTTGGCGCCTTTGCCGCCCAACAGCCCGCGCACCGAGTCCCATTGGCCGCCGACATAGTTTTCGGCCTGATCGACTTCATCAAAATCATAAACCCATTTGCTTGTGCTGCTCATCTTGTTTATCCTCCTGTTAAGAAACGAAATTACCAAAACCGCCTACTCTGTCATCTAATTGATAAAAGCCATTAACCTGAGTTGAAGTCAAGTATTTTCTCGGCATTTCAATCCCTTGTCAAATTGAGCAATCGACGCTTGCCCTTGATCACTCCCGATTTGGGTGTTATATTTGCTAATTGCTTTAAAACCGCATCTTTTCGATTTGGAGCTCAAAAATGGAAAATTGGGAAAAGCAACTCTCATGCGCACAGAAATGTAACCGGTGTGGCAAATCACTGTCGAACAAAGAACGCAGGATTTTATCCATCTTCGATCATCAACCCATCTGCCTTGATTGTAAAAAAGAAGAAGAAAAAAAATCAGACTACGAAGATGCCTCCAGGCAAATGATGGCCGAGTGTACGCAGCAAGCCGGCAGGCCCTATGGGGATACGGCCAGCTATTGTTTTCATCATTTTGTGCCATTCAAATGCTCCTGAACCTTGCACATGAAATCCCCCCGATCCGCGCAGGATCTATGTAACAACCGAACTTTGCATAAAATAATAAAGAATAAGGCGCAATTTGATCTTTTAACGACACCCCCGCCGAATCCTCCCGGAAGTCCGCCACGCTCAGATTCAGGCCATTTGTTTGCGCTTAAACGCTAAAGTCTTCCATTAGCTCTTTTAAAGCGAATTGCCGTGCATCGATGGTTTTTTTATCGGCGTTAAAAAAACCAATTGCTTGACAAATGTTCAGTATTTCTCATACAAAAACCAATCAATGTTGAAGACATCATCTGAGAGGAATTTATATGGCACAGCTTCTTTCTGAGCGCAGAGACATCGATTTTGTTCTTTATGAGCAACTTAAAATTGAAGATCTTGTCAAAACTAAAAAATACAATGACTTGAACCGCAAAATGTTTGACATGGTTATCTCCGAGGCTCGCAATCTGGGCATCAAAGAAATTTTGCCGACTTACGCCGAAGGGGACCGTGAAGGCGTCCAGTTTGACAATGGCCGGGTGACCGTGCCGCAGTGCTTTCATCGTCCCTACAAGCTTTTTGTAGAGGGCGAGTGGATTGCCATGGCTGAAGACCCTGAAGTCGGTGGTCAGGGATTTCCCTGGATCATCCGCCAGGCGGCCTTCGAGTATATTATCGGCGCAAATTTTGCCATTGCCGGCTTCGGCAACCTGGGTCACGGCGCGGCCAAAATGATCGAACTTTTCGGAACCCCCAAACAAAAAGAGCTGTTTTTAGAAAAGGTCTATTCCGGTCAGTGGGGCGGCACCATGTTGCTTACCGAACCGGGTGCCGGCTCCGATGTGGGTGCTCTGACGACCACGGCAGTCAAAAATCCGGATGGGACCTATTCTTTATCGGGCAACAAAATTTTTATTACCTGCGGCGAACATGATCTAACCGAAAATATCATCCATCCGGTTTTAGCCCGCATCGAAGGCGCCCCCCCGGGGACGAAGGGCATTTCATTGTTTATCGTGCCTAAAATCTGGGTCAACGATGACGGCAGCCTGGGCGAGCCCAATGACATTGTCTGCAGCGGGGTTGAAGAAAAAATGGGGATTCACGGCAGCCCAACCTGCAGTATGGCGCTGGGCGGCAGGGGCCAATGCCGCGGTCTTTTGCTCGGCGAGGAAAACAAAGGTCTGATGGTCATGTTCCATATGATGAATGAAGCCCGTCTGGATGTGGGCACACAGGGTTTTTTACACGCCTCAGCCGCATATTTATATGCAGTCAACTACGCCCGTGATCGCTTTCAGGGCAAGGAAGTCGCGGCCGGTAAAGATCCGGAAGCGCCCCAAGTCCCAATTATACGCCACCCGGATGTCAGGCGCATGCTGCTGCAGATGAAAGCCTATGTGGATGGTATGCGCAGTTTTGTCTATTACGTCGCCTATTGTTTTGATAAAACAAGGACCGCCAAAAACAAAAAAGAAAAAGAACGCTACAGTGATTTCATCGAGCTCCTGACGCCGATTATCAAAGCATACTGCAGTGAACGCGGTCAGTTTGTCTGCGAACTGGCCATTCAGGTGCATGGCGGCTACGGTTACACAAAAGACTATCCGGTCGAACAGCTTTACCGCGATTGTAAAATTACCAGTATCTATGAAGGGACCAACGGGATACAGGCCATGGATTTGCTGGGCCGCAAGCTGGCAATGAGAGAAGGTGCTGTTTTTATCGATTTTCTCAATGAAATCAAAACCACCGTAGATCTGGCTGCAGAAAATCCTCACCTGGTGGATCTTGCCGGCCGCGTTGAAAAAGCGTTAGATCGCCTCAGTGAAATCGCGCTGCATATCAGCAAGATCGCTTTTACAAAAGACATGCGGCTGGCATTGGCTTATGCCCACCCGTTTATGGAAGTTGTCGGTGATGTGGTCATGGCCTGGATGCTGCTGTGGCGCGCAACGGTGGCCGTGCCGAAGCTGGAGAAACTGGCCGGCGGCCTGGATGCGGCGGCGATTGAATCCAAAGTTTCCAAAAATAAAGAGGCTGCTTTTTACGCCGGCCAGTTGAAAGCGGCTGAATTTTTTATGCACGCGATGCTGCCCGTCACCATCGGCAAAATGAACGCCATCGCCGTTCCCAACCCGGCAGCCATCGATATTCATGAGCGGTCGTTTGGGGGGTGATAGGTTGCGCGTTGCGAGTTGCGGGAGTTTGTTGATTTGAGTCCTCGAGGACGAGCACGAGGACGACGACGAGGACGAGGGTTTTATGCTCCATATCGTACTCGTCCTCCTACTCGTCCTCGGCCTCGGTTGTTTTCCAACTGTACTGCATTACACATATTGCGCGCACCTGCGCCGCTGCACAAATCAGCAGCCAGCTGCCAGTGATCATAAACCTGACACCTGAACACTTTGTAAGACCTGACACTTATAATTAGAAACGCGCAACAAAGGAGCCAAAGATGACAGACGTTGTGATAGCTTCGGCCTGCCGTACCGCTATCGGTGCTTTTGGTGCCAGTTTAAAAAACAGCCACGCAGCCACGATCGCCAGCGTAACGATGAAAGCCGCGCTGGAACGAGCCGGCATCGATGCAGAGCTCATCGATGATGTGCGCTTCG
>JASFIG010000161.1:0-9425 GCA_050122795.1 Desulfobacterales bacterium
GACATCAAAAGTTTCTTTGATCAAGTCAACCATCAGTGGCTGGTTAAGTTTTTGCGGCATCGCATCGGAGACGAGCGGGTGATTCGCTTGATCATTCGGATGCTCAAAAGCGGCATCATGGAAGGTGGGCTGGTGAAAGCCAGCGAGCTGGGTACGCCGCAAGGATCGATTCTGTCGCCGCTGCTGTCAAACGTCTACTTGCATTACGTATTGGATCTGTGGTTCAGTCATCGGGTGAAGCTCCAGGCCAGGGGTGAAGCGTATTATTTTCGTTTTGCCGATGATTTTCTGGCCTGTTTTGAAAGCCAGGAGGATGCACGGCAATTGCGCCAGCGACTGGAAGACCGGCTGGAAGGCTTTGGTCTTAAGGTAGCTGGTGAGAAGACGCGCAGCATTGAGTTTGGCCGTTTTGCCCGTAAAAGAGCCAGAGAGCGTGGCGCCAAACCTGCGGAGTTCACTTTTCTGGGTTTTACCCATTATTGTGGCAAGACCCGACGAGGGTACTTCAAGGTTAAACGCCGCACCAGCCGCAAGAAGCTGGGGAGCAGTCTACGGGAGTTCACGGACTGGGCGAAAAAGGCACGCTGCGTAATGCGCAAAGGTGAAATGCTGCGGGCAGCCCGACGACGCATAAGGCCAATCAATTAATGGCAGAGGATCCAACAGAAGGATTTCTTCGGGTTTTCTGATCGTATTCCAGACAAACCCGTCATAAGAAAAAGATTTAGCTGAGCGCCCGAGCGAGAGGTGTAAATGTGGAATAATTTGGGCTTTTGAGTGGCTGGTATCGGCAAGGGTTGCAATAATATCCCCCTCCTCCACAATCATACCAACTTCAATTTTGTCGTGCGGTTTCGTGTGAGCATAAAACGATATGAAACGGCCCGGGTGGCTGTCGTTTCTCTCATGCTCAATGACAATTGCCTGCCCAAGATAATCTTTAAACATTGCCTTGATCATACCCCTTTGCATCACAGGGATTCGGGTTTTTTCATCAATGCAGCATATCTTTCGGGAACTGTCACTGTAAAGGCATAGATCGACGCCCTCATGGGGATAATCCCGCAGGCCACGATCTCCCCACCACTTATCCGGGGAATTGAACAGCATGCCGTTACAAAAGATCCAATTTTTGAATCCGTTTTGATCCAATTTGTTCTCTTCTAAGAGCATTTCGGTGAAACGGCTTTTTTTCACAGACACACTTTTGTTCAGATCTGAATTTGAATTATTCTTCGAGTTCATGACAATTCCCAAATCATTGGGCTCCCTGAAAAAGCGCTTTTTGATATCGCTGAAGAAATATCCGCGCTTGGTATGGGTAAATGATTTCCGGTATTGACCGGCATAAGTGGACCATATCATAAATGCACAAATCATGGGATTGGGAACAAGAATATTTATTGTAAATGACGATGATACACTAAAGCGCATGCCAATGAAGCGCTACCATCGTTTGTTCAGGAGACATCCAGAGGAAAGATTTTTAGAATATGCCGGCAAACGAATCAGATATGTTTTGGTTGTGCTTGAATTGGAAAATCGAAAACCCGTGGAGATCCTCAGGATTCAATACTCGTATTTGGCATTCGACCAGAAAGGTCGTTTGCGGGAGGATGAGCGCGAAAGAGCGGCCCGCTTATCAATGGAAATGATAAAGCCATCACTGCCTCAACAAGAGCCCAATCACATTATTGATGCCGGGTATAAATTTGCTAAGAAGCGATTTGACCGTGAATTCAGGTGGGAGCCATCTGCGGAGCTTAAGGCTGCCATTTTCAAAGCAATTTTTGGCTAACTCGATAAGGCGGCGAATTTAAGATTGATGAACGATTTGTTCAATAATTTAGATAGCTTTGATAGGTTTCGACTCTGGCACGTTATGTACAATTTGGAAACCTGTAAAAGATGGAAGACTTTCGTATGTGTCATGCAATCGGACACTTTCTAAATTGTGGCAAGGAGTCTGCAGAATAAATCACCGGTACTCGACACAATTTAAAGTAGGTTGCTTTCTATATAAGATTGATTCAATATCAAATCGAATTCGATAGTTGCTCAAAAGCCGTTTAGATATTCTATGACATCTTTCAAAAGGAGTCTTTATGAAAAAATCCTTCGGTGCTAAAACTTTAGCTTTCCCCAATCCAGTATGGTGTGTGGGATCATACGATAGAAAGGGTCAGCCAAATCTGATGACCATCGCCTGGGGCGGAATCTGTTGTTCAAAACCTCCCGCAGTTACGATATCTTTGCGGAAAGCCACGTATACTTATGGAAATATTACAGCGCGAAAAGCCTATACCATTAACGTCCCATCAGTAAAATACGCCAAAGAAGCTGATTATGTAGGTATCGCTTCAGGTAAACGGGAGAATAAATTCGAAACCACGGGTCTCACTCCTGTAAAAAGCGATCTGGTGGATGCACCTTATGTAGATGAATTTCCAATGATTTTGGAATGCAAGGTTATTCATACATATGAAATCGGACTGCACACCCAGTTTATCGGCGAAATAATTGATGTTAAGGTAGATCAGGCTGCTCTCAACGACAAAGGATTGCCGGATATATCAAAAGTTGAGCCCTTTATCTATGGATCCGAGATTCAAGCCTATCATCAGATCGGTGAAAAAATCGCAGATGCCTTTCAAATTGGCAAAAAATTGAAAATATGAGTTAAAAAATATCCAAACATTTTTGCAAGAATTGGCTCGGTCGGGCCTCAATTCAACGCTAGCGCCAGTACATGTCCTTTTCCGGCATGAGCTGTCAGCCCCGATGAAACCCGCAGGGGGAGGTGACAAGCACGGCCGTGCTATTTCGCTATTTGAGCGAAGCTTCTGATAGCTGACATTTCCTTAAGCTGAAAATTTCGACTGAAGCTGTGATATCGCTTGTAGTATCTGTAAAGAATTAGGCCTCCCGAAAGTTGCGATACTACAAATCTGGACTCAGCGAAACCTGTAAAAACAGCGATATCACATGGTCAATCGGATCGCTGATTTAATATCTATTTTCGACTTTGGAGTTTAAAACCGGTCAATATCGAAACTTTCTGAATATTTCAGACTTTCGGCTGAAAATAGATCGAGCATCCCGATTCTTTACTCAGGCGGGCCTTATTTCAACAAAAAGGTCTGGATCCACTTTTTAAACATCACATCCTGAATTTTATACTCATCGTTTTTAAGTACGATGTCGTCAGCTAATAGCTTTTCTAAAGATCGGGTAACTTGTGATCCGGCGTTTAGGTCAACGGCCTGCAGCGCCCTGGCATAAAACATTTCATTGCCGCCGGTGAGAAGAATCAGCTTGAGCGTTTTTTTCTGGTTTAAAGTCAAGGAATCCCAGAGATTCAGAAATTCGTTTTGGCACCTTTGAAGAATTCTTAGCTCTATCCCTTCGACTGTATCTATAGAGAGCTCCGCAACTTTGTCCTCCCACAAATAGAATAAAAATTGTTGGACATACATAGGGTGGTTCTCACACCGGGAGACGATCTCTTCGACGAGCTCGGTTTCAATCTTGTTGCCTGCTTTCAAAAACAGCTTCTGTGCCCAGGGTACATATTGTTCAGTCTGAATTTTAGCCAGCGGGTAACTTTGGGCCAGCTTATAAAATGCACGGTTTTCATTGGTGAAGATTTCAGTGAGAATATGGCGTTGGCTGCCGCAAAAAAAATAACTGATATTTTCGTGCTTTTGGATTATTGCTCTAAGTCTTTTTTCAAATCCCTTCTGCTTGTAGCCGGCAATTTCCTGAAACTCATCAAATACCACCATAAGTTTGCGTTTTTCTGAAATACTGCCAAGCAACCCCAGAACATTGCTAAGCATTGCTTCATTGTAGCCGGAATCAAATGAAACCGAAACGCCCGGTGCCCCCGTGATCGGGTCGATCGAAATTCCCAATTTAACCGATCTAATAGCGCTTCGAACCAGTTTTACGAGTTTTTCAAGCTTGGATTCGATTTGATTGAGGCTGGCCAGGATGGCAGCTACGAAATCCTTTTCGGACAAAGTCCCATATAATTCAACGTATAGTGTATCTATTTTGGGTCGCTGCCGCTTGAGTCGGTTAAAAAGTTTATATATAAGCGAGCTTTTACCATAGCGGCGGTGAGAATAAAGGAGCACATTTTGAGACCCCTTTATAAACTTCAGCAACTCCGTCTGCTCAGTTTGCCGGTCACAAAATGAGTCCCCTCTTACAATGCCGGTATAATTGAAAGGGTTTTCCATGCTTGTATAGGATGTTAGTAACTTTATGGGTAATTAATATAAATTTTTTATTAGTAACAAATTGTTAATTTATTAGTATACAAAATGTTATTTGTCAATCAAAATTGGAGAATGAAAAAAGGTAGGGGAAGCGGGGGGCCATCCGTTCTATTTCGCAATTTGAGCGAAGACTCTGATAGCAGACAGTTCCTTAGTATGCCGCAACTTCTGTGATCCAGGCGGTCCTGCCACGGAGTCTGGTACTGGCGTAGCATATCAATGCGAAGTCGGAAGCTCGATAGAGCGAAGACGGGCGTGCCTCGGCGTAGCTCGATAGAGCGAAGACGGGTTGTTTTCCGTCATAAGCTGCATTCCGGGAATCATGAATGGTCCCTTGGTGTCGGAGTCTGACTTGATGGCCAGGCCGCCATTTTAGAAGGGAGAGGCCTGTTTTGCAGCTTGAACGGTCACAGGAACTTTATCTGCGCCTGAAGGCAACAGAAATATGCCGTTTTCCAAGTGCATTCGGTTGACGGGCAGGAATGCTTCGATAAACAATTTGTGAATTAAAATACATAAAAAGTGGTCATTTTTTACCCAAAACAGTCTAACGACTATTTTATATATTTATAAGTATATTGAATTATTGATATATTTTTTTATTAATCAATTTGCATGATAATTGCATATTGCAAAGCCAAGGCATGGTCGAAGAGTGTCTCATCAATATAATCCATATCAGGAGGCTAGCATTAAACTGCCAGTCATTTAAGATGTGCTGGCTTTACTCAGTATCAACAATTTTAAGAAGCGCTTTTTAAAATGTTAAAAAATGCCACTATAAACAATACATGTGAAAAAAAATATCATTCCTTAAAAAAAGAAGATAACTTCTACAGGGCAGAAATAAAGCTGGGTGAGTTCGATCTTATATATCAGATCAGACTAAATGGCATCAATGGAGACGAAGCCTGTTTTTTCGTTAAACAGGATTCTTTCATCTTCAATAAGTTAAAGGCTGGTAAATTATTGGAAATGAGTTATTGGATCGGAGGAAATGTCAAGGCCACAAAATTTGTAAAAGCAAGAGTAAAGAACATCATCAAACAAAATCAGGAAATCCCGAATGGTCGTTATTTGGTTCAACTATCAATACCCAAAAGAGAACAACCACAATATTGCCAAAGAAGTCGCTTAGATCAAAGTGTTAAGTTACATCCGTCATATACGCCATAAATAAATTATACATTTTAGGTAGGATAGCTCGTTATGATTAAAGTTTTCATTGATAACCAGACAATGCAGGGTAGTTTAAGTGGTCTAGTCGATCAGGTAAAAAGCAAAATTGATTTTAATCTGAAATATTTTAAAAAACGATGTGAAGAGAAATACGGAATCGACAAGATAATAGGGGTAGAACACAAAGGTGGAAATATAGTCATCTATAAAAATCAGGTTGGGTGTATGCTCAATTATGAAGTTCGTTTCCCTATGTCGGTATTAATCACCACCAAAAAAAATATAGATAGAACCCCATTACAAAACAATGACATACCGCCAGAGCTCGATCTTGATGATTTGGAAGGGATTAATGACATACCACCAGAGCTTGATGATTTGGAACAGGAACATGAGGTGATAGATGAATTTATAGAAAAGCCTAAGAAGGGCCTGTATAAAAAGAAACTGTAAAAACAACGCATAGCTGTTGCACAAACTAAATATCCAACTTGTCATCTGATTGAATCGATCCCGCCATATCTTGTTTTTCCTCAAAAACCTTAATATTTCCCAACACCATGAAAATAAAAAAAGTCAATGATAATATATAATAATATGATATTATTGACTTATTAATTTAGCATTTTGCGTCACAGTCTGTCCTGATCGCCGGGCCGGCGCTTCAGGATTGCCGGGCCTGTTATATAGCCTGAAGGGCACAGGAGATTCAGAAAACAGGATTTTGCGCTTTTGCAAATGCAAAAGGTGGACAAGCCGGATGCTTTCATTCCCTAATATCTTCCAAAAATTCTTGCGTTGCCGATTTGAAAACGATAATTTCGATTCGATGACGCAAACATCCATTCCCGAACCTGAACCGGCAAAGATCCGTGATTCAATACCATGCGCGTTCTGTGGTGAGAGCGTCATGGAATCGCGCATCCAGCAATGGCATGCGAAGCCCGCCTGCATTCCATGTTATGAGAAGCAGCACAAGCCCGAATAAAACGCTCAGGCGGAGGTTTGATGGAATGCCGGTTTTATCTAACGAAGCCGGTTTACAAAGGAGGGAGAATGCAAAAGACCAAGTACCCATCATTGTTCAAGCCCCTATACCTGAACGGTCTGAGATTGAAAAACCGGATCACGATGGCCCCTTTGTATCTGGGATACGCTGCCGAGGGCGGCAGGATGTCCAGGCTGCTGCTTCACCATTACAGGCAGATGGCCAGCAGCGGGGCGGCAATGATTATGGTTGAGAATGCGAGCATCACAGCCGGCGGAAGCGGTTCGCCTCGAACCATTCGGTGTGACCACAATCGGTATTTAAAGGGCCTGGCAACACTCGCCGATACGATCCGCAGGGAAAAAAGCCGCGCCGGTCTTCAGATCAACCATGCAGGCAGATTCGCATATGTTTCAGATCCGGTTGCGCCGTCAGCCGTTCCCGCATTTGGAAAAACCCCGCGCGCACTTACCAAAAGCGAAATCATCACTATCCAGAAGCAGTTTGCAAGAGCTGCTGTACGCGTGCAAAAAGCCGGATTTGATCTGGTGGAACTGCACGGGGGCACCGGATACCTGCTGGCTCAGTTTGTATCTCCCAGAACCAATAAACGCAACGATGTTTACGGCGGATCCATTGAAAATCGAATTAAGTTCCCGCTCTACGTTTTAAAACGCGTCAAAGATGCAGTGGGAGATTACCCGGTCGGGTATCGTTTTCTGGTTGATGAGTGGCTTCCGGATGGTCTCAAAGAAAGCGAGTCGATCATTTTGGCCAAACATTTAGAGCAAGAAGGTATTGCCTACATCTCTGCTATGGGCGGAACCTATGAATCTTTTTTTCTGCCGGAAATCGTGAAAAAGGCCAAGAGGATGGGTTACATGGTATCCCTGGCCGCCGCTGTTAAGAAAAACGTGGACATTCCGGTTATTACAGCGGGGCGGATATCAACGCCATTGAAAGCCGAATCCATTTTGAGAGACAAAAAAGCGGATCTCATCGGATTGGCCCGGATGCTCTGGGTTGATCCGGACTGGCCGAAGAAGGCCAGAAAGGGTGCGGATCGATCAATCCTGAAGTGTAGCCCGAAATGCGATGCCTGTTTTCAGCTCGTTATGCAGGGAAAACCGGCCTATTGTCCGAGATGGGGTCGGCAAAGGCGGGCGATATATCAACGTCTATTCCAGTAAAGACCCAAACATTATCAGGAAAACCACTCGACAGTTCTTCAGTTCAGTCCGGTATCTTTGCGGTATTTGGTGCCGGCAATGGTGGCCTGAAGGGCGACACCGGCTTCTGTCATCTGATATATTTCGATATCTTGCTCGACATACATCTCGCCGCCGACTGCCATGCCTTTTTCACCCGATTTGGCAGCAGCATCTGCCTGGCCGCCGAATTCCCAGCCCTTTTCAACAAAGTCGTTAAAAACATGCTTGTTTCTGAAGATGAAAACAGCCCTGAAATCCTTTAGGCCAATTCCCGGCCCGACACCAATAAAGTTCATTTTCATGTAGGTCTTTTTGCCGTTTGAGTTCTCAACAGCAACCCCGTACCCGTTGCCGCTGCTGAACAGAAACAAGTTGGTGTTGATGCTGCTAAAAACAGCATGTCCTGCGGCATTTTTTATCTTTGATCTGGTTTCTGGATATTCACGATATAATTTACTCAGGGTTTCATTTTTCATATTCAAAACATAGCTTCTTTTATCCTGTACCGTGTTGCCTTTGGGGGTCGCGCAGCCGACCAATAGAATTGAGGCGCATACAAAAATCCCGAATTTATGCAAAAATCTCATATCGACCTCCGCTAAAATATAAAAGCATTAATGTTTGCTGTTGAATATAATGGATACGTGTTTAGGGCAGAGCAGGAATTGTGCCAAAACCGGCAGGGCTCTATTGCAATAGATTTTAGATAGATATGTTTAGCTGAATGAAAAAATGGATAAACTGATATAAAACAGTACGTCAAACTTTTGACCGCCGGGCTGTTCAGCGACGTGTCCTTTTCCGGCTTGAACTGTCAGGGATGTCGTTCTTTGTGCCAATCGGTATAAAGTTTAAGCCCAGAATGGTTTTGACAGCCGACCACAAGGCTGATAACTATGAATCAATTTGTCGTCACCCGTATACTCAATTAAGGCCACCGGATAACCCCTGGAGGCTACCATGTCCTGATCCCAAGACCCTGTTTCTTACATTGAGAGGTGGGGTTTTTGTCTTTAAATACCAATGAAAGGAGAATTGTTGTGGGAAACCATTTTGTGTTGATACATGGCGCCTGGCATGGCGGCTGGTGCTGGGACGGTGTCATCGATGCGCTTGAAAAAGCCGGGCATACGGCCGAAGCCCCGACAATGCCGGGACATCATCCGAATGATGATCGTACCCGGATTACATTTGATGATTATGTCGACAAGATTGCCGCAACGATGAACCGGCAACCGTCACCGGTGGTCCTGGTCGGACATTCCAGCGCCGGTTTTCTGTTGCAGTCGGCCGCCCCCAGAGTCCCTGATAAAATTGCCCGGCTCATTTTCGTTAACGCCTTTGTTCTTCCGGATGGGAAACGTCAATTTGATCTGGTGCCGCCGGAAGCCGCCGAAGGCATGACAGCTGCCGCCAGGGCTACCGCTGATAATTGCGTGCCCGTGATCGAAGACTTTGTGCGTCATCAACTCATGGGCGCGGAATCTGCCGATATGCAGGATGCGCTCATCGCTCGCCTGGTACCGCAACCCCTGGCGCTGTTTACCACTCCCGTAAACACAAAAGACTTTGAAGATCTGACCTTGCCCATTTCAGTGGTTTTTTGCAAAGACGATGTTTCTTTACCACCGGGCGCATACCTGGGCATGGCGCAGGGGCTGGGCGATTTCAACTTGATTGAAGTTGATGGCGGTCATGAAACGCTTTTCACCCGGCCGGAAGTTATTGCCGATGCGCTCATTCAGGCGCTCAGGTAGGTTTGCC
>JASFIG010000162.1:0-9362 GCA_050122795.1 Desulfobacterales bacterium
CTCGCCAACATCGTTGCATGGCCGATTGCCTATTTTAGCATGAATCGATGGCTGCAAAACTATGCCTATCGAATTGAAATCGGCATAAGTGCCTTTGTTCTGGCAGGATTCATCGTACTGCTGATTGCCTTTCTGGCTGTGGGTTATCAGGCCCTGAAGGCCGCGCGGGCCGATCCGGTGGATGCGCTTAGATATGAGTAAGCAACGTGCCCGATCCGCAAAAATACAAGACGGCCCGCAATTATTCATTTCAGATGCCGGTTTTCAAATCGTTTCTCGATTAGATGAAACGGCAGTTCTCCACCGGATAGAAGAAATCCGTAAAAATCCTGACTCTCAGATCGATGGCCGTATTTTTCCTTCAACCGCTTGAATTCATGACTACCGTATCCGTAGCAGAGCTGATAACCGGGATTAAGACGGAAGCGATCCAACTGCCGTGATGCTTCGGCCCCATCAAAGCCGCATGTTTTCAACAATTCGATCGCCTTTTCCTCTTTGAGTTTTCCAATGGTAAATCCCACATCAATCTGACAGCGCGCCGACCGCCAGAGTTGCCGTTTGAGACTGACCAGCAATTCAAGGGGATCTGTCAAGTAACCGTATTCGATCAACATGGACTCCGCGTAAGACGCCCAGCCTTCATAGAACAAAGGCGACTCTATTTGACGCCGAATCGAATTGGTGAGCCTGCGGCGAAAAGAATCCAGGAAATGATGCCCGGGGATGGTCTCATGGGCAGTCAGCATTTTGTATTCACGATTTAATCGTCTTTGCAGATGATGGTTGGTTTCCCGGCTATGATGTTGTGGGAAATTGGTCGAAATATAAAAATAGCTTTTTTCGCGTGGATCACGGCTAAATGCGGCTGCAAAAGAGGCTGAACTTCGCACGGATTTTAGATACGTTGGCGTGTATTCAATGTTTACAGGTGCAGATAGCAATTCTTCACTGAAACCATTCTGGCTGAAAAATTCTCGCAAGCGATGAATTTCATCTTCATAAAGGTCAACAATTTCTGATTCTGAGACTGGCTGAGGTATAAAGGCGTGGTAGAGCTGTTCCCAGGTTTTATTCTCGTCGATCTGGGATTGTATCTTTTGTAATTTTTCCAATATCTCATGCCATTCATTATTGGCGATGGCAAATATCTCATTCGCTGAATGAGCCGATAAAAAATGGTCCTTTAAAGAAATCTCTAAGGTGGAGGCTGCAAATTGTCGGTCAGGCTCGGGGCATTGGGATGTTAAAAATCGATGAAATTTTTTAAGAGCCGTATCGGCATTATGAATGGCCTTTAAAAATGTGCCTTGATTACTCGGAAATCGTTTTGACAGGGCGCAGGTCTCGGTGAGATATTCCCTGCAGTCCTGCACCATCCGCAATGACGCTTGATAATGGGTCTCGGGCACAGACCTAATATTTTCGATACCTTGTTCGAGTATATGCGGTATAGATGAAAGTCGTGAAAGGGTTCTATCGGCAACTTCCGTTGCGCTTTCGGCCGGTTTATGTAAGGCATGATCAAGACCGATAAATCCACTTTTCAGATACAACAGCGGATTGTATTGCCATGAACGTTTGGCATCCAACTCGATTAAAATCCCGGCTGTATTGGCCTTCAGCAATTTGAGATCAATGATCTGCTCGAGGTCGCCGGTTTGCTGGTTTGCCGCCTTAAATTGTTGATGATAACTTTTGAGTTGATCAATGGCGTCTTCAATCGCGGAGGTGTCGATTTGATCCAGTTTATCATAATGTCGGGCGGCATTTTCGGCTCTGGGCAGAAAATCGAATTCATCGCTGGCACACATCACCGGAAAGCGCTCGGCCAAAAAGTTAAAATAGCTGTCAGCCAATTTTTGGTAAGTATTACTTCTGTCCAAATTTGAGCTCCCTCTGAATACTTTTCAAGTTAACATCATACATCCCGTCATCAATGTCAAAACAATCATCGTTTTTAAAATCATAGATTTAAAAATTCTTGTCGGTTTTTTATTTAGGAACCATAAAGCCCGGAAGTATCACTATATTTTTAACCACCCTCGGCCAGGCCACCTGTTTAAATCCTTGTCCGTTTGCGAACACAATCTGTCACGTCAGCGTGCACTTACTCAACGTGAATAAGCTTCCTGCCAAACAGAATTAAGGCTTAAACTCATTTTTGACCTCATTTTTTTTTGAATTTTAGGCATTTTAGACATTTTACAGTTTAGGCATTTGTCATTGGCATGCGCTTTGCTCTATTTGACTGCAGCCGCGGTGAACCGAGTTTTCTACATCTGAGAAAAAATCTACATGCATTAATAACACAATGGGATCAATCATATGTCTTTAAGAGAAAAAGCGCGTCTAAATGTATGGCTGGCCAAGGACCTGGCAGAAAATTTCGGCGGCAAAAAAGCCGATTATTTAAAAAAGTTAAATCAGAGTCTTAGAAAACGAATACCGGCTGATTCTTTAAAATATGGGAGGTATTATGCCAAAGCCGCCTAAATCAATATAAATTTTTATCAAATGCCGACCCAGAATACTGTTATGGGGAAATGATCGATGAAATCAAATTGCAAAAGTATAATTGTCATTCTTTGTTTGGGTAGTATTTTGCTGGGTGGATGTAACCATCGTACCGACCTGGAGGGCACATGGGTGGGATGCGATATCCGAAAGCCATTAGTTGACTGGACCTTAACCATTGTAGACAATCAGTTTTATCTGGTCCGTGAAGATCTATCCATGTGGTATATGGGCAAATTTAATCTAAATAACAACTGCTTGCTAAAAAAAATAGATCTCGAGTTCAGTGATACCCACATTCAGATCCAGAATGGAGTAACACTTCTGGGCATTTATGAAATTGATGGTAACCATTTAACCCTGATCACCAGTGAGCCCGGCAACCCGCTAAGACCCGGCTCACTTGACGAATATGATAAAGCCGCTGTGTTTAGTTTTGTGCGCAGTTGAGCATCGAATCTCTTGACAGAATAAGAATACTGTAGTCACATATCCTCTAAAATTCCTCTGTTGCAGATCAGCACCATCATAAAAACATTTCTTTTCTAAAATGAGGCATCACCACAAAAAATATAAAGCCTTTATCTCTTCGGACTGGAATGAATGCTTAGCGCCCTGCGGCCCGTTTGATTTTATCTCCTTTACCTATCCGCATCTTGCCGGGAGACTGGATACCATCTTTAAGCAGTACACGGGAAACCGCATTTCCCTGGGTGAAGCTGCCCGTCAAATTCAGCTATTACTGCCGGAGCCCATCACCAAAAAACAGATGGATCTGTATCTGGATGAGTCGTTTACAACCTATAGCGGTGTCTCAGAACTCATCGAATGGTGCCATCGTCATAACGTTCTGTTCATGATTAATACCACCGGCATGATCGGATATTTTCAAAGGGTTTTCGCCAAGAACCTGCTGCCGGAAGTGTCGTTGTTATCGGCCCACCCCATGGTTCGTTACCACCAAAGTGAGACAGATCCCAAAAATGTCTATGATCTTTTAGAGACAACGGATAAAAGTAAAAACACCCAAATGGCCATCAAGTCTTTTCATCTTTCATCCAGCAAAGTCATTCTTATGGGTGACAGCGGCGGCGACGGCCCCCATTTCAAATGGGGTGCCGAAAACGGCGGATTTTTGATCGCCAATATGACCAAACCATCCCTTAGACGATATTGTGAACAACACCATATCTTCGTTCATACCCAATTCGGCCTTTCCTATGCAGACGGTGAAGCCAGAGATGTGGGCAAAGAAATGCAGGTGGACTTTATGGATTTGACGCCTGTCATCGAAGATATCCTCAGGCGTTAAAGACAAACTCCGCGATTGTCCGTTTCAAAATTTAAAAATGTCCGCTGGCGTACAGCTGGTGTATCGCAAGCGCACACCGATTGGTAAGACGCAAAATAGGTCAGAGCCGACGGCGCTAATAAAAACGATCACATTGATTTCACCTTCCACATGATAAGCTGCCCCTCCCTTCTGGTTCCTTGAATGATATACATTTACACGAATACAAACCTGATGATGATCTTATCAAAATTGATTTATAATGAAAGCCGCAATGCGCATAAATCCTTCTTTCGCAATGTTCGTCCTGGCATACCCCTTGCTAATTAGATGGTTGACTGTATCAAGGTATTCCGCTGGTAATTCTTCGTGGGCATGGGATACGACAAAACATCCCATATCTTCAATAAACACTGTTACCAAAAAGGGGAATGACATGAAAATCAGGTTTATAAATCTAATGGGTATTTTGATTTTAGTTGCCACGATGGCATCCGGCTGCATTGTCGTTGATTTAAACGGATGCGGCAGAGAAACCGTAAAAGGTTCGGGCGATATCGTCACAGAGGAGCGGAAGCTCCCTGAATTTAATACTATTAAGCTCAAAGGCATCGGTCGGGTTTTATTAACACAGGGCCAAACGCATTCAATCGGCATCCAAACTGATGATAATATCATGCCTTTGATTGAAACCGAAGTACATGCTGATCAATTGGTTATCTCACAGGGTAACTATAACCTCAGGCCTACAACACTCGAGTTTAATGTTGCGGTGGCCCATTTGAAAGGCATCGCTATTTCAGGATCCGGTGAAGTGATGGGAAAAAGTCGCTTTGTTTCTGAAGATTTTTACGCCAAAATCAGCGGATCCGGTGACGTGGTGCTGGAACTGGACGTAAATGATTTACGGACGGATATTTCAGGCTCGGGTTCGATGAATCTTACCGGCCAAACAAACCACCACAATGCAAAGATCAGCGGATCCGGTAAAATCAATGCGTTTGATATGCCTGCCCGGAATGTATCACTGAAGGTCAGCGGCTCCGGCGACTGTAGGGTCAATGCCATCGAGACCCTGGATGCCAGAATTTCCGGCGCCGGCGATGTCATTTATACCGGTCGTCCCCGCATCACCAGTAAAATAAGCGGTTCGGGCAAACTGGAAAACCAGGATTGATAAAAACCTGCATCCGGCTTCCGGTCACCGACTGCCGGCCGCAAGGAAGATTTCCATGAATACCACAATAATGAAAAAACTTTTATATGCTTGCCTGATATTTAGCTCGTTGACGGCATGCGCGGCTTTGCCCAAATGGACACCCCATGAAGGCACGTCTGTCGGATTGTATCCTGCCGAGCACTGGCACAAGGTGGAAGCACCCGAACAGTTGGGGTGGTCCTCGGAAAAGCTTGCCGAGGCGCGCGCCTATTCGAAGCAGATCGGTTCCTCGGCAGTAATGATTGTGGATGATGGCGTCGTTGTCGACGCCTGGGGTGACATAACCAGGAGATTTCAGTGTCACTCCATGCGCAAGAGTCTGCTGAGTGCACTCATCGGTGTCCACGTTGACAAAGGCCATATCGATCTATCAAAAACAATGGCAGATTTGAATATCGACCGCCTGGAGCCTTCACTGACTGCGGAAGAAAAACAGGCCACAGTAAGTGACCTCATTAAAGCACGTTCCGGTATTTATATCCCGGCATTAGGGGAAAGCCCGACGATGGGCGCTATGCGTCCCAGGCGTCACAGCCATCCACCCGGCAGTTTCTGGTATTACAACAACTGGGATTTTAATGCCCTCGGCACCATCTTTGAGCAGGAAACCAACACCGGCATATTCAGGGAGTTTGAAACGCGCTTTGCAAAGCCGCTGCAGATGGAAGATTTTGATGTCAGTTATTGCCGCTACTTGAGCAGTGCAGATTTTCAAAATGGTCCTTATTCTCCCCACCGCTATTATCTATTCCGGGTAAGTGCCCGTGATCTGGCTCGCTTTGGGCTTCTGTTTTTACGTGAAGGCCAATGGCAGGGTCAGCCAATTGTATCGGCCGATTGGGTTAAGAAAAGCACGGCCAGCCATTCCAAAAGGGGTCTTGACGGCGGTTACGGCTATATGTGGTGGACGGGTATTAACAACGGCCTGCTGCCGAATGTAAATGTTGAAGCGCATAGCTATTATGCCGCCGGTTGGGGCGGGCAGCGGGTTTTTGTGCTGCCGTACAGGAAATTGGTCGTGGTTCACCGGGTAAACACGGATGACCCGGGGGAAAGGCCGATGAACCACCATATCGGCCGGCTGTTGTGGCTGATCCTTTCTGCAGCAGGTGAAACGCAAATTGGAGAGGACCCTTCGATTGAAGCCGCAACCGGCTTCAGGCTAGCCACAAAGGATCTCAAACAACTACTGGCGAATGGCGGCAAATGGATTGGCAATAACAATGGAATATTCCCCGGTGGCGATTCGCTGATCGTATCCTGTTCTAAGACGGGTGAATTGTCGCTTTCGCCAAGCAAGGATTTAGAATTCAAAGGAACTTGGTGGATTTCCAAGGATAGATTTTATTTTAACATCCTCGGCATGAAGGCGTATTTAACCGTTTTTCAAGACGGCAATACGCTGGGATTATATGATCCTACTGGCACCCTGTACGGCAAGTTTACCATTTCCGACACCTGAATTGATTGGGTGTGTCAATGAGAACAGAAAAAATGCGCAATAGAGATTTCGACATGAATTATGAATTGACCAAGTGTTTGAGCTATTTCATCGTCGGTGTTGGCCTATCAATGCTCATCTACCTGCTGTCAGCCTGCGCTCAAACATCCGCCAACACCCCCGGGATGACGTCTGACCAAGATCCGGTTCAATTCTTTTATGAGGAAATTGAGCGTCTGCGGACAGACAACCGCATCCCCGGCATGTCCGTGGCCGTTCTTCAAAACCAGCAGGTTGTGTTTGCCAAAGGTTTTGGTTACGCCGACCTTGAAAACGGGATATCTGCCACCCCTGGTACACCTTATAATATTGCTTCTCTTTCAAAGACTTTTGCAGCTGCGATTCTGATGAAACTGGTTGAAGAAAGACGACTGGATCTGGATACGTCGATCGCAGGTACTCTGAAAAATACGAATTTTACTTATGTCGTCGGTACGTTCGACGGCTATGCCACCGTATGCGGGAAAATTAAGGAATTCAGCCGAGATCCTGATTTCGAATATGCAGAATATGCATTCCTGTTAAAAGATTATCGCTGCGATGAAGAGGACATCACCGTCCGGCACCACCTCACGCACACGGCCCAGGGCAAGCCTGGTGAAACCTACCGTTACAACGGCTTTTTATTCGGATTTCTCTCGCTGGTTGCCGAAGAAGTGTCCGGCAAACCATATGCTGATCTACTTGTCGATCATATTATTGCGCCCCTTGACATGAGAAACACGATTCCGAGCATCACCGAAGAAAGGCGCAACGAGATCCTGGACAAGCGAGCCAAGTACTATCGAATGGGTTTTGGTGGAGAATTCGAGCCCTCTGACTATCCGGTTACCCTGTCGGCATCCGCCGGGATGGTGACCAATGTTCTGGACATGGCCAAATTTGATGTCGCCATGGATCGCAATTTGATTGTTTCAGCAGAATCCAAAGCGGCCATGTTCTCCAATACCATTTCCAACAGCGGCAAACCTCTGCCCTACGGATTGGGCTGGTTCGTGCAGGAGCATGCCGGTGTCAAACTGGTATGGCATTATGGATGGGCGCCAAACGCGTATTCGTCGCTGATACTAAAAGTACCGCAAAAATACGTTACCCTGATACTGTTTGCCAACAGCGAAGGGGCCAGTGCCAATTTTCACCTTGGCAGGGGCGATGTGCTCAGATCGCCATTTGCAGTCTCTTTTCTCAATGCGTTCACCGATATGAGGGTAAGTCAGGAACACTTTTTTTAAGAACGTGCCACTTTTTATGCACTACATTCGTAGATAAGGAGGACCAAAATGAAATCTATGAAAATTTTATCAATTTTAATGATGATCGTCCCATTAATCGGTTGTATGAGTGCCAATCAGCATTACCGGCAGACACATGGCCCCAAAGAAAAAGAAATGACCGTTGGTATTGTTCAAAAAGAAATACGCAAAGGCATGCCGTCGGCCGATGTTGCGACTGTGCTTGGCTCGCCCAATATTGTCACCACCGATTCAGCCAATCGGGAAGTCTGGGTCTATGATAAAATTTCGACGGATGTATCCTATTCGAAAGATTCTTCCGGTACCGGCCTGAAACTTTTAATCGCCGGTGTAAGTGATAGCCTCTTTGGGGCGGGTGCACCGTCCGGGAGTTACAGCCGATCGGCAGGAGCGCAGTCCAAGACCCAACGGACGCTGACGGTGGTGATAAAATATGACGAGCAAAACCGGGTCAGGGACTTTTTCTATCACACCAGCAGATTTTAAATAGGAAGCGACAATGAATTTCAGAAACCATGTAGCCATCGCTGTAATCTTAATCCTGATGATTTTATTGCAATTCGCCTGTCAGAAAGGTGTTCCCAGAGAAGCGCTCATGTTCACACCGGAGTCCCTTGCGGACCGACATTTGCAGACGCGTGTATTTGAAACCGACAATGAAAGCAAATTGTTGGAAGCATCGGCCGGCGTACTGCAGGATTTAGGATTTACGATCGACGAAAGTGAAGTCAAGTGCGGCGTGATTATCTGTTCAAAGGATCGGAACGTTACCGAAATTTATGATGTCGGCCTTTCGATTATCGCTTCGATATTTTTTATCGATTATGAATACGCCACCCGGCAAAAAGTGCTGGCATCATTGGTTACCCGGCCTCTGGAAGGGAAAAAAATCGCCGTGCGGATCACCTTCCAGCATCTGGTCTGGGACACGCAAAAGGATCTGATCAAAAACGAGCGCATCAATGACCCGCATATTTATCAGAAATTTTTTTCAAAACTATCAAAATCCGTTTTTTTAACCGCCCAAGAGATTTAGGAGAATTCACGTTGATGAAACCCATAAAGATAATAATACCCTTAATCCTGATACTTTTTTTGGGTGCCTGTGCCGCCAGGCAGAGAAATATCCTTGAATCCGATGATTCGCAAGTCAGATTGCGAAGCATTCAGAGCCGGGTTTTTGACTACACCGATCGAAACCGCATGCTACGCACCATCATTGCCACCCTGCAGGATCTGGGATTCGTTATCGACGATGCCGATGAGAATTTAGGAACCGTTTCCGGTACCAAACGGTCCGGGTATTCATTGCGCATGACCGTATCGATCCGACCCCGAGGGGATGCCCAATTGATCGTCCGCAGCAATGCCCAGTTTAATTTGCAAACCGTGGACGATCCCGAGCCCTATCAGCAATTTTTTACGGCATTATCTAAAGCGCTTTTTCTGGAGGCGCAAAAAATGTAGGGAAGTTCCACGCTCATTTTGTTACGGATGCATTCGGTGAAGTAAAACATTTTAAGGTTTATTTCGGATTTCGGGGCTTACAATTCGATAAAATTGAATAGAAATGCCCACATA
>JASFIG010000163.1:0-9312 GCA_050122795.1 Desulfobacterales bacterium
AATATAACCGACTGCCTGCAGGTCATTCGCGCGGGCCAGCTCTACAGCCCGTTCAAATGCTCGGCGAACATCGGGGCGCTGAAATCGTTTCAGTTGCGCGCCTGCAGTGGTTCCCAGCGACAGGTTTAATGTTTTAAAACCGGCCGCCCGCATGGCGGCGATAACCGGCTCATCCAGCGTTAACGGCAGCAGTCCGTTCATGGCGCGCAGCTCCGGCAAATTTCGGTTGAAGCATTTGCGGATGCCATCCAACAGCTTTAAAAACCAGGCACGATCCAGCGACAGATTTTCATCTTCAAAATCGATAAATCCAATTTCGTTGCGGTCTGCGGCTTTTTCAATCTCACGGATTACGCCGGCAACACTTCTTCTACGATGAGCAAAAGCGGAAGAAGTCCCCATCGAGCAATAGGTGCAGCTGAAGGGGCATCCCCGGCTGGCGACGATTATCGTGGCGGCTTTTTTATACCGGCCGTAGTAATGCTGATTCAACAGGTCTGTTGCGGGTAACGGGTAATTATCAGGGTTGTCCATAATGGCTGTTTTGCCGATATGCAGATTTCCATCGGATGTCCGGAGAACCAGGCCGGGTATGTCTTCGAGTTTTTTTCCGTTGCAAAGCGCCCTGGCCAGCAATGGCATTGACACTTCACCTTCACCGCGTAAAACAAAATCAACGGCCGGTGAGGCCATCACCTGTGCGGGCAGTACAGTCGGGTGGTGACCGCCAACGACAATTTTGCACTCCGGGTGTCGGGCCTTAATGGCCTCGGCGGTCCGGGTGACTTCAGTGGCATAAGCCGTAAAAAGGGAGGAAATACCCACCAGAAACGGTTGTGCTGCTTTAACCCGTTGCCCTATGGTGTCGAAGCTATAGCCAAAGTGCTTGTAATCATGAAACAGGGCAAAGGGCGATCGATCGGGTCTGCCATAATAGGGTTGTAAATAGGACATTTCTTTCGGCAGACTTCGTTTGCGCGCTTTATTGGTGGCCAGCGCATCCAGAATCTGAACTGAAAAACCGGTGGTATTCAAAGCCGCAGCAATGCTGGCCAATCCGTAGGGGATGGTGCGCTTGGCGGTTAAATAGAAATCGCGAATCGGCGGTTGCACGAGCAGGATATCGCAATTTAGACTTTGGAGTGATGGCGTCATGGAGTAATGTTAATTGCCTGACAATGGGTTATTTTAAATTATCCAATTCATATTAAGCCCTTCACTGCGTCAGCTATAGAGGCTGGCGGTTATGTGCCAGAGTCTGCCATTTTTTTCAACAAGGGAATGAACTTGTGATTGGCACGAGGGAACGGATAACTCTGGTATTCATTGATGCGAATCCAGCGAAAGGCTACCGGGCCCCGCAAATACACTCTGCCGGAGACATAGTTGCAGCAAAACACCTCCATCACAATTCTAAAATGCGTATAGGCATGCCTGACCTGGGTCAGATGGTGGTCAATTTCGACTGCCAGGTTTGCTTCCTCTTTGATTTCTCTAATGCAGGCTGCTTCGGCCGACTCGCCATCTCTGATCTTGCCGCCCGGAAATTCCCATAGGCCGCCCAACAGCCCTTCAGCTTTGCGCTGGGTGATCAGTACCCGATCGTTTTTAAACACGACACCGACTGCAATGTGATATTGCGGTGTGGTCTTGCGCTTCTTTCGTTTTGGAAAATCTCGCACCTGCTGTGATCGATAGGCCCGACAGCTTTTGCTGAGCGGACAGTCGTCGCATGCGGGATTGTGCGGTTTGCAAACCAGGGCACCGAGCTCCATCATGGCCTGGTTAAAGGTGCCCGGTCGACGTACATGCAGCAAGATGTCCGCAGCTGCCTTAAAAGTGGGGTTGGATTGGGGTTGATTGACCGGTGCGCTGATTTTATGCAGGCGGGCCAGCACGCGTTTGACATTGCCATCGACAACCGCATAGGGCTGATCAAAGGCAATACTGAGCACGGCGGCCGCGATATAATCGCCCACCCCGGGCAGGCCGTGAAAAGCGGCCCAGCTGTCCGGAATCTTTCCTTTAAAATCCTGCACAACCGTCTGCGCGGCCCGGTGCAGATTGCGCGCCCGGGCGTAATATCCCATTCCTTCCCAGAGTTTGAGAACGGATTGCAAATCCGCCGCGGCCAGGCGTTTAACGCTTGGAAATGATTTGAGGAAGCGACGGTAATAACTTAAAACCGTACTGACCTGGGTTTGTTGCAGCATGACTTCTGAAACCCAGATATGGTACGGATTGCGGCTTCGCCGCCACGGCAAATCACGCTGATTTGCTCCATACCACTGTATCAATCGTTTTCTAAGATATTCGAGATCAGTTTTACTCATGTCAGAGAGATTGCCTGCTGGTGAAATACACCCTAAGAAATACGAATACCTAAACACGAAATCCGAAACAAATTCAAATACCAAATGACCAAAACTCAAAACACGTTTTAAACATTCGAATTTGGGATTTAAATATTGTTTCGAGTTATGAAATTCGTGCTTCGGATTTTAAATAAACGCCCATCAGCTATTAGCCTTGTTCCTTTGTAATGTATAAGACTATTGTATTACCGCAGGATTTTCCTTAATATAGCCAGTTTATTTTTATAAGGGGGATAACGCAAAGGGGGTTCATAGGCAAATGATTTTTTGAAGATACCTTTTTGATGGGAGAATGCCTCAAAGCTGGCCTTGCCATGATAGCGGCCCATACCGCTGTTTCCCACACCGCCAAACGGAAGATGGGTATTGGCAAAATGAACGACCGTATCGTTAATACAGCCGGCGCCGAATGAGATCTCCTCAATAACCTTCTGGTAGTTTTGGGGACGGTTTGAAAAGACATAGAGCGCTAACGGTTTCGGGCGTGAATTCAAAAGCGATACGACCTCAGCCAGGTCGTCAAACGGCAGCAGCGGCAGAATGGGGCCAAATATTTCTTCGTGCATGATGGGATGTTCCCACCCCGGATCTTCGATCAGGGTCGGTGCGATATAAAGATCTTCCGGATCGCTTTGACCGCCGAATAAAATACGGCTGCCGTCCAGCAACGCAACCAATCGATCGAAATGGCGCCGGTCAATGATCCGGGCGTAATCCGGGCTTTTCTGGGGATTGCTCCCATAAAACTGCTGTACATAATTTTCGAGGTGCTCCTGCAGGCGCTGTATGTTGGATTTGTGAACAAGCAGATAATCCGGTGCAATGCAGGTTTGACCGGCATTGAGAAATTTTCCGAAAGCAATGCGCCGGGCGGCTTGCTCGATATTTGCATCCTGGTCGATAATGCACGGGCTTTTGCCCCCCAATTCCAGCGTAACCGGTGTCAGGTGTCTGGCAGCCGCGGCCATTACCATTTTACCGACGGTCACACTGCCGGTAAAAAAAATATAGTCAAACCGTTCCCGAAGAAGCGCTTCGCCGACCTGCGCATCGCCTTCTATGACGGCAAGATACGAACTGTCGAAATGAGATGCGATCATCTGCGACAGTATCGCCGCGGTGTGGGGCGCATATTCTGATGGCTTGAGTACGCAGCAATTGCCGGCTGCGATGGAACCGATCAACGGTGCAATCGAGAGCTGAAACGGGTAGTTCCAGGGAGCGATGATCAGGGCAGTGCCGAAAGGTTCATAATAAATCCGGCTCGAGCCGACCCACAGGGTAAATGGGGTTCTGACGCGCCGGGGGCGGGCCCATGATTTCAATTTGCGGCCGGCAAGCCGAAGTTCATTCAAAACGACACCCACTTCCGACAGATAGCCTTCGTAGGTGGATTTGGAAAGATCTTCATTGAGGGCCTTTAATATGGCCGCTTCATTTTGGACAATAGCATCTTTTAGCCGCGCCAGGTGTTGCAGGCGAAATTCCAGATTTTTCGTGCGGCCTGATCGGAAGTATTGCCTTTGCTCTGTGAGTATTTGCTGGATGTCAACCATACCTATTTCAGACGGTGCTGTGTTCATCAATGGTTCTACTTTTTGCCGAGAAGGTTATCAACCATGTCCTGGACTTCCGATGTGGGCTCTTTGCAGGCAAACCCCTTGCAGACGTGGGCGGTCGCCTTACCTTCGACCAGCTGCAGGCCGTCGGTAAAGCCTGCAAATTTGGCCAGCCGCTCGGCATTTTGATCCGATTTGACCAGGGCGACTTTATGGGGCGCAAAATTAAGATTTAAGGCTTCCAGCATCTTGCGGGCATCGGATTTTTCCGGATCACCGGTAATGACAATCTCCTGGCCCGGCTGCAGGGCAAAATCCACGCCCAGCAGAAAATAGGTGAAGGCCGTTGGCTGGGCCTTTACGCTTCCGGCAAACGCGCGCAACTGCTCCCGGGCTCTGTCATCCCACCCGGGGGCACCGGTCAGGCGGGATAACCACAAGAGATTCAGCAGGGATACGGAATTGGCCGAAGGCATTGCACCGTCATAGAGCTCTTTGGGGCGCACCGGAAGAGCTTCACTTTCATTGGCGGTGGAAAAAAATCCGCCCTTGTCCGGATCCCAGAAATCTGCAAGCATTTTTTCCTGCAACGCGACAGCTTTTTCGGCATACGATAAGTTAAAGGTTGCCTGATACAAATTCAGCAAACCGTGGATTAAAAAGGCATAGTCGGCAGCCTGGGCCTCTACGGCCAGTTCACCTTCTCTGAATCGGTGATACAGTCGGCCGTCATCGGTCAGCATCCGGGTTAAGATAAACTGCGCCGAATTTTCAGCAGCCTGCGCGTATTCGGGTTTATTCAGAATGCGGGCACCTTGTGAAAACGCCGCAATCATCAGGCCGTTCCAATCGACCAGAATTTTATCGTCTTTTAACGGATGAATTCGTTTCTGGCGATGGGCATACAATTTTTGGCGGACGTTCTCCCATTGGGCGGTGAGGACCTCCGGCGCCAGGTTATATTCCGCAGCCGATTGGGACAGATGCCGGTCGAGGTGCAGGATGTTTGCGCCGGTTTTTTGTCGGGTCGCTTCTTCTGCAAAATTACCCTCCGGTTGCAGATTGAATATCTTTTCCCATTTTGCGGCCTGCTCTGCGTTTAGCACCTGTTTAAACTCATCCAGATGCCAGACATAATATTTGCCTTCCTCGCCTTCGCTGTCGGCATCCTCGGCCGAGTAAAATCCACCCTCGGTTGAGGTCATGTCTCGCAATACGTAGCTAAAGATTTCCTGTGCGGTTTGGGCATAGAAGGGGTTCTGGGTGACCTGATAGGTCTCCAGATAGGTCTGAGCGATCAAGGCCTGGTCATAGAGCATTTTTTCAAAATGCGGCAGCAGCCATTGGGCATCGGTGGCATATCGGTGGAAGCCAAAACCGACGTGGTCCCAGATTCCGCCCAGGCGCATGGCGGTTAGGGTTTTTTCGACCATATTGAGCGCTTTGGCTTCACCGTTGCGATGGTAACAGCGCAGTAAAAAAAGCAAGCGATGGGGGGTTGGGAATTTAGGAGCGCCTTCGAATCCCCCGTGCCTGGAATCAAAATTTTGCCATATCAGATCATATGCATGGTCTAACAGGGATTCACCGGGCTCATTGGCGGCTGCGAAGCTAAAAGCACGATCGAGTCCGGCGGCAATGCTGGCGGCCGAGTTATGTACCTTGTCGACTTGCAGTTCCCATAATTTTTTAACCTGCAGGCATAATTCGGTCAGGCCGGCCTGGCCATAACGCTTGTTTTTCGGGATATAGGTGGCGGCAAAAAAAGGCTTTTTATCGGGTGTCAAAAAAAGGTTCAGGGGCCAGCCGCCGCTGCCGGTTAGCATTTGACAGACAGCCATATAAACCGCATCAATGTCCGGCCGTTCCTCCCGGTCCACTTTGATGCAGACAAAGGTGTCATTTAAATGCTTGGCGGTGGCTTCATCTTCGAAGGACTCTTTTTCCATTACATGACACCAGTGGCAGGTGGCATAGCCGATGGATAGAAATACCGGTTTGTTCTGCCGGCGGGCCAGTTCGAATGTCTCATCAGACCAGGCATGCCAATCCACCGGGTTATGGGCATGCTGCAAAAGATAGGGGCTTTTTTCATTAATCAAGCTATTGGGAGCCATCGGATCCTCCGGGCTTAAAATAGTTTGTGGCAGCTTAAAAAGAATATCGGATGTCGAGGTTTTTTCTGATGCTGTTACTTTAGCGTAAAAAAGCTAACTAATCTAAAAACATAGGTACTCGATCAGCCCGACGCAATAAAAATTTATACTGAAACTGGTTTCAGAAGTTTTAGATTTTGGTTGATGACAAGACACGATTCGGATCGAAAGTGGAGCGTAAAAATCTTGGCTTAAAGCCACGCCCAATACAATTAACAGTCAGCGTCATGAATTAATTAATTAATTTTCACAATAATTGGTGGGAGCGGCATCTTGCCGCGATATTTAAGCATTTTAAGCGGGCTCGCAACGATGCTCTGGGCCAAAATATGAGTGTTTTAAAATGAGTTTTTGAGGTGGTTGTATGGCGGATAAGTCGCCAATCTTGGATCTTCAATCGGATGGCCGATCGTAAAATGATATAGACTCTGATAGCGGTTGTCACCGAAGCCCAGTATTTCGTGGACTGCATCATCAAAATAGCAGCCGATGCCCGTACCCCTTACACCGTGAGCTTCTGCTTCCAGGTACAGCACCTGGCCGATCATGCCGGTTTCCCAGAAAAGATGCCGGTAACGATGCGGTTCGGAAGTTATAATCTCTTTAAATTTTACGATCATACCCAGAGAAAAGGCACTGGAGCCGGCAATATCCTGATGGCAGCTGACGATCATGGCCTGCTGGCGGTAGTTTCCTTCGGCCAGAAGATAAAGGGGAAAATCTTTTTCAACCGGTGCCCATTGAAAATCGGTACGGCAAATCGATTTTAGTTCGTCCATATCCGCATTTTGGCGCAAAAAGAAATACAGGCCGGGCGCCAGATCAGGTACGTTATGCACGAATAGCAGCAGGTGGGTTAAGGGTTCGGTTAATTCGATATCAAACGGTGCCGTATCACGGCGCGGCAGGGTTTTATCCAGGATGTTTATAAAGTGGCTTTTGCTGATAAAGCCGCTACGCTCGAAAGCGACGGCGCTTCGACGATGGCGAATGATATCCGGTGCGGATAAAGGGCTGCTCACATCTGTAAACCAGTTGCGATCTTCCAATTCAATCCGGATTTTTCCTGTTGACGGTTTTTTAGCCAGACGCGCGGTGTCATAAATGATTTTCCAGTCGACGCATTTCTGGCTTAAAATTTCCGCTTCGCCATTGAACGTTAAATTCGCCAGATCCGAAACAATATCCGCAGGCAAGCCCCTGGGAATTTCAGCCGGTCCGGATGGGAAAATAAAACAAAGGCAATCGGTGTGTTCTTCTTCCAATTTACGGAACCGAACCTGATACAAACCCAAAATGGCTTCGAGCTCTTCATCGGATAATTCATTTAGAAAAACACATTTCCACCCGAAGAGGTTGGCTGCAAAACTCAGGCAAGTCAGGGCATGACCGACATCATGATTGCAATAGCGAAATGCGCGTTCGCCGTATTTCCAGGATTCACGCCAGAATATGCTCGTCATCGCAATTAAAAATCCGTCGCTTCCAAAATGGGAGACAATGCCTTGCCAGAGGTCAGGCGCAAGATCAGCGCGGCGTTCGAGCGCATGACCTAAGGCATTGTAATGATAGATACCACTCGGGTGTGCATCCAGCGGTGGTAAAATCAAATGCGCTTCGGTAGGGTGGAGATTTCCACTGGAAGGATTGATTCTCAGTGACCACCGGGAGCTACCTGCCGCCTTCCAGGCCGATAGCCCCAGAGATAGTTCTAAAAATCCGCCAAGGGTTTCTATAACAAACGGTTGCGGTGTATTATTTTGCCGTTCGTATAGCCCAGGATAAGCTGCCGGCGGGTCTTTTTCTAACAGCGGCAGCTTTAATACCGGTGTGCCCTTGTAAGTGCGAAACGGGTTCGGCTGGTTGTCCCAGTCCATATACCCCAGCGAACGGGCATAACGCTCGAAGTGATGCTTGGTGGCTTCATGATAATTGATTATTTCTTTTGCCTTATCGGAAATCATGCTTTCCACCCAATTTGAATCGAATCATATCCACAGGCAAAAAACGAGGTTTTTAACCCTCAAAGCAAAAATGCCGCTATCCCCATAGCCTTTTATACAGCTACCCCAAGCGGTATTGTTCTCATATTAGGATAATGTGCAAAGCGGTGGATATGAAAAAAGGCGACACTTTTAGGGTGTCGCCTTTTTTCATTTTCGATCGGTTTTTTATTCGCCACAACCGCCGGATGTGCTGCAGCTTCCGCAGGCTGAATTACTGGCATCGAATTCAATGCTGGAGTCGATTTTAAATCCGTATCCTAAAAAATCAACTTTTACGGGTTGTGCTTTTTCGTAAAAATCCTTTTCCATGATAAATTGGAAACCGTTTACATCAAACACCTGATCGTTTTCTTTAGGCTCATCCAGAGCCATGGCCAGAGATGGGCCGCCTCAACCGCCGGAATTTAAGAAAATACGGATCGGTGTCACTTCTTTGTCTTTGAAATAATCTTTAATCTGTTTAGCCGCTTCTTCGGTTACTTCCACCATAATGTGTCAACCCTCCTTGAATATTATCAGCTCAACGCGCGTACCACGCTCGATCTGGCTGTATCATGTTAATCTTAATAATGGCACCCTAATTTGTCAAATCTAAAATGAACGCCACAAAAAGGCGACAAGTTTAACGAAAAAGAGTCATAAACCACGAAAGCACGAAAAGACGAAAACACGAAAAGCTAAAAAATTAAATTTCGTGCTTTTTAACTTTCGCGTTTTCGTGGTGAGAAATATATCTAATAAATTTCAAAGAAATGACAATATAAAGCCTATGATAATGATTTTAAGTAGCTATTATAGACCTCAAAATCCTTCTCCGAAAACTGGATGAAAATGATCTTTTCAAGAGATGGATTGTGTTGTAAGAATTCGATGCTGGTGTCCACTGCGATTTTGCATGCCGCTTCAATCGGATATCCATATACCCCGCAGCTTATGGCTGGGAACGCAATGGTTTTGAGGTTATTTTCAATGGCCAGCATTAAACTGTTCAGATAGCAGCCGGTCAGCAGCCGGCTATCCTGAGGCTTGCCGCTGTATACCGGACCAACGGTATGAATGACATGGCGTGCCGGCAGGTTGTATCCACCGGTTATGCGGGCTTCGCCTGTGGGACAACCGCCGATGGTGCGGCACTCTGCCAACAATTCCGGACCGGCGGCACGATGAATGGCGCCGTCGACACCACCCCCCCCCAACAACTTTGTATTGGCCGCAT